>JADHOR010000011.1 GCA_016778895.1 Candidatus Puniceispirillum sp.
TAGTAAACACCACGCTTTTGATAGAGATATGAGGCACAAGATTTGTCTACCATATTGTCTACCCATATTGACTGCTGCAAATAAAATGCTTGCAAATCAATTGAGTAGTTCAATTGGAACACAGTAAATGGTGCGGGCGGGGAGACTCGAACTCCCACGGCCTAGGGCCCACGGATTTTAAGTCCGTTATGTCTACCATTCCATCACGCCCGCCTGATTGGTACGTATCAGTTGATAGCCCAGCTAATCTGATGATGCAAAAGGAAAGCTTGCTTTACTGGTAAAAAAACACGGTTACTGATTTAGCGATTAAATGGCGGCGACGCGGTGATAGCGTGCAAAAAGCTCGCAGCTGATGATCGCGCCGAAAACAGCCAGAAACAGGGCTCGCTATCATCGGTGTCGGGGCGGCGGGTGATGATCACACCCAGATGTTCCATCATTGTTCGGGCGGTGGTGCCAACCGGCATCGCGCCGGCGCTGCAATCAATTGGACAAATTCGCTCGAGGGTTTGGCGTGCCTCCAGCCCGCATAGCTCCATGACAGCCCATGAGTCCGATTGATCGGTCATTGCAAGATGGGTTGTGGCAGCCTTGCCAAATAACCCCATCGCCTCATCGAGCGGATCCCTTTTTACATCGTCAAACACCAAAAACCACTGACTATGCGCGCTTGGCATGAAGAAACAACGGCCTTTGCCAGATCGCTCAAGCGCCATTGTTGCCGATGGCGTGCCAGCGTTAAAAAGCTTGGCAATGGCGGATTTAAAACTTTTCTCACCGCCCATAAGCGGGGCAACGGATACGATTGAAAGATCGGTAATTTCAATCAGGCTGGCACCATCGGCAATTGTTCGATGTCCACCGAGCGGGCTTTGTGCAGCGAGGGAAAATGGCGATTTGACTGCCGGATTGGACTTAGCCATGAAGCCGTTCTCCTTCCGGGTCAATAAAATGCGGGCTGCATAATTCGACCCTGATATCCTGTTTGCCAAGCAAATCTATCGCCCTAACGATATCACCATGACGGCTGCTGCCGCGGCGGATATAGCCAAGGCCAATGGCACTATTGAGGTGCGGCGAATGGGCGACCGAGGTTACCCATCCCTGGTCATTTTCGGCATTACAACTGGTATCTAGCGCAATGAAATGGGCGCCTGCAGTCAGCCTGTTATTTACGTCAACAGGTTTCAGGCCAACCAGTTCATAATCATCATCACGAACCATTTCAGGGCGGCGGCTTAAAACCAGACCAATCGAGTCTTTGTTTTGCGACACCATGTGGCCAAGCCCCATTTGACGCGCCGTGGTCTGGCCGTTTAATTCATTGCCAGCAACATGACCTTTTTCAACCCGCATGACGCCAAGAGCCTCAGTGCCATAGGCGGTGACGCCAAATTCCTCACCGGCTGCCATAAGGGCTCGTATCAGCGAGTCGCCATAGCGCGCGGGAACCGCAATTTCATAGGCAAGTTCGCCCGAAAAGGAAATCCGGAAGAGGCGCGCTTTAACCCCGCCGCAAACACTGATTTCGCCGCACGCCATAAACGGAAATGCCGCATTCGAGATATCGACGCCTTTATCAACCAGTTTTTCCAATAATTGCCGCGACTTTGGCCCGGCAACCGCATATTGCGCATATTGTTCGGTTACTGAAATAAGCTGTACATCCAATTCAGGCCAGAGGCATTGATGGGCAAACTCAAGATGCCTGAATACGGCGACGGCGTTGGCTGTCGTCGTCGTCATCAAATAATGAGTTTCACTAAGCCGTGCCGTGGTGCCATCATCCATTACCATGCCATCTTCACGAAGCATTAGGCCATAACGAGTCTTGCCAATCGGCAATTTTGCAAAGCCGTTCGCATAAACATGGTTTAAGAAAGTGCCGGCGTCACGCCCCTGAATATCAATTTTGCCAAGTGTTGTAACGTCGCAAACGCCAACGCCGGCACGCGTGGCAAGAACTTCACGGTCAACTGATTGCCGCCATTCGGTTTCGCCGGCTTTCGGGTACCATTGAGCGCGAAGCCAGGCTCCGGTTTCAACGAAAACAGCCGCCTGTTCGCCTGCCCATTTATGCGATGGGGTAAGACGGGTTGGGCGGAAACCCCTGCCGCGGCTGCGTCCGGCAAAGGCGGCGATTGGTACGGGTGTATAGGGCGGGCGAAAAATTGTTGTGCCGGTTTCAGCGATTGTTTTTCCCGAAATATCGGCCAGAATCGCGAGGCCAGGTACATTTGCGATCTTCCCCTGATCCGTGGCCATGCCAAGGGTGGTATAGCGTTTGAGATGTTCAACCGCGCGAAATCCTTCCTGATGCGAGAGTTTAATATCCTTTACCGAAACGTCGTTCTGGAAATCGACAAACGCCTTTTTAGCACTGTCTTTGACATACCAGAATGGCTGAATTGCAAAGGCTTCGTCGGCGGCGCGCGGTGGTTTGATACTGGCTGGCTTCCGGCCAAGACTGCGCGCGGCCTGCTGTCCTGTCTTTAAGCCGGCCTTAAGACAAGCATCAAGCGTCATTACGCCGTTGGCTGCACCGGTTGCAATCATGCCGTCTGGCATAACACCGCCCGGAACAAAACCGGCAATTGCGTCCTGCCAAACCGGTTTACCGCGTTGATGACAGGTCAGATGAACATTTGGTGACCAGCCGCCGGAAACTGCCAAGCAATCAGCCGGAATACGGCTGCCGTTATTTAACTGAACGCTGGTAAGGCCAAGCCTGCCACGGGTGTTGGTAACATAGCCGCCAAGCAATGTCGGCACGCCTTTCGGCGGGGTCTTTGATATGTCACTGCGGCTATCAATAATTGCGGTCACTTCAACACCGGCGGCATGCAGGTCTTCAGCAGTTGACCAGCCATCGTCATTATTGGTGAAAATCGCCACACGCTTCCCGGGGGCGACACCAAACCGGTTTACATAGCTGCGCACGGCACCAGCCAGCATAACGCCTGGGCGGTCATTATTGCTGAAGGCAATGGGCCGTTCGTTCGACCCGGCCGCCAGAACACAGCGCTGGCTGCGGATATGCCAGAAAATCTGCCGAACGCTGCCGCTGGCGTTATGTTCATTTACTCGCTCCAATGCGCCATAACACCCATGGTCGAACGCACCAAAAACGTTTGTTTTGGGCAGGATGCGCACATGATCTATCGATGCCAGCCGGGCAAGAATTGAGGCGGCGAAGGCGGCGCTTTCCATGTCATCAATCTGCTGGCGTTCGGCGATAAGCCTGCCACCAAGGCAAAAATCCTCATCCGCTAAAATAACCCGAAGCCCAGATTCTGCAGCGGCGAGTGCGGCCATCAATCCGCTTGGTCCACTGCCGATAACCAGCACGTCGCAATGGAGATAGCCTTTGTCATAATTGTCAGGATCGGCAAGACCGGACAGGCTGCCAAGACCAGCGGCTTTTCGAATGATCGGCTCGTACAGTTTTTCCCAAAAGGCGGCGGGCCACATGAAGGTTTTGTAATAAAAGCCGGCGCCCAGCAACGGTGATAGAAAATCATTGATCGCCATGAAATCAAATGACAATGAGCCCAGTTTGGTCTGGCTCTTGGCGTTCATCCCCTCAATCAATTCAGCCGTCGTGGCACGGCAATTAGGGTCTTGATACGCGCCACCACCGATTGTTACCAACGCGTTTGGCTCTTCCGATCCGGCAGTTAAAATCCCGCGTGGCCGGTGATATTTAAAGCTGCGCCCGACAAGGCGAATATTATTCGCCAATAATGCCGATGCCAGCGTATCACCAGCAAAGCCAGTGTAATGCTGTCCATCAAAGCGAAAGCCTAATGGCCGGCTGCGATCAACCAGCCCGCCAGCGATCCGGTTTTTTTGCGAAAGGCTTGCCGCACTCATCCGCCTTTTCCTCCAGCTTTACCCGATTTGCCGCTTTTGGTTGAGGCTTTGGCCGTTTTTTCAGTGGTTTTTTTCGCCAGTTTTTTGGTCGCGGCTGGAGCAGGTTTGCCAGCTTTGGCAACGTCACTGGCAAGTGCGACATTTATCACCGCATGGGTTAGCGTATCACGGGTAACTATTAGCCATGAACGGTCGCCCTGCTCATGAAACCATAATTCACGATGCAGCCCCGCCGGATTATCGCGAAGGTAAAGATAGCTATAAAAAGCATCATCGGCGTTCTCAGCCTGCCAGCTGGGTCGATTGATCAGGCTGGCATCACCAAGAACGGTGAATTCACTGGCGTCACGCGGGCCAAGATGGGGATGGTTAATAATCATTTGTTTCAATCAATCCTCAAAATCTTGGTTAATGCAGATTTGGCTGAGCCCCGGCACCGCGTTCGTCAATCATCGCACCTCGCTGAAACCGGTCGAGACGAAATTTGGTGGCAACCTTATGCGGCTCATCATTCGCCAGAAGATGCGCAAAACATAGCCCAGACGCAGGGGTGGCCTTAAATCCGCCGTAGCACCATCCAGCATTCAGATATAATTGATCAATTGGCGTTTTATCGATAATTGGCGAGCCGTCCATCGACATATCCATGATGCCGCCCCAATTACGCAAAAGCCGCGCCCGACCAATCATCGGCATGATTGCCATACCACCTTCGCAAACATCCTCGAAAACCGGCAGATTGCCGCGTTGGGCATAGCTGTTATAGCCGTCAATATCACCGCCGAAGACAAGCCCACCCTTGTCTGACTGGCTGATGTAGAAATGCCCGGCGCCAAACGTGATCACCCCCGGAATTACTGGCTTTAGCCCCTCGCTGACAAAGGCCTGTAATACATGGCTTTCTATCGGTAATCTTAATCCAGCTTTTGCCATTACACGGCTGGTTGAACCGGCAACCGCAACCCCAATCTTATCTGCGCGAATTGTACCACGGCTGGTTTCAACGCCAGTGCATAGGCCATCCTTGATCAGAAAATCTGTCACATCACAATTCTGGATTATGTCGACACCGCGCTGATCAGCCCCGCGTGCATAACCCCATGCCACCGCATCATGCCGGGCAGTTCCGGCACGTTTTTGCAGCAGGCCGCCCCTGATCGGAAACCGCGCATTTTTAAAATCTAGAAACGGGCAAAGCGCGCGCAATTGGTCTTGATTCAACAGCGCTGCATCGGCTCCATGAAGCCGCATGGCGTTGCCGCGCCGAACATAGGCATCGCGCTGGGCGTCGGAATGATATAGGTTAATGATGCCGCGTTGTGACATCATGACATTGTAGTTGAGATCCTGCTCAAGCCCCTCCCAGAGTTTGAGTGATTGCTCGTAAAATGGTTCATTCCCATCTAGCAGATAATTAGACCTGACAATTGTCGTGTTACGACCGATATTGCCAGATCCGATCCAGCCTTTTTCCAGCACTGCGATGTTCTTCATGCCATAGCGACTGGCAAGGTAATAAGCCGTCGCAAGCCCATGACCACCACCACCAACAATAATGATGTCGTAATGCGGTTTCGGTTCGGGGTCGCGCCAAACCGGTTTCCAGTCTCGATTGCCTGTCAATGCTTGATTGATTAATGACCAGAGTGAGTAACGCATTCATGTCCCAGCGTTGGATTGTCATATGATTACTTCTCAATGTGGCAAAGTTTGCACGAAAGAAAAAGGTCTTTTTGCTGTTAAAATCCGGCGGTAATATAAGGCCATAAAAATGATTTTGCGGGCGACGTTTAATAGCCTTAATGCGTCCCCAAGGCAGCTGCTTCGGGCTGGCTTGGTCTTGGGTTGATCTTGTGAATTAACTAATAGATGCTTGGGTGACGGTTACCTGGGATGCGGAGGTTTTTGTGGAAAAACTGACCTGTGAGCATTGTGGCACCTTGTTTAATTGTGGCGCGCCGCCCGGCAAGGATCGCTGCTGGTGCTTGGATCTGCCCAATATGCGCGGCGGCTTTGACCTTGCTGGAAGCTGTGTTTGTCCCGATTGTCTGACGATGGGAAATGCCAAGATTTTAATGAAATCACGCCGCGTCAAAAAGCGCCAGCGTGCGGCTTCGGCTTTGCGTAAATAGCGGCATTTACTGCATTTGTTTTTTATAACCGCCCAGAATGGAAAAGCGCCGCAAAAAGCTGGCCGCCGCCTCGTCAGGCGATTGTGGGCGCAACCTTAGATTGGCCGGTGTGCCAGCCGGTTTAATGAAAATCTTTGCTGCCTCACTCTCTGAAAAGCCAGCAAGTTGAGTTGCCTCCAGCCATGCGGCCATACGGTCGGCGCGTTTAATCGTACGTTGTACTGTCTCAGGTAGGCTTGGTGACAGGCCGAAGCGGATATTGACGGCCCGATCAAGCCCGGATTCGATGTCATGGTAGATATCGCCAAGGACATGTTTGAACGGCGTTATCATATCACCAATGACATATTCCGGCGCGTCATGCAGTAACGCGGCGAGGTACCATTTCTGATCGAGTTTTGGCGCATTTGCGCGCACCAGCCGCTCAACCAAGACACAATGTTGGGCGACTGAAAGGCTGTGTTTACCGCGGGTTTGTCCATTCCAACGGCTGACCCGTGCCAGCCCGTGCGCAATGTCTTCGATTTCGATATCCAGCGGTGACGGGTTTAATATATCAAGGCGGCGACCGCTCAGCATCCGTTGCCATGCGCGGTGGGCGGCATCGTCTTTAATGGATTTTGCCGCTGGTTTTTGGGGGTGCTTTCTGACTGATTTGGCGCCTGATTTTCGTGCCGATTTGGAACCTGGTTTGGGGGCTGATAATCCAGACTTTAGCATAACAGAAGACTCAAGCGATTTAATGGTGAAAAAGACCGAGCTGACCGGATCTGGCGATGATTCGGCTTCCCAATGTGCCAAGTGTTGATCAAAATTTCAAGCAAGTAGACCTTGCCAAAGGTGATCTGTTATCGTCGATCGTCGGCCGTGCTGATCATGGCTTGGCGTTTTGGCATCATTGTTGTATCTAGAACCGTCAATGGCGCCGTCATGGCATCATGATCATGGCAAGGATTGCCCGCATGGATTTTTTTGAAACACAAGAACACTATCGCCGCCGCGAAATGCGCGGCTGGTTGGTGTTGTTTGTGCGGATGGCCTTGATCCTTGGTGCGTTGTGGGTTGGCTGGCTGTGGGGGCAAGCCGAGCAATCCAGCTTGCGAGCCGAGGCCGATCTGGTGATTTATCAAAATAACGTTCGAATTACCGAACTTAGCACTGAAGTTCAGAAGCTGCAGCGTGAACTGGCAGAAACCAGGGCGGATGGTGCGGCAAAATTGGTCACTGGCGACGATAATGTGGCGTTGCGGCGGGTAATCGCCAGAAAAATAGCTACTGGCGTGACGTCAGAGAAGATTATTTCATCCATTCAGTCTCTGGAAAAACCAGAAAATTGCCGCGAGCTGGCGCGCAACGACGTGGCAGTTGCAACGCCGCTTTATGCCGGGCCGGAGTCCAAATTGACGCTGTTTGGTGGCGGACTAAATCTATCGGTTGAGGGCAGCACAGGAAAACAGGCTCAGCGTGATACACCATGGTTTGATCCGACTTTGCCGATCAGTGTGCGGCACGTGTTCCTTGGTGGTCAAAAAACCATCAGCGGATCATTGCCGGTGGATGCGATTATCCCCACCGAAGACTGGATCTTGAAACTTCGTTATGAAAAAGCCGACATTCTTGGATATGTAACAGCAATTGTTTCAAGCTGTACAATGCGTTAAAACAAACACCGTTCAAAAACCAGCACCGTTCAAAAACCAGCACCAAAATAATCACTTGATTTTGAGAGGCTATCCCTATTCGGGGCGTGCCATTGCAAAAATATCGGTCACCCGCGCGTAATCCATATAGCCAAGCCGGGCAAGTGGCTGATAGCGCGTAACATCAACCTTGCCATCAGTGATTACATTATCAGCGATATGAATGCCGGTAATTATCCCTATCACCATGACGCTGGCATCATTATGTTCCGGCTTTGGCAGTTCAATCACCTTCCATAATTTGCATTCAAGCGCAGCTGGTGATGCGGCGACACGTGGCACTGATACACTATGGCACTCGGCCATATCCAAACCCGCAGCGGTAAACTCATTTTGACCGTAAGCTAGTCCGTTTGAAGTAATGTTCATAGCATCACAAAGGTCTGAGCTGACGACATTAACCACAAATTCCTCGGTCTCGATCACATTGCGAAGCGAGTCTTTATGCTGCCCATTTCCCGATGGTGCACTGCTGAACATCACCATTGGCGGCAATTCAGAAATGGCATTGAAATAGCTATAGGGTGCTAAATTAACACTACCATCTTTGCCGCGGCTGGAAACCCAGCCAATTGGGCGCGGTGATATAATCGCTTTTATCGGGCTGAATGAAAGGCCTGCTTCTTTGTGCAATCCGGGGCGAAAATACATGATGTTAACTCCTGAACATGAATGGAGGATGTTATAATCATCTTTGCCCAAATTCGACAAGCTATAATACCGGTTATCGCGCTTAGGACGGCGTTGTTTCACCTTTGAAGCGTAAGGTGCAGGTGCCGGTGAAGATCTGCGTGAAGAGCGATTCTTTGCATAATGTCCAGCTTGGTGCTGGTTTGCCTTCACTGTCGCGCCAAATCATCGAAATCGACAATACAGCTATCAATGCCAGCAATATCCACATTGTTCGGCTCATGATTTGCCTTTCTGTTTTTTTGGTTACCAGACCGTTATATGATCAGGCAGATCATCTTCGTCAACCGCGCTTTCCGGTGTCACGCGCCCGGCGACCGAATGACCGGCTAAAATGACGCTGTCAGGATTTCCGGTGACAAGCGGGTGCCAGTCGGGCAAATTCTTGTTCTCATAGAGTAACCGGTAAGCGCAGCTTTCCGGCATCCAGCTTAGGACTCCCAGATTGTCTGGTGTCAGCAAAACGCAATCTGGCACAAATGATTTGCGCTTTTCATAACTGGTGCATCTTGCGGTTTTGCAATCAAGCAACTTACAGCCTACATCGGTGTAATGCACGTCACCTGTATCAACATCTTCAAGCTTTAAGACGCAGCATTTCCCACAGCCATCACACAAAGACTCCCATTGGTCTTTGCCTAGCTTTTCGAGCGGAATAGTTTTCCAGAACTGGTTTTTTGGCACAATCTTATCCGATATCGATCTTCATCCTGACTGATATATCGCCGGGTCAAAGGCGCAGCGTTGTGATCATGGGCCAATTGGATCTGAAATACCATACCGTCCTGACGACGAAAGAAATATTCACAGCTCGCAAGACAAAACTCCCACATGCGGATAAATCTGTTGTCATATTCCTCGCTAACCTTGGCGATGTTCGCCCGAAAGCCCCAGCGCCAGTGCCGCCATGTTTCTGTACAATGGCCAACCATGATTTCGATATCCAGAATCTTCAGCCCTTGCGGGCCAGCGGCTCGGGTCACTTGCTACAGCGATGGCAAATAGCCACCTGGAAAAATATATTTATTCAGCCCTTAATTACAGCGCCTTGCCGTTTGATGAACCCCGATCGAATGTACCAGCGCAACGCCATCTGGCGCTAAAATCGTGCAATGCTGGCAAAATAGCTGTTGAATTGACGCTTGCCCACATGCTCAAGCATCCCGACCGACACGATGCGGTCAGAGGCACCGCGTTGATGCCGGTAATCGCAAAGCTCAAACTTAAGATATTGGCTTCGCTAATCCTCTTTTGCCTTGTGGCGGGCATAGTCGTGCTGATTTTCAGAGAGGGTGATGCCGGTTACCGAAATGTCGGGCTGGGTCAAATACGGCGCGTTGGCAAGGCCGCCTCATCCACAGCCAATATCAAGAATATGATGCCCCGGTTGCAAACACAGCTTGGCCCCATCCGCGCCAGCTTTTTGATTTGCGCGTCAGTAATCGGCTCACCGGCATCATGGAAGTAACCACAGAAATATTGACGCAGTGGGTCAAGGAACTGATGAAATAGACTGTCTTTCAGATCATAATGATGTGCAACATTAAGCTTGGCTCGACCGGGCAGGTTAAAATAGTGCCAAAATGCCAGGCAATTATTGGCAAACAGACTTAATTTTGACAGCCAGTGATTTTGCCAATGACTGTGATTTGCCATCAAAAGTACCATGAACGGATCAAAATCATTCTCCTCGATGATCAGGCTTCCATCCATATAGGCCTCGCCGGTAGCAAGGTCTGGTTGAAGCAGAATACTCCAGAACAGGCGACGGGTTTTTAAGTGGATGGCCACATCTGGGCCTTTTTGTTTGCCCTTCAGGCAATCGCAAGGGCCGTTTGCGACGGTAATGGTAAGGCCACCAAAATTAAGGAACTGCTCCAAAATTGCTAATTCGATGCGGGTCGGCATGGCGCACCAAATATGTTCATATGATCACGCATCACAGAATAACTGGCAAAAAACGAAAAAAAACGTTAAAGCGACCATCTTTTTTAGCGGAAAGATTGGCATTTTCTTGCGGCGTGGGCGCGGCAGGTGCAGATTACCATCATGACTGAACCCGTAACGCATCATGCAGCCGATTACCAGCTGGCCACTGCACCATTATCCCAGCGTGATGGGATTTTGCGCGCGGATGATTTTGATGATTTGTATTTTTCGGCAGATGATGGTTATGGCGAGGCTCGCCATGTGTTTCTTGCCGGCAATGAATTGCCTCAAAGGCTTGCCACGGCATCACATTTTACCATTGCTGAAACCGGATTTGGAACAGGTTTGAATTTTTTGGCGTTGTTGGCGCTGCTTGATGATCGGGCAATATCTGATCAGCGGCCGTGCCAAATAGACTATATTTCCATTGAGTCACGGCCGTTGCCAGCCGCTGTCATCGCGCAATCTCATCAGGCATTTCCGGCACTTACCAATTACAGCCGTGATCTAGTTGCGGCACTGCCGCCATATTGGCCTGGATTGCATCGCTGTGATTTTTTCGATGGCAGGGTACGCCTACATTTGATTTATAACGATGCGGCTGATGCACTGGCCAAAGCCGATTTCAGCGCCGATGCATGGTTTCTAGATGGGTTTACCCCGGCCAAAAACCCGCAATTATGGACATCTGATCTTTTGCAGTCGGTTGGCCGTTTAACGCGGGCTGGTGGCAGTTTTGCAACATTCACGGCTGCCAGATCGGTACGGCAGGGGCTTATTGATGCTGGGTTTGATGTTGAAAAACGCCCCGGCTTTGGTCGTAAGTGCGATATGCTTGCTGGCCGGAAGGTGAGCGCTGTAGCACCATCGTTTGATCTGGCAAATTGCAGGATTGGTATCATTGGTGGTGGGATTGCTGGTGCCTCGGTTGCGGCAGGACTTGCGGCACGGGGTTTGGTGCCGCATCTTGTCGAGGCGGGTGAGGGGCTTGCTGGTGGTGCGTCAGGTAACCGGCTGGCTGTGCAAAGCCCGCGTTTGAGTGTTGATCATAACGCGGCGAGCCGACTGTCTGCTGATTGCCTGTCCTATGCGGCGCGATGCAGCGATGCCGCCGCCGCAACAATCGCCGACAAGGTTATTTCGCTCGATTGGCCAGCGCGCGAGGCGGTGCGGCAAGCCAAATTTCGGACGCAGTTCTGGCCCGAAGATTTGATGCAGTTTGTTGATATGGCCAGCGCGTCAAGCGTCGCCGGTATTCAGCTATCGCTTGGCGGTGTCTTGTATCGATATGGGCGGGTTGTTGATCCGATACGCCTAACCGCGCATCTTGCCAATGGCGCGGTCACCCATTTTGGCTTTCAGGTCAAAAACATTAGCCGCGGCAATGGTCAGTTTCACCTTCTGGCGGCTGATGGACGTCAACTGACGTTTGAGCGGCTGGTAATTGCGGGCGGTGCTGATCTGGCTGGGCTTCATGCAATGCTGGCGGTTACCGGCATTGATATTGACGTTACCTCTGGTCAGGTCAGTCATGTGCCGACGAATGCTGACCTGGCCGATTTGCAGGCGGGTATCAGTTTTGGTGGCTATCTGACGCCGGTCAAGGATGGCTTTCATGAATTGGGTGCAACTTTTGATCGTGAAGCGAGGGTTGAAGCCCTGACAAGTGCGCATCTTCATAACCGCCAGCTCTTGCCGGATGATCTGGCGTGCTGCCTAACGGATACAGCAGGCTTTGGCGCGCGAGTGAGCCGCCGGGCCAGCACAGCAGATCGCAATCCGGTGTTTGGCAAGATCGACGATGATTTATTTGTGCTTGGGGCGCTTGGCGCACGCGGCCTGACCTTGGCGCCATTACTTGGCGATATGCTGGCAGCAGCGATAGCGGAGATGCCCGTCACGCTCGATCGTGATATCCGGCGCACACTTGATCCTTACCGCTTTCGACTGCGGGCAAGCCGCCTATAGCCCCAGCATTTCGCGGGCGTTAAAGCATTTGCCGTGATCGCTACAATCGGGGCCGAGAAGCGTCAGAAAAGCTGGCGAAATATCTGCAGGCTGTGGTAATAGAGCCGGATCTTCACCCGGAAATGCCGATGCCCGCATGCCGGTGGCGGTGCCGCCGGGATTGATCATGTTAATGCGTAAATTGGTTTTTTCGGTTTCGCCCGCCCAAACACGTCCCATCGCCTCAAGCCCTGCCTTGGAAATAGCATAAGGCCCCCAGAATGGCGCAATGGCATTAGCAACCCCTGATGAGACCAAAACGGCGCGGCCGGCCGGTGCGACAATCAACAGCGGTTCCATCGCACGGATTAAGTGCCACTGAGCGGTCAAATTAACCGAGATCGTGTTGTCCCAGACTTTGTCGTCAAGATGTGACAACGGGGTCAGTGGCCCGAGCATTGCAGCATTGGCAAGCAGACCGTCAAGACGCCCCCAGCGACCGTGGATCGCTGCAGCAAGGCGCGGCATTGCGGCATAATCAGACATATCAAGCTCGACAATGGTCGCTTTCCCGCCAAACGCCTTAATCTCGTCATCAAGTTCTTCAAGTGCGCCAATAGTGCGGCCGGTAATGACCACCTCGGCGCCGGCCTTAATCGACGCCAGTGCAACCGCACGGCCAATACCACGGCTGGCGCCGGTTATCAGAATGACTTTATTTTTGAGATCGGGGGTCATGCGGCGCTCACTTCAGGGTTGGGAGGGCTAGCGGCTGCTGCCATGTGAAACACGTTTGCTCGATAGGCCAGAGGCCAGTTTAATCGGGTAATCTCCGGTAAAGCAGGCATCGCAGAATTGCGGGCCATTGGGATTGCGGCTTGCTTCACCCATGGCCCGATAAAGGCCATCGATTGAAATGAATGCCAGTGAGTCGGCGCCAATTTCCTTGGTAATAGCGTCAATGTCCAGCTTGGCTGCAATCAACTGGTCTCTGTCGGGCGTATCTACCCCGTAAAAACATGGATTTGTCGTTGGCGGGCTTGCAATACGCATATGCACCTCAGCCGCACCGGCAGCGCGCATCATCGCAACGATTTTGCGCGATGTGGTGCCACGCACAATCGAGTCATCAACCAGCACGACACGTTTACCGCGCACGGTTGCCGGATTGGCGTTATGTTTCATTTTGACGCTGTCGTTACGGCCTTGCTGTGTCGGCTGGATAAAGGTGCGACCGATGTAATGATTACGGATGATGCCAAATTCAAACTGGATTTTGGCGGCTTCGGCATAACCGAGAGCTGCCGGAACGCCGGAGTCGGGAACGGGAACAACCAAATCGGCGTCCGCTCCAGACTCATGCGCTAGCTCAGCGCCGATGGCTTTTCGCGCATGATAGACACCGCGCCCCTCAATCACGCTGTCAGGGCGAGCAAAATAGATGTACTCAAACACGCAAAACCGGCTGGATTGCGACGGAAAAGGCTTGAGAGATTTGACGCCAGCCTTGGTAATCACGACCATTTCCCCCGGTTCTAGATCCCGCACAATCTCTGCGCCAACAATGTCTAGCGCACAGCTTTCTGATGCCAACACATAAGCATCGCCTTGTTTGCCGAGAACCAATGGCCGTACCCCAAACGGGTCACGCACGCCGATCATCATGTCTTTGGCAACACAAACCAGCGAATATGCACCATCGATTTGCTTTAGTGCATCAATCAACCGGTCAGTTGCCGTGTCCTGATGCGAGCGTGCAACCAGATGCACAATGATTTCAGTGTCTGATGATGATTGAAACAGACTGCCGGTTTCAACCAGTGATGAGCGCAGCCGCGCTGCATTAGTAAGGTTGCCATTATGCGCCAGCGCGAAGCCGCCAAAGGCCAGCTCTGATGAAAAAGGCTGGATTTCCAGCAGGGCGTTTGAATTCCCGCTCGTTGAATAGCGGTTATGCCCGATCGCCACATGGCCAACTAGATTTGCGATATTGGATGAGCCAGCGCCAAAATTTTCGCCAACGTGACCAAGACCACGATGCGCATAAAAGGACTTGCCGTCAAAACTAACTATGCCAACCGCTTCTTGCCCACGATGTTGCAGGGCGTGCAAGCCAAGCGCGGCGTTAATGCTGGCTTCATTCGTGCCAAAAATGCCAAAAACTGCACATTCTTCCTGTAAATGATCATCATCAAAAGGGTCGGTTGTTACCAAGCTCATAACTAATGTCCTAAGGTAAAGGCGGATATAACAACACCTAGATGTCCGCCATTGGCTGGGTTATCAACCAAAACACCGGTGCGCGTCAAGTCGTGTCAGACATGCCATAGCGTGGCCGTACCAGCGGCTTTATCGCGCCTGTTCATCCTTGAATAGTTTCATGCCACTGTTGACCGCATTTTTACCTGCCTCAATTGGCGCTTTTAGGCTATCGCTTGTAGTGCCATCAAACAAAGGTGGGCGATAGGACAGCTTTTCGAGTAACTGATCCTGGTAATCCTCTGGCACAAAGTCCGCGAAATAATGGGCGCTGCGGCTGAGAAACGGCGTGCTCTGCGAATCCTTGACGATTTTTGGTAGATTTTTCTCACCTTCCGCTACAAACACGGCAATCACAAATACAATCAGTACAAGGCCATAACCGCGGGTAACCCCGAACAATACGCCCAGCCAACGATCAAGGCTGCCGAACCCGACACGCTTTAGTGACGGTGCCATCAGGCTTGCAAGGACAAACCATAAGACAATCGATGCGGCAAAGGGCAGGGCCCATGCCAATGCCGCGCCCAGGCCCTCGACTTGCAGCAAATCAACAATCGGATCTTCAATTTTTGGGGCGGTGAAATTTGCCACAAGGATTGAGACAACCCAGCCGATAAGACCCAGTAATTCACGCGTCATGCCGCGTAAGGTGGACAAAACACAAGACAGCACCAGTACGAGCAGGATGCCGTAATCTACCAGTGTTAATGTCGTAAAGTCGATCATCCAGACCCTTTGTCAGAAACGGGTTGACAACAAAAGCGCTAAATTATGCGTTAGAGCTTTAATTTATTCCACCCATAAATTCGATCAACTCGGCCAATGTCGTTGGCTGTACCATCGATATTCCGGTCGTTTTAGCAATTGATTTTCGGGGGCGCGGCATGACTGCATTATCAAACCCCAGCTTGGCTGATTCTTTAAGACGAGCCTCAGCCTGTGCAACTTGCCGTAATTCAGCCGACAGCGCCACTTCGCCAAAAAATACTGTGCGTTTTGGCGCGGGCCGACCAGTCACTGATGAAATCAACGCCGCTGCGACCGCAAGATCTGCCGCTGTTTCATGAATTTTCAATCCGCCAGCTACATTCAGGAATATATCACGCCCCGATAACGGCACGCCGCATCGTGCTTCAAGCACCGCAGTCAGCATCGCAAGGCGACTTGAGTCCCAGCCAACCACATTACGCCGCGGACTTGCCAGCGATGATGGCGCAACCAGTGCCTCAATTTCCACAAGAACCGGGCGGCTGCCCTCGATGCCAGCAAACACCACAGCGCCGGTAACATGGTCGCGCCGGTCCGCCAAAAACAGCTCTGACGGGTTTGGCACTTCGGCAAGGCCGGCTTCGACCATTTCAAAAACGCCAATTTCGTCCGTCGCGCCAAACCGGTTTTTCACGCTTCGTAAGATGCGGAAATGATGCGATCTGTCACCCTCAAAATACAGTACCGCATCCACCATATGTTCAAGCACGCGGGGGCCGGCTATGGCGCCGTCTTTGGTGACATGGCCGACAATCAACAAGGCGACCTGATTGTTTTTCGCGGCTCTGATGAGTTCCTGTGCGGTGGCGCGTACCTGTGAGACCGCACCGGGTGCCGAATCCAGGCTTGGTAAAAACATCGTCTGAATCGAATCGATCACCATAATATCCGGCTTATTGGCACCATCCATTGACGCTGCAATATCACTGGCATTTGTGGCGGTGCCAATCTCGACACTGGCCCCCGAAAGCCCAAGCCGCTGGGCGCGCATGCGCACTTGATCAGCTGATTCCTCGCCCGAAATATAGGCTGCCTTCAGGCCGGTCGCTGCCAGCTTGCAGGTGAGCTGCAGCAACAGGGTGGATTTGCCAATGCCGGGGTCGCCGCCGATTAATGTTGCCGATCCGGGAACCAGACCGCCGCCTGAAACACGGTCAAACTCGCTGATTCCTGAGCGCATTCGTGGCGGCGGCTCACTGCTGATATCAGGACAAAGCGACTCGAGCTGTATCCGGCGGCCGGTCACCCGTTTTCCGGGGCCTGACGGTACTTCTTTTCTTTCTTCGACGAGCGTGTTCCACGCGTCGCAATCATCACATTTTCCGGCCCATTTCGGGGCTATGGCACCACATTGCTGGCACACATATGCGACCGTACTTCGCGCCATTACAAATGTGCCTTGTTTGAGAGGATTTTTTCTCTCGTCAACGGCCCATCTGATAAGCCATGCACAAATTGATGCACCTCCGGAACCCCGCTCTTTTCCATATTTCTGGCAGGTCCCGCCCAGATGATAACGCCATCATGCACCATTGCTACTTTATCGGCGATGCGTCGCACCGATGCCATGTCATGACTGATCGTCACGGTGGTCGCACCAAGCCGTTTGCGCGCGTCAACAATCAGGCGGTCAATAACCCCACCGGTAATCGGGTCGAGGCCAGATGTTGGCTCGTCAAACAACAGGATTTCCGGCTCGTCAACAATTGCACGGGCGAGCGCAACACGCTTTTGCATGCCGCCCGATAATTCAGCCGGATATCGGTCAATAACTGCGGCGGCAAGCCCAAGCTGGCTGATCGTTTGGGCGGCAATATCACGAGCCTCGCTTTTGCCAAGACCGCGTTGATGGTGCAATCGAAAAGTTACATTTTCCCAGATTGGCAACGAATCGAACAATGCGCCAAATTGGAATGTCATGCCAAAACGCTGGCGTAGATCTTCAAGCGCAGCACGCCCCTGGCCAAGGATTTCTTTACCGTCAATTTTTATACTGCCGCTATCTGGCGTGATTAACCCGTTAAGGCATTTCATCAAGACTGATTTGCCGCAGCCCGACGTCCCGATAATCACCAAGGATTCCTTCGGTGCGATGGTCAGATCAATGCCTTTTAGTACATGATTGGCGTCAAATGATTTGGTAACGGCCGACAATTCTATTTTTGGGGTCATCGCCATGCCTATCCACCAAAAAACATTGTCGTGACAACATAATTGGCAATCAGGATCAAGATTGAGGCGGAAACAACAGCATTGGTTGTGGCCCGACCGACCCCCTGCGCCCCGCGGCCTGAATGATAGCCGTGATAACAGCCCATAAGCGCGATCAGAAATCCGAAAACGGCGGCTTTTATCAGCCCAAGCGTCACGTCGGAAACTTCAAGATATTCGAGCGTTCGCGCCAAATAAATTGATGGGGTAAAGCCCAGCCGATAAACCCCGACAATATAACCGCCAAAAACCCCGATCACGTCACCGACTAGCACCAAAAATGGCAAACAAATCGTGCCGGCCAGCAATCGAGGCGCAACAAGATATTGCATTGGCCGCGTCGATAAGGTGTCAAGCGCGTCAATCTGGTCGGTTACCCGCATTGTACCAATTTCAGCGGCTATTGAGGCACCAATCCGGCCAGCAACCATTAATCCCGCCAAAACAGGTCCTAATTCGCGCGTAACTGACAAAACAACCACCGTTGCAACTGTGTCCTCGGCAGAAAAGCGGGCAAAGCCGGTATACGATTGCAGCGCCAGTACCATACCCGAAAACAACGTTGTCAGCCCAACGACGGGGAGCGAATAATAGCCAATGTCAATAATCTGGCGAAGCAGTTGCGGCCAATAATAAGGAGGGGTGAAAATCCAGCGCACCGCAGTTACCGAAAACAGTGTAATCCGGCCGAATGCGGCAAGGAAGGTGAGGATGGTGCGACCTATATTTTGGACAAAGCCGAGCATATGTCTGGAAACCGTCCTCGATAAATGGTGAAAAAGCCGCCTTCGTTATGCCGATATTTGCCTTTTTTGGCTATAGCAAATCTGTCTGTTGCCGGAAAAATGGGAAGAAACTGCCCAAAGATCACCTGCTAATTGACAAAAATTGGATCAGCGTAATGCCTAAACGCCGCCGTGATAATGCCAGTTTGCGCGTTGACCAAGATTTGTGATGATTTCATAGGATATCGTCCCAAGATCAGCTGCCATCGCTTCCAGCCGGTAATCATCATGGATCAGCGCGGCAAAATCGGCGCGTAGGGCAGCCTTATCAAGGTCAGTCACATCGACGGTGATGCTATCCATCGAAATGCGACCGATCACCGGTGCAACCTGTCCGCCAATTGATACTTTTGCCTTACCACCAAGCTGGCGTCGATAGCCGTCGGCATAGCCGACGCCGATTGTGGCAATCCGAGAGTCGCGCTGTAACTCGACTGTTCCGCCATAGCCAACCCGGTCACCGGCAACGGCATGACGGATTTGCAGAATTCGGGCCTGCCAGTCAAAAACTGGTCGTAACTGAGCCGTCACTTTTTCAAGCGGATGAATGCCATAAAGCGCAATCCCGGGTCGGGTCATCTGGAAATGATAATCGCGACCCAGCAAACAGCCGGCGCTGTTGGCAAGGCTGGAAGGCACCCCCGGAAACCAGCTTCGAAGATCGTTAAAGCAGGCGAGTTGGCGCCGGTTAACCGGATCATCGATTAATTCACCGGAGACAAGGTGGCTCATCACATAGGCAATGTCTAACCCATCGAGGGCCGCCTTGTTCTGGATCAACCAGTCAGCCTGATCCGCATCCAGCCCGAGCCGCGTCATGCCGGTATCAAAATGAAGTAATGCCGGCAGTGATGTGCCAGTCTTTTTGGCGAAAAGCTGCCAGCGGGAAATTTGCTCAAGATCATTTAAAACCGGAATTAAATGATGCGCGGCAAGCGCGTCTTCTTGACCGCGTTGGGCGCCATGCAATACCATAATCGGCAGATTATCATGGTTTTTGGCACGAAATATCTGCCTTAATTCAATGGCTTCACCAAGGCTTGCGACAAAGAAAATTTCTGCGCCCGCACCTGCCAAAGCGCTGGCGACAGCGCCGCTGCCAAGGCCGTAACCATTTGCCTTGACCATTGCCGCAGTCTTTGTTTTTGGTGATGACAGACTGTCGATATAACGCCAGTTTTCCACGATCGCATCAAGATCAACGGTGATCGCGCTATCGGCAGCTAGATCAGCGGAATTTGCGGCATTCTGGAAAAGCTGGGTTGTCATGTCATATTAGAACCCTTCGGGAAGATGGGTGCTTTCGGTCAGATCAGTAAAATGGGTAAAGCGTTTTTCGAAATGTACCAGCACCGATCCTGTTGGGCCATGCCGCTGTTTGGCAACGATTACCTCGGCCTTGTTTTCAGAATTCTGCATTTTCCGCAGCCATTCGTCATGGCGAATATTGAAGGTGTCTTCCGATTCTTCCATTTTGCGTTCGGGCTCGCGCTTGTTCAGATAATATTCCTCGCGATAAACAAACATCACCACATCAGCATCCTGCTCGATTGATCCAGATTCCCGCAAATCGGAAAGGTTTGGACGTTTATCCTCGCGCATTTCAACCGCACGCGATAATTGGGATAGCGCCATCACAGGAACATTCAAATCCTTGGCAATAGCCTTTAGGGTCCGGCTGATATTCGAGATTTCCTGAACGCGGTTTTCTGACCTCACCCCCAGCTGCGGGGTTAGCAGCTGAAGATAATCGACGATGATCAGCCCAAGGCCGGAGGTGCGCTTTAAGCGGCGGGCACGGCTAGCCAGCTGTGAGACCGATAACGATGGCGTATCGTCGATGAAGAAAGGGGCGCTTGAGATGACGTTGCTGGCGGCTACAAGCTGATCAAATTCGGCGCTGTTCAGCTTACCGCGGCGGATTTGTTCGGAGTCAACCCGGGCGCGTTCAGACAAAATACGCGTTCCCAGCTGTTCAGCGGCCATTTCCAGTGAGAAAAACGCCACCGGAACGGCGGTTTCGCCAGTGCGGGTCGTCGCCGCCGCATGAAAGGCGATATTGGTCGCAAGCGCTGTTTTGCCCATGCCCGGGCGACCGGCCAGAATAATCAAATCTGATTTATGCATACCGCCGAGCAGATTGTTCAAATCGGTCAGGCCAGTGCTGGTTCCAGATAGGTGCCCGTCACTTTTCCGCGCAAGGTCGGCTTGGCTGATACTGCCGCTGATCACCGAGTCAAAATCACGCAAACCAACGCTGGCACTATCAGTATCGGCAAGCCGGAATAATTTTGACTCGGCCGCTTCAATCTGTTGATGCGCCGGCACGTTAACCTCGGGCTGGCTGGCATCCAAAATCACTTCATCGCCGATTAAGATGAGCTGGCGACGGATATGAGCCTCATGGATGATTTTGGCATAATCGGGGGCCTGGGTAATGCTGATTACACCATCGGCAAGCTCTGAGAGGTAGGTTTCGGCGCTATCGTTCTGGGAGTCTTCATAATCGACAAAAAAGCTTTTCAGCGTCACCGGATTGGCCAGTTGCCCCCGTTCAATCAACCGCTGAATTGTCGAGAAAATCCGGCCGTGAAACGGATCATAGAAATGGTCGGCAAGCAAACGGTCGTCAATGCGTTCAATCACACTGTTGTCGAGCAGAATCGCGCCAAGCAAATTTTGTTCTGCCTGCAGATTGTGCGGCATTATGCGCGCCAGCAGTGTGGTGCCTGATCCGGGGAAGGTTTTTACGTTCGAGCGTTCATCAGCCATACTGTTTTATAGCAGGCTCAAGCCGCGACCGCCCCATGTTAAGTCTGGGGATGTTGGGGATAAATCTAAAAAACCATCAGTTTTGAGCAAAAAAACCGGAGACTCAGCTCCGGTTTCAATTAAATTGCCTAACAGGTTCAGGCTTCGTTAGTATCGGCCCTGTCGCCGTCTGTTGATGCATCAGCCGAGTCGTCTGCGGCTGTGGAAGCCTCAGTTTCGGCGGCTTCAACTGCTGTTTCATCATCAGTAATTTCACCGGTTATAGCGATGCCAGTTTTCAGCTGAGTTTCCGCCTCGGCGAGCGAACGAGCAATGTTCACAACAACAGTCACCGAGACTTCTGGATGTAGGCGGATACGGGCTTCGGTAAGGCCCAGAGCTTTGATCGAACGGTCCATAACGACCTGATTCCGGTCGATAGTGAAACCGGCTTCAGTAACCGCTTCGGCAATATCGCGTGAGGTCACAGATCCGAAAAGCTGACCCATTTCAGAGGCAGCTCGCACCATATTTACAGCCAGACCCTGCATTTTTGCAGCCTCGGTCTCGGCGTCCTTGCGGAGCTCAAGATTGTTCGCTTCACGCTGGGCGCGTTCGGCTTCGAACCGCTGCGTATTGGCTTTATTTGCCCGGAGAGCCTTGCCCTGCGGGATAAGGTAATTGCGCGCATAGCCGGTTTTCACATTGACGAGATCGCCCATCTGACCCAGCTTTTCGATGCGTTCAAGAAGAATGATTTGCATTTTGATGTCTCCTGAATTCTGGCGATGCTTATGCGGTCACATATGGCATCAGTGCCAGAAAGCGTGACCGCTTGATGGCAGTAGCAAGTTCACGCTGTTTTTTTGCAGACACAGCTGAAATGCGTGACGGAACGATTTTGCCACGCTCTGATGTGTAGCGGGCAAGCAGCTTGGTGTCTTTATAATCAATCTTTGGCGCATTCGGACCCGAAAACGGGCAGGCCTTGCGACGACGGTTAAATGGTTTACGTACGGCTTCGCGTTTGATTTCCAACTGGGTCATTGATTAGCCCTCACTGCTATCAGCGTCTACGCTGTCATTTCTGTCAGCTCTACCTTCATTTTGTTCACCATTCTCACGGTCATCACGTCCGCCACGCTGGTGGTGTTCCGTCTTTGCCTGCATCATGATTGACGGGCCTTTCTCGACCTCCTCAATCCGGATGTTCAAAAAGCGCAGAACATCTTCATTTAGGCCCATAATGCGCTCATATTCCTTGAGCGCTTCTGATCCGGTTTCAAGATTGAACATGACATAATGCCCCTTCCGGTTCTTCTTGATCCGGTAGGCGAGGGCACGAAGACCCCAATATTCACGTTTTTTGATTGACCCACCGGCAGATGTGATGATCTCGGCGAATTCATCAGCCATGGTTTCCACCTGGGCTGCAGTAATATCCTGGCGTGCAATAAACACGCTTTCATAAAAGCGCATGATAACTCCTTTTGGCTTATTGTTCCTACCCAGAATGGCAGCAACTAACCGGCGAACCGGCAAGGATAAAGTCCATGATGTATTGTGAGTGCAGTTAGTTTCCCCGCAAGCACGCGGCGAACAATACACTTTTCTTCGGCAAGCGCAAGCCTGTTTGGCACATTTGTCGGCTTATTGGTATTTTTGCCTCGCCGATTATTTGATCTCAGCTGGCACGACAAATGGTTGCCTTTGCAACGGCTTCTGGCATAGGGTTTGGGATATAACCAACGGCGCGCTGCGCTAGTTTAACGATTTGAGTCTGCTGGCTTTTGGTCAGCGAGTGGGTGGAATATATGACGAATCAATCGATTGCATTTCTGTTCCCGGGTCAAGGATCGCAGGCTGTTGGCATGGGCGGCCCGCTGGCCGCGTCACATGCAGCAGCGAAACAGGTGTTTGAAGAGGTTAATGACGCGCTTGGCGAAAACCTGTTTGCCATTATGCAGGATGGGCCAGAAGATGCGATCCGCATGACGCGCAATGCCCAGCCGGCGCTGTTTGCGACGTCAATGGCGGCGGTTCGGTTAATTGAGGCTGAGCTTGGTGCATCTTTGGCGTCGCGCGGCGGCATGGCGGCAGGCCATTCGCTTGGGGAATATGCGGCGCTGGCAGCATCAGGCAGCCTGACCATCAGTGATGCGGCGCGGTTGCTGCGCCAGCGCGGTGATGCGATGCAATCGGCGGTACCGGTTGGTGAGGGCGCAATGGCGGCAATCCTTGGTGGTGATGAAGACCAGATCAATGCCATTCTGGCTGATGCGCAATCATTCGGTCTTGTGCAGATTGCCAATGATAATGCGCCGGGGCAGATTGTGATTAGCGGCGCCGCGGCGGCCGTCGACACAGCAATTGAATGTGCCAAGGCTGCAGGCTTGCGGCGTGCGATTAAACTGCCAGTATCAGCCCCATTCCATTGTGAATTGATGGCACCTGCCGCCGATGTTATGGCACAGGTGCTGGCTGAAACAGCGATATTGGACGCGGCGATGCCGGTCTATTGTAATGTGTCTGCGGCCGCAGAAACCAGGGCGCATCAGCTTCGTGACAACCTTGTGACGCAAGTGACTGGGCGGGTCCGGTGGCGTGAGACGCTGCTGGCGATGAGTGCTGCCGGCGCGACAAAATTTATTGAGCTTGGAACCGGTAAAGTCCTTTCCGGGCTGGTCAAGCGCGGGGTCGAGGCAGAGGCCGTGGTTAACCTCGATGGGCCGGATGATCTGGACAGCGTCATGGCGCAAATGTAGTCTGGTGTCGTCCGCAAAGATATGTTTACGAAAACGCGGATGGGCCGTGCCCTCCTCATTGTTTTAAAAAGGTGCTGATATGTTTGATCTTCAGGGCAAAGTCGCTCTTATTACGGGTGCCAGCGGTGGTATTGGGGCGGAGATTGCCAAGGCGTTACACGCACAGGGCGCTATTGTTGTTCTGCATGGCACACGCGCTGAACGGCTTCATGGGTTGGCGTCTGAGCTTGGTGAGCGGGCATTCGTGGTAACGGCTAATTTGGCCGACCGTGAAAAGGTTGTTGGGCTAATCGAAGCAGCTGGTACCGTGGCTGGTGCGCCGGTTGGGATCTTGATCAACAATGCCGGTATCACCCGTGATGGCTTGTTGATGCGGATGAAGGATGAGGATTGGGATGATGTTGTCGAGGTCAATATGACCGCGAGCATGCTTCTGTGTCGGGCGGCGATGCGCAGGATGATGAAGGCGCGAAACGGTAGGATCATTTCAATTTCTTCGGTTGTTGGCGTGACCGGTAATCCTGGTCAGGCAAATTATGCCGCCTCGAAAGCCGGGATGATCGGTTTTAGCAAATCACTGGCGGCCGAAGTGGCAAGCCGCGGCATTACGGTGAATGTGGTGGCACCAGGATTCATCGAAACTCCGATGACCGATGTTTTGGATGAGGCGCAAAAAGCGAGCCTGCTGACCCGGGTTCCGGCCGGGCGACTTGGTACGCCGGCTGAAATTGCGGCGTCGGTTGTGTTTCTGGCAAGTGATGAGGCGGCCTACGTTACCGGCATGACAATGCATGTAAATGGCGGCATGGCGATGCTTTGAGAACCACGTGCCGCGCATTATAGTGACGAACGGGGCTGGTATAACGCAGAAAACTATGTTATCTGCCGCCAACTTTTGAATTCTCCGGCCGGATCTCCGGTCAAAATCCAAGCTTCTAAGAGGGGGCATCAATGAGCGATATCGCAGATCGTGTTAAGAATATTGTAGTAGAACATTTGGGTGTAGACGCTGATAAGGTTGTTGAGGGAGCAAGCTTTATCGACGATCTTGGCGCGGATAGCCTTGATACAGTTGAGTTGGTTATGGCGTTCGAAGAAGAGTTTGGCGTCGAAATCCCGGATGACGCTGCCGAGCGTATCCTTACTGTGAAGGATGCTGTATCGTTCCTCGAAGAAGCTGCTGCCTAAGGCGCCAGCGTTTCAAACAAAACAGTGCTGTGCATTGCCGTCTGGTTGATGCGCAGCCATCTATTTCCACCTGATTTTCTGGGAGGTGTGCCTTGCGCCGTGTTGTTGTTACCGGAATGGGAATGGTTACTCCGCTTGGATCTGGTGTAGACCATAACTGGTCTCAAATCATTGCCGGCAAAAGTGGAATTACACGCATCGAAGAGTTTGATGTCTCCGATATCGCCTGTCAAATCGCCGGTCAAGTGCCCGGCGCTGACGTTGCTGGCGGGCTTAATCTTGATGACTGGATTGACTCACGTGAACAGCGGAAACAAGACCGCTTTATTCAGCTTGGGCTTGTGGCGGCCTGTCAGGCCATCGAGGATTCTGATTGGAAGCCACAGGATCGCGAGTCGCAATGCCGCACCGGTGTGATGATCGGATCAGGCATTGGTGGCCTCGAATCAATTGTGAAAACAGATCAGCTGATGAACGAAAAAGGCCCGCGGCGAATCAGCCCGTTCTTTATCCCGTCAGCTTTGATCAATCTTATTTCAGGCCATGTATCCATCCGTTACGGATTTCGGGGGCCAAACCACGCGGTCGTTACCGCTTGTTCAACCGGTGCGCACGCGATCGGTGATGCGGCGCGGATGGTTGCGCTTGATGATGCTGATGTAATGGTAGCGGGCGGCGCGGAAGCTGCGGTGTGCCGGATTGGTATGGCGGGGTTTGCTGCTGCACGGGCACTCTCTACCAGCTATAATGAGACGCCTGAAGTGGCGTCGCGGCCGTGGGACAAAGGACGTGATGGATTTGTCATGGGCGAAGGTGCCGGTATTGTCGTTCTGGAAGAGCTGGAGCACGCAAAGGCACGTGGTGCCAAGATTTACGGTGAGATCAAGGGCTATGGTATGTCAGGTGACGCGCATCACATTACCGCGCCAGCTGAAGACGGCGATGGCGGGTTCCGGGCGATGCAGGCAGCGTTAAAGCGTGCCGGACTTGCGCCAAGCGACATTGATTACGTCAATGCGCATGGGACTTCAACACCGCTTGGCGATTTGATTGAAGCCAAGGCTATCGCCCGTTTGTTGGGCGATGCGGCGGCAAAAGTGTCGATTTCATCAACGAAAAGCGCGACCGGGCACTTGCTTGGCGCTGCTGGCGCGATTGAGGCGATTTACGCGATTAAAACAGTGCAAACTGGTGATTTGCCTCCAACGCTGAACCTAAATGACCCAGAAGATCAGGTTGCAGGTTGTGACCTTGTGCCGCTGAAATCGCGTAACCGGAAAGTACGCAATGCGATGTCGAACTCGTTTGGGTTTGGTGGCACGAATGCGTCGTTGATCATGGGTGAGGTTACCTGATGTTTGCGTCAGCCGTCCGGTTTTTTCCCCGGTCGGCGATCATCATTCTGCTGCTTGGCCTGAGCGCATCTGCTGGAATTTATTGCTGGCATGACCGAATGTTGCACGCGCCGGGCCCGCATCAAGAAGATGTTCTCATCATTGTTGAACCGGGAAGTGGGCACAAGGTTTTGCGCTCGGTTCTGGACCGGTCTGGTGTGCTAGCCCAAATCTATCATTACGATGCGGCGCGATTACTTGCTGGCGATCGGTTTATGCCAAAGGCTGGTGAATTTCTGCTACCGGCAAAGGCTAGTCTCAGCCAGATTTTGGCAATCATCAATGCAGGGTTTAGCTATCAACGGCGTCTAACAATCGTCGAAGGGCTGCGGAGCGCCGATGTGGTTCAGCTCATTACAGCCTTGCCACAATTAACCGGTGACATTCAAACGATACCAGACGAGGGCAGCCTGCGCCCCGAAACCTATTTTTACACCCATGCCACACCACGCGAGGATCTGATCAATCGGATGCAGCAGGT
Source organism: Candidatus Puniceispirillum sp. (assembly GCA_016778895.1). Taxonomy (GTDB): domain Bacteria; phylum Pseudomonadota; class Alphaproteobacteria; order Puniceispirillales; family Puniceispirillaceae; genus UBA3439. The sequence goes on from JADHOR010000011.1 coordinate 26,880, forward strand.
TCAGCAGATGGCGCTTGCCGAGGCGTGGATTGAGCGCTCCCCTGATCTGCCTTACAAGACCCCGCAAGATGCGTTAATCATGGCGTCTATTATTGAAAAAGAGGCGGCCGCGGGCGGCGACAGGCGGCTGGTTGCTGCGGTTTTTATCAACCGGTTGAAACGCGGGATGCGATTGCAATCTGACCCAACAGTTCAATATGATGCGGCTGAAAGCCCGGCCGAACCAAAGCCGATAACCAAAGCCGAACTAAAAACCAAAACACCGTGGAACACCTATGTCATTTCTGGGTTGCCGAAAACGCCAATATGTAATCCGGGACAGGAATCGATCATGGCCGCGCTGCATCCAGCCGATAGCGATTATCTCTATTTTGTGTCAGATGGGAAAGGCGGGTTGCGATTTGCAAAAAAACTGGACGAACATAACCGCAATGTAAGATTATTCAGAGAGTTCGAGGCCGAAGCCAAGAAGGAAAAAGCGCAATGACCAAAGCATCGTCAACTGATATTGATAATAAGAATGGTCCTGTTGGCCGGCGTGGTGTGATGCTGGTGCTGTCATCGCCATCGGGCGCGGGAAAGACGTCAATTTCGCGGCGTTTGCTGGCTGAAGATGATCGGCTTGAGCTGTCGATTTCAGCAACCACGAGAAAGCGCCGTCCGGGTGAAGTCGAGGGTAAAGACTATCATTTCGTTACCGCTGATGATTTCCATCTGATGATCAATAATCGTGAAATGTTGGAGTATGCTAAAGTTTTTGACCATTATTACGGTACGCCTGCCGCACCGGTGATGGCCGCCCTTGGCGCCGGGCGCGATGTTCTGTTTGATATTGATTGGCAGGGCACACAGCAGCTTGCAGATGCCAGCCGTGAAGATCTGGTTTCGGTGTTCATTCTGCCGCCGTCAACGCGCGACCTCGAAAAACGGTTGCTTAGCCGCGCGCAAGATAGCGCCGATGTTGTGGCCTCGCGCATGGTAAAAGCATCTGACGAGATTAGCCATTACCGTGAATATGATTATATTCTGGTAAATGCCGACCTTGATCAGGCTGTGAAGGAAGTAAAGGCTATTTTGCAGGCTGAGCGGCTGCGGCGTGATCGGCAGGTTGGTTTAACCGATTTCGTTAAAAGGCTTCGCGCCGGCTATTAGCCGGTTTGCTGCGCTGCTGCCTCGGCTTGCAATGCAAGGCGGCAAAAGGATGCGACGTCAATATCTTGTGGCCGTCTTTCCGGGTCGACATCCGCTGCGCGTAAAAGTGTTTCCCCGCCAATTTTTTTTAGAGAGCTGCGCAGCATTTTGCGGCGTTGACCAAAGGCAATACGTGTCAAATCTTCCAATGCTTTCTTGCTGCATGGATAGCGCGGCGCCGCCAGCGGTACAATCTGTACGATCGATGAGGTGACTTTGGGTGCAGGCACAAAGGCTGACGCCGGCACGTCAAATAAAATCTCGCTATCGGCCAGCCAATGGGTCAAAACGCTTAGCCGGCCATAGGCACTATCACCGGGTTTGGCGGTGATGCGCTCCGCCACTTCCCGTTGAAACATCAGCGTCATGGATTCGAAAGCATTGGCATGGCTCAACCAATTAATAAATAGAGTTGTCGCAATATTATACGGCAAATTGGCGATGATCCGACGTGGCGGGGTTCCCATTTCCCAGATCGCGCTTTCCATCGCATCAGCCTCGATCAAATCAAGGCTGTCACCAGCAGCTTTGCTCAATCCGGCAAGAATATCGACGGCACGAGGGTCTTTTTCGATCGCAATTACTTGATCGGCGCCCTCGAGCAATAATGCCCGGGTTAGGCCGCCCGGCCCCGGGCCAATTTCAATCGTGGTGCCAGACAACACGCCGGCCGACCGGGCGATCCTGCGGGTTAGATTGAGATCAAACAGAAAATTCTGTCCCAATGACTTGCGCGCCCGCATATCCATCATCTCGACAAGCTGACGCAATGGGGGCAGGGCTTCGATCTGGTCAAGTATCGATTGCCGGCCTTTCATGGGGCGCAACCATTCATCAGGGTTGATTGCTGGCGGGGCCACGTAAAGGGGGGGATACACCACATCAGGCTGCGGTCCGACAAGTAATTTTGTCAGCGAGGCGGCGTGCCATTTTAATCGCCGCGATCAGGCTATCGGCCCGGGCAATGCCACGGCCAGCGATATCAAGACCAGTGCCGTGATCAGGTGATGTTCGCACAAAATCAAGCCCAAGCGTGACATTCACACCACCAAAGAAATCAATCGTCTTCAGCGGGATGAGAACTTGATCATGATACATACCCAGAACCGCATCATAAGTTTTTCGGGCTTCGGCGTGAAACAGCGTATCTGCCGGATAAGGGCCTGTGGCGTTAACACCTTCGGCCTGCAACTGGTTTATTGCGGGCAGGATAATGGTGTCATCCTCATACCCCATTCGCCCATTCTCGCCAGCATGGGGGTTAAGTCCGCAAACGGCAATATGTGGGTTTGGGATGCCAAATCCGTTCTTCAGGTTTGCATTCAAAAGCTGACATTTCTCGATGATCAGCGGTGTTGAGATGCTCTGCGGAACCTCGTTTAGCGCAATATGTATGGTCGCAGGCACCACCCGCAGCGCGTCACAGGCTAGCATCATAAGCGGCGCACCGCGATCCGGCTCGGCGAGACTTGCGAGAAACTCAGTATGCCCTGGATAGGCGAACCCAGCATCATAAAGAGTGGATTTTTGGATGGGGTTTGTTACAATACCAGCGGCGACACCTGCCCGAGCCCAGCTGGCGGCGCGTTCGATAGCGCTGATTACCTGCGGCGCATTTGCCGCATCGGGGGCGCCGGCGACAGGCGGTTTGATCCATCTGATCGGAATGATGTGGAGGCGGCGACTGTCCGGATCAAATGATGCCGGATCAGTGATTTCAGCCAAGCTTAGCGTCATGCCAAGCGCCGCCGCTGTGCGCTCAATATGCGTAGGCTGGTCAATTAGGCAAATATTTGTGATGCCGCTCTGCCATGCTTTTAGCACGATTTCCGCGCCGATTCCGGCTGGTTCACCGGGTGTGATAATAAGAGGTCGTACTGTCATCGAATTATCAATTTGTTTCGATAACCGCTGCACGACGCAGACGCAGTAAATAGCGTTCGGACAGTGATCCAAAAATTTTATCAAACTCAGCCCGCAATAGGTCATCACGGGATGGCAGGGTAACGTTAGGGGCCTCGCGCTTGCACAGCATAAAGACGCTTAAACTATTATCAAATGCCAGTGGTTTGCTTGGAACAGCAACTTCCAAATCGTTGATCAGAGCCTGTAAAGGCAGGTTAAATGACCCAAGGTTGACGTTCTCAATCAGGCTCATTACGCCTGAGTTATACCGGTTGTTCAGCGCCGTAATCTCATCACAGCTCTTTAGCGTTGTGGTGTCACGCTCAAGCTTTGCTGCAGCCTCTAGCTTATCGGCGTTGCTCGCCTCTTTGCCAAGCGGATATACGGCCCGTGCAAGCGTCACAATGTCTTGGCTTGGGTCAGCAACACCATCTTGGCGGCTGCCTTCATTGCGGATTAAAATCACCAACCCTTCACGTTGAAGCGGTGCGCTAATCTTGCCAATCTCGGTTTTCTTCACCAAATCCTGAATTTCTGGCGGTAACTGATCGAGCATAATCCAGCCAAGGGCGCCACCATTTCCGGCAGTACCCGCTGCGGAATATTGTCTGGCAATTGCATTGAAATCGGCACCGCGATTTACCGCCTTGGCAATCTCATTCGCAAGTATGAGGGTGCGATCAAGCGGGCGATTTGGTTCTGGCAGCAGGACAATCTCGCTTAGTTTGACCTGTGGCTGTTTGGCGTTAGCTTTAATGCGTTCGAGCTCTGCATCAGTTAATATTTCTAAATCACTGAATTTGCTTTGAAATTTAAATTTTATAAATTCACCCCAAACAATATCAGTAATGTATTTTGATTGAATGTGCCGCGCGTCAATTCCCATGTCACGCAGCCGCTGAGCTCCGCTTTTACCGCTGAGGCCAAAGTTTTCATCGACCAGCCGTCGTGCTGTCTCACGGCTTCTCCCCACAAGGGTTGGGTCAACAGCAGACGCCGCATCCAGTTTCAGGGACTCGTCGATCAGCATCTGCGTTGCGTCTTTCCCGATTTGAATGCGGTTTGCCTCGGTATCTTCTATATTTGTGACCATGCGCAAAAAGGCCGCGCGCTGTTCAATCTCATAATTGGTGATTGCCTTGCCATTGACCTTTGCAACGATCTCTAGCGCCCCATTCGCCGGTTGCGCGCCTGCGCTGAACATAACCATTCCTGCGGTAAGCATAAGTATCAGGGAAAAAGCTGGTGACATCAGGCTCATTTTTCTTCGCATTGCGATCATTGTCTCAACTATATCCATAATTTTTTTGATAGGTTCCCTAAGAATTGCGCAAGCTTTGTTCATCAGTTTGTTAATCAATTTCTTTATTAATCAGCTTTCATCGGTGCGGGCAAGAATTATGGCACCAAATAGGGCAATGGCAATCGACGGTGTCCATGCGGCAACTGACATCGGTACCTGCAAAGCTGATCCTAAAACCTGCATGAAGTAACTAAAAATAAAGATTATAATTGCCAAAAGAGCGCCGCGCAAAAATAGCCGAGAGCGCCGTCCTCGCGATACATTGGTTAACGTCACTCGGGCTGCCAGCATTGCAATGCCAATCATCAATAGCGGTGCAGATAATGTTTTATACAGGTGAAAGCGGTAGCCGCTCGCCGGGATTCCGGCGCGCTCAAGCCCGTTAATAAAGCGCGGCAGGGAATAAACCGAAATCGACTGGGGACGAAGCCCGGATTGACGCAGATCAAGGGCGTCGAGACCGGTTGGCAACAGCAAATTGCCGATATCGGTTTTTTGCCCGTCACTCAGCCACCGCACAGCACGGTCAAGTATCCAGCCTTTATCAGTAAGTTGCATCCTGTCAGCCTTATACAATGCCGTTAGGTGCACACCTTCGCCATAAAGGTAAATTACTGGATTGATAATACTGGCAATTTCTGCGTTTAACGCATCACCACGGATGATTAGTTTGCCACTTTCCATGGTGTCGCGAAGCCATATGCCGTTTGTCGATAAAGAGAAATTATTGTCTGACTCGCCAAATATTTTGGCCATCTGAGCTTCATGGCGTTTCGATGTAACCGCGCCAATTGGGTTGATAATCGTGACAAAAAGCATGCCGATAATAAATGCTGAGAACAAAGCCGGCCCCAGCGCTGCCCAGATTGATTGACCAAACCCCCGCACAGCAACAAATTCATTGGTTCGGTTCCATGATGAAAAGCACAGCATTGCCCCCGCCAACATGGCAAATGGCAAAATCATCTCGATCACCGCAGGCAGATTTAAAAACGCCATATTGAGGTAGTTTACATCCGGAGTCGTTGCCGTTAGAACGCTAACACGCCGGACAAGCTCGACCGTCTGGATCAGGCTGATAATTGACGCAAGACCAAATAAACACAGGCTTATCCAGCCAACGAAGCGAAATGCAAAGTAACGGAATAACGTGCCAAATGGTGTAAACTGGCTCATATCGTTGCCCCCTCATCTACTGATGAATGAGGGCCGCTTTGTGCCGAGCGAAGCAGCCAGAGGGCAAGCACGATTGGCACAAAAACGCTCAGGTGAATAAATGGCCAAAGGCTGGTGTTATTCGTTACCCAACCGCGTGTGACAATAACCGCAATAATGACGAGGAAACAGCTGGCAATATTCGTGTTGGCACGGCGCGGCCATAAATCGCGCCGGATCTGTCCGCGTAAAATTATCGCGGCTGACAGTAAGGCTAACCCCAGCCCCAGCCATGGCGAGGCAAGCCGGTAATGACCCTCGGCGTGACGCTGAGGGTAATATTGCGGCGAGCTGGCCGCTGCAGGTGATAACAGGTTAGCTATAGTGTCCTCATTCATATCAACCGTGGCGCGCTCTGTCGGTCGGCTGCTGCTGCGGGTGATGGTGACCGAATGTGTCTCGAAAAGCAGGACAGCCCCACTTTGGCCTTCAGCGTTACGTTCCGATCTTTCCCCATTTTGCAGAACAAGAGTTGGGCTTCCGTCACGTTCGACAAACGCGCCAGACTCGGCCGTCATGGTGATGATGCGATCTTGAAGTCGCGCATCGTGAATGAATAAATCGCGCATTACATCATCATTGCGTGAGCCGATAAACATCGTCATATCATCGACAACCTCGACAAAGACACCATCGCGCAACAAAATCGTCGGAATGCTATTGCGTAATTTAAACTGCAGGTCCTTGTATACACCGAAGGAGGCTGGCAGAATATAGACAGAGTTCACGGCCAGAAATCCGGTCAGTAATATCCCAAGGGCAATTGGCGCCTTGGCAAGTTGGAGGGGGCTTAGGCCAATTGATTGCATGACCAGCAACTCTCGGTCGGCAAGGATCCGGCTAAAGACCCAATTTACCGCGATAAAGCCTGAAATGGGAATTGCGATCATTAACCATAAAGGCATTGACGCAACTGACATGATCAGAAAGTCACTGACGGCGGCACCTCGGTTAACCACCAATTCAAGAATTCGGATTGTTTGAAACAGCCAAATGATCCCCACCAGCACCGATGTCAGCGCCAATGTGGTGCGTAAAAGCTGATTGAAAATATACAGATTAAACTGCATACATAATCCTATCCATTGCCAACGGCCTCAATAGCACAATCGCCCGTATTAAGGCAAAACCTATAGTGCGCCCAATTGGCTGGATTGACAGTTACGGTGAGTGCCTGTTTTAACTATAGACCCTATTTTCCACAAGTGAGAGATCAATGCCCGTTAAACTTCAGCTTAGCTTTGCGAAAACCGCCCCCAAAGGTGACGTCACCACAATCTGTTTGATTGGCAAAAACGGAGATATTATTCCGCATCTAGAAAAGGATGTTGCTGCCTTTCTAATCGCTGCAATGGCAACCGCGCAGTTTACCGGCAAGGCTGGAAAAAGCCTGATGCTTTACAACGACAAGCAAAGCTATCTTCTGCTTGGCACGGGCGATAAGCTGGCGCCGGGCAAAGAGGCGGAAACATTGGGTGGAAAGCTGTTTTCAGCGCTTGGCAGAACAGCGTCTAAACGTGGCTGGTTTCCCGATCACAAACTCGATGCGACAGTTTTGGCCGATATAATGTTCGGAGCTAACCTTGCCTCACATTATTTTGAGAGCTATTTCACCGAGAAAAATGATGAGAATAACAGCGTTCGGCTGGTCGTTGGGGGGAATGCGCTTGATGAAAATAGCTTGCTGTTCCAAGAACGTCAGGCGCTTGCCAATGGCGTTTTTATGGCTCGTGACCTCGTGTTTGAGCCGGCCAACAAGCTTTATCCGGCTGAATTTGCGGCGCGTTGTTCGGCGCTTTCCGCGCTTGGCGTTGAGGTTGAGGTCCTTGATGAAGTGGCGATGAAAAAGCTGGGCATGGGCGCTTTGTTGGGCGTCGGGCAGGGCAGTCGGCGTGACTCCTTCCTGGTGGTGATGAATTGGAAAGGGGGCGGTGACGAAGCGCCCTTTGCACTGGTTGGTAAAGGGGTAACCTTTGATACAGGTGGTATTTCGTTAAAGCCTGCGAAGGGCATGGAAGACATGAAATGGGATATGGGCGGCGCGGCCGCGGTGACCGGTGCAATGTGCGCAATTGCCGGCCGAAAATTAGCGAAAAATGTTGTTGGTGTGGTCGGCCTTGTTGAAAATATGCCGGATGGCAATGCCCAGCGCCCGGGCGACGTGGTAACATCAATGTCAGGCAAAACCATTGAGGTCATCAACACTGACGCCGAGGGGCGTTTGGTGCTAGCTGATGCGCTGCATTATACTGAAACCCGTTTTAAACCTCAGGCGATGGTTAATCTTGCGACCTTGACCGGCGCCATTATTGCCTCGCTTGGGAGAGAATATGGTGGCCTTTTTGCAAATAATGACGATTTGGCAAACCAATTAGTGTCGGCTGGAGAGGCTACCAGCGAGCCTTTATGGAAAATGCCAATGGGGCCAGCCTATGATCGCATGCTGAAATCTCACATTGCCGATATGAAAAACATTGGTGGGCCTTATGGTGGGGCGATTACCGCAGCCTGTTTTCTGGCGCGTTTTGTCGAGGCAACGCCATGGGCTCATCTCGACATAGCAGGCAAAGCATGGTCAGACTCAGCCACCGCGACGGTGCCCAAAGGCGGTACGGGCTATGGAGTGCGCCTTTTGAACCGGTTGATTGATGACTGGCAAGGCGCTCAAATATCTGCGGTGACGGATAAGCCTGACAGCTAAAATTGGATAATATGCGGCAAATTGACTTTTATCAGATAGGTCAAGCGGGACTGGAAACTGTCTTGCTGATGCTGTTGAAAAAGACACTTGCGGCAAAGAAAAAGGCGCTAATTCTCTGCCCTATGCCGGCGGCAAGCGCACTTGATTCGGCGCTTTGGAGTCATGAGGCGGGGTCATGGCTTGCGCATGGGCTAGACGATGCTGATGGGGCTGATTTTTGCAATATCTGGATCTCAAGCGATATGGCGACAAATCAGATCAATGCCGAATTTCTGTTTATGCTGCATGGCAGTGTGCCTCCCAGATTGGAGGAATTTGACCGTGCTTTTTACCTGTTTGATGGGCGATCGGATGCGCAGCTAGCGCAAGCACGAACGCAATGGAAGGCATGGCAGGATTTAAGTGATAGTAAGCTGGGCTATTTTTTGCAAAATGCGCAAGGCGGCTGGGATAAAAAAGCCTGATTTTACTGGATTTGACGGTGTCTATCCCGGTTTCAGCGCGGTTTTTCTGGATCAGCTGATTTTGGGCTTGTGCCATGATGGGTGCTTGCCGTAATAAGACGCCATAGTTTACCGCTCGAAATAAGGCGTGGTCTTGGGTCACGCTTAGTTAAACCAAAGGATGCACGATGGCACTCGAAAGAACTTTCTCAATCATTAAACCTGATGCGACACGGCGTAATTTGACTGGCCAGATTAATGCCCGGCTTGAAGCTGTCGGACTTCGCATCGTCGCCCAAAAGCGCAAGCAGTTAACGCAAACCGAAGCCAAGGCGTTTTATGCCGTTCATGCTGCGCGTCCATTCTACAACGATCTTGTTGCTTTCATGACATCAGGCCCAGTCGTTTTGCAGGTGCTTGAGGGCGAAAATGCAGTTCTTGCTAACCGTGAAGTCATGGGGGCAACAAACCCAGCCGATGCCGCCGAGGGCACAATTCGCAAGGATTTTGCAGAATCAATCGAAGCCAATTCAGTGCACGGCTCGGATAGCCCGGAAAACGCTGCTATTGAAATTGCCTATTTCTTTGCTGGCTGTGAAATCACATCATAAATAGCCGGATAGGCAATGCATAAATAGAAAAGGTAGGGGTTTTGCCCTGCCTTTTTTATTCAATCTTGGTTAATGCCGGCATGGCGCCTGTTAAAATCCCAACGTTCGGAGCTGACACCTTTTATGTTTCCGCCCCTTTGGAATTTTATCCTTTCAACTAAATTAGTGTTGCCGCCATGATCACCAGCGTCGCAATTATTGCAACAATACCAATTTTCGCAGCAAGTATAACATTATGGTAAACCTGCAAATGTTCCTTGGCCTGTTTGTCGAGTGATTTTGTATTCATGATAAATGCCTATTCCCCATCGCAGCGAGGTTTAGCGGATGCGTGACGCGCAACGCCCAACCCGCTGTTCAGATACACCTAGAGTTATGACCGAATAAGCGCCGCAAATCAACCGCGCAATTAGACGAATTTGTCGCGATTATAGATCATCAGGCCAGCGCAGGCATCGCACCAAAACATCTTGCATTGCCTCAGGTGCTGCCGTTAACGCAGTATCCTTTATCCGCCAATCAGCACCTTCAGATGATAGGCTTAGATGCTGTGCTGCCAGGCTGAACAGAACATAGGGATAGAGCTGATGCTCAAGCCGTAGCACCCGCCCTGCAAGACCATCAGCCGTATCGCCTTGGTCAACATCAAGGCAAGCTTGCAGAATTAACGGCCCGTCATCCAATTCGGCATTGACCAGATGAACGGATGCACCATGACTGGCAGCTCCCGCATCAATTGCTCGCTGGTGCGTATCCAAGCCTTTGAAATCAGGTAATAATGAAGGATGGATATTGATCAGCCTGCCAGTAAATTTTTCAACGAAATCAGTGCCCAGAATGGCCATATAGCCGGCCAGAAACACATAATCGGCATTGCTTTCGGTGATCGCTGCCGCAATTGCCATGTCATGTTTGCGGCGCGTATCAAAATCCTTTTGGTTAATCACTTTGGTGGGTATCCCGCGCATTGCTGCGACGCTGATGCCATCACAATCCTTATTGCTGATAACAATGGCGATTTCGGCATCAATTTGATATGTCTCGATGGCGTCGGCAAGCGCCAGCATATTGCTGCCGCGCCCTGAGATGAGAATGGCAAGCCGGATCATGCCGGCCCCCGCCAATGCTCGCTATTTTCCAATATTACCGCATCATCACCATCACGCTGGATAAGTGAGCCGATGATCCGGGCCTCAGGTTCTGGGCCTGCCCACAATGCGTCTAACACAGCATCAGCCTTGCCAGCATCAACATAGATGATCAGCCCAGTACCGCAATTAAATGTGCGTGCTAGCTCATACAGCTCAATTGCGCCTTCGTCACGAAGCCAGCCAAAAACCGGCGGCAGAGGCGCTGCAGCACAATCAAATTTGAATGCCAGTGAGGCATCATAAACGCGGGGAGGATTCTCGATCAAACCACCGCCTGTAACATGGACAATGCCGCTTACACCGCCAATTGCAAGTGCTGTTGCAGCGGCTTTCTGATAGATTCTGGTTGGTGCCATCAATACTGCGCCAAGGCTGCCCTTGTCTGGGGCGAAAGGGGCTGGTGCGCTAAGGTTGGCGCCCGATATTTCGATAATTTTGCGAACCAGCGAAAAACCATTTGAATGGACACCGGATGATTTCAGGCCAATCGCCACATCACCAGCCTTTGGCTGGCCCGGCGATAGCAATGTGCCGCGTTCGGCCGCACCGATGCAAAAGCCTGCCAGATCATAGGTTCCAGCCGGATACATTCCCGGCATTTCGGCCGTCTCGCCGCCGATCAGCGCACAATCGGCCTCAACACAGCCATCGGCAATGCCGGCAATGACTTCAACTGCCATCTCGCGCTCAAGTTTTCCAGTAGCAAAATAATCTAGGAAAAACAGTGGCATTGCGCCTTGTGCCAAAATGTCATTCGCGCACATCGCCACAAGGTCAATACCAACGCCGCGGTGCAGCCCAGTGGTTTTGGCCAGATCAAGCTTGGTACCAACACCGTCGGTTGCGGCGACGAGAATTGGATCTTTGAGGCCGGCAGCTTTGGTGTCAAACAAGCCGCCAAATCCGCCAAGGTCTGTGCTGGCACCAGCGCGTTTTGTGCGTTTTGCGTGCGGAGCAATATCACTGATCAACGCATCACCTTCGTCAATATCGACACCCGCGTCACTATATTTAAGGGATTTAGGTTGTTTTTGTCCGCTAGACATGCTGGCCTCGGTGATTAGGATTGATATAACAATATGTAAATAGCTTGGATCGGTACATAATAATCGACCATCGAATCTAACCGCATAATAGGCATTGGACGACATGCGCGCAGCATTTATCTTTCACATAATCACAGAAATTAGCCACCATTCCAGAATGCTGGTTTTTATCGCGCTCGTTTTATTCATAGGCCACCCGGTTCTGGCAGCAAACAAGCGCTGCAGCGAACCAGTATTCGGCGTTGCCGGCGTCAAGGTTGATCAGCGCGCAGAAACTGCGTCGATTGCGCGTGATGTTGGCGTGCGGGATGCCGCCGAGCGCGCCTTTGCAACAGTGCTTGATCGGGTGTTGCCTGCGGCAGCAGGGACGGCGCAGTTTTTGGCAACACATGATCTCGATAATTTTTCCGATTTCACGCATATCGTCGAGGAGAATAATCTGGAGCAGCGCTACATTGCGACATTAGATTTCTGTTTTGACGCGACGCGGCTGCGACAAGCAATGATTAACGCGAATTTGCAATGGTCGGAATTATACAGCCCTCCTATTTTGGTAATCCCGGTCTGGAAAGGTCCGGATGGCGCGCGCGCGTGGTACAAGGGTAATCAGTGGCTGTCTGGCTGGTGGGATCAGGTGGTCTCTTATCGTGGATTGCTGTCACTTCGCCAGCTTGACCGGAGTTTAATAAATGAACGGCGGTTTCGCGGTGAGGATCTGAATGAGGCCAATCCGGCGAAATTGGCTGCCGCCGCCAGCGAGGTCAAAGCTGAGCAGATTATGCTGGTTACGGCCTTGCTTGATTATGAGTGGTCAAAGCCGGTGATTACAATTACAGCGCGCCTCTTTGACAAAAATGGTCAGTTGTTGACCGACATTCTCTCAGGCGATGAGTTGCTGCTAACCGATGTCGCGCCGGAGAATCTAGACAATATGCGTCAGAAAATTATTGCCAAGCTGGACGCAAGCTGGCACTCGGCAAACCTGATTGATGGCAAAAGCATTGGCAACCTAAATGTTTTTGTGCCGGTAACATCGGTAAAGGAGTGGGCTAGCCGGCTTACTGCGCTGAACGAGGTCGCGGTCATTCAGAGCTATCAGATCTTGTCGATTGATGTTTCGGGTGGGCGGGTTCTGCTACGCCTTGCCGGATCGCGTGGGGCGTTGGAAAATGCGCTGTCAGCGCACAGGTTGCAGCTTGTGGATGATAATGGCCGCTTGTTGATCAATGCCAAGCCAAAAACCAGCTAGGGCAATGGATCGGTTAAATGAAACAATTGCCCCTTGAATTACCGTTTCGCCAGGTGGCCGGCCGGGCTGATTTTATTGTCAGTGATTGCAACGCGCTGGCGCTTGCCTCAATTGATCAATGGCCTGAATGGCCGGGCAGTTGCCGTGCCTTAAATCTGGTAGGCCCATCGGGTGCGGGAAAATCGCATCTTGCGGCAGTCTGGCAGGCAATGCTTGAAACCAGTCATCATTTTTCTGGGGTGAGGGCAGGCCAGATACCGCCTGAACCGGCATTTTATGTGCTTGATAATATCACTGCCACTGATGCGTGGGATGAAGAAGCGCTATTTCATTTTTTCAACCGCTCGGCTGCAGACAATGGCGGATTACTGCTGCTTTCGCAAATACCGGTTGGGCAGATGGAATGGCGATTGCCGGATTTGCGGTCACGAATGCGGGCGGTAAATATTGCGCAGATTGATTTGCCGGATGATGATCTTCTTTATGCGCTACTGGACAAATATTTTACCGATCGGCAAATGCTGGCACCACCGGCGTTGCTGGCCTACCTTGTGGGGCGCATGGAAAGGTCTTTTCACGCGGTGAGAACGGTTGCTAGCGCGCTCGATCGGCGTTCAATCGCGGAGCATAGGCCGCTATCGGTTGCGCTGGCAAGGGGGGTTTTTGACGATTTAGCCTAGCTGGTATTTTCAATCAGCATAATCCGGCCATTTTTAACCGCCAGGGCAATCTCGCCCTGTTTCAGCCGTAACGCCAGATCACCAAAAACCTCCCGGCGCCAACCTGTTAACGCCCGGACAGGCGCATTATCGTCACCCGCCAGTAATTCCAGTTCTTCCGCTGAGGCGATCAGACGCGGTGCGATATCATGCTTGTCGGTGACATGTTTTAACAACACCCTCAGCAATTCCATTACGGCCGCTTGGGGGCGGTTGGCTGGCCCGCGTTTTTCGGCGGGGGGAAGTGCCGATCCGGGCAGCGCAGCAACGTTGGCCAATATCTTGCTGATCGGTTCGACTAGCTTGCCGTCCTTGCCGCCGGGAAAATTGCGGATATTAGCAAAATCCTTGCGTTCTTTGGGATTTGAGCCGGCGAGATCAATCAATGTTTCGTCGCGGACAATGCGGTTGCGTGGCAAATCGCGGTTCTGCGCCTCGGTCTCGCGCCATGCGGCCAGATGCATCAACCGCAGCAATGCAGCAGGGCGCATATTTCGGATTTTCAGCTTTTGCCACGCGCTATCGGGTGCGGTGACATAGGTCGCCGGGTCATTCGATTTGGCATATTCTTCATCCAGCCAACGGCTGCGTTTTTCGCGCTCCAGCTTGCTGCGCATCAACGGGTATAATTTCGCCAGAAAGATCACATCATCAAGCGCATAAAGGATTTGCCGGTTACTCAATGGGCGTTTTGACCAGTCGGTAAACCGTGAAGTCTTGTCAATGTCGTGGTTCAGCATGGCCTTGACCAGCTTGTCATAGCCGACCTGATCACCCAGCCCGCAAACCATTGCGGCAATCTGGGTGTCGTAAATCGGCTCTGGCAGACTGCCCATCAGGTGTAAAAATATCTCCATATCCTGATTGCCGGCATGAAACACTTTGGTGATTGTGGGGTTGCGCATTAGATCCCAGAGCGGATTGAGATCAAGATTGGTTGCCAGCGGGTCAATCGCTACTGCGTCAATGCCATCGCTGATCTGGATAAGACATAGTTGCGGGTAATAGGTGCGCTCGCGCAGGAATTCTGTATCCACAGCCAGAAATTCGGCGGATTGATATTGTTTGATTATCCTGCTGAGGGCATCATTCGTGGTGATTGGCTGTACCACTTTCGTTGATTTGGCATCATCGTTGCCGGCTTGGCTAACATGTCGTTTCATCAAATACCTCGATTCGTCCCCGATCATATACGGCAAAAAGCGGCGTACTGAAAGGCAAACCTATTGATTTCGCTTTACGGCCCCCCTAAATCTAAAGAATGTTAAAGATTACGAAAACGTCTCGATCGTCTGCAAAGCCAACTGGTGCGCTTACTGTTGCGCTTGGCGCATTTGTGATTTTGGCTGCGGGCGCGACTGCGTTTGCATCTGGCGCAGCGGCGTCAACGATCATGCCGCACCGTGCATTTTATGAAATGCAGCTTGGCATTGCAGATCAGAACTCAAACGTGCAGACGGTTAGTGGCCGGTCTGCATTCACCCTTGGCCGGGAATGTGATGGCTGGCGCTCCAATGAAGACTATGTTATCGAATTTGGCGCTCAGGAGGGTAATCTTGACCGGGTTGTTTCGCACTTTGAATCGTGGGAATCAGACACTGGCAAGATTTACAGCTTTGAGATAAGTGAGAGTAGCAGCTTTCAATCAGCGAAGGATTTTACCGGCTTTGCGGAATTGAAATCAGCCGGCGGTAATGCGTATTTTTCCATGGCAGATGATGCTGCTGTTGAATTGCCCGAAAACACCTATTTCCCGATGCGGCATCTGACCTCCATTCTTGACAGTGCGAAAACCGGCAAAAAGATTCTGGCGGCGTCGGTATTTACCGGGGCTGAACCTGATGATGCGCTGTTATCGACCAACACGGTGATTGGCAGCTGGCGCGGTGATCCGGCGGCGGTTGAGATGGGCTCGCTGGGGCAGGATGGATATTGGCCGGTGCAGATTGCCTATTTCAAGCCAGCAGCCACCGCTGCCGAGCCCGAATATGAAATCCATTTTGCGATCCAGCCCAATGGGATCGTTCGCCGTTATGTCATTGATTATGGTGATTTTACTATCATCGCCATGCTGTTAAAGCTGGAGAGTGTCGAGATGCCAGCCTGTAGCTAGGCAGTTTGTTAAGACCGGTCGGCGGCAAAGCAGGCGGCGCCTTTGGCAAGGGTAAATTCATCCTGACCGGCTTTTCGTAGTTTTGTCTTGCTACGTTCAACCAGAAGATAGCCCGGCCATTTGCGCGGCAAGGTCTGATAAAGCCGCTCCAGATTTGCCAGCCGCCCGCCCAGAATGATCACATCTGGATCAAACATATTAATGATTGTCGCTGTGGTACGGCCAAGGCGGTCGTCAAGCACTTGCAAGACGTTCGCCGCGACCAGATCGCTGGCATTGGCAGCCGCCGAAATGGCCTGAATATCAAGCCGGGTTTGGGTAATTGTGTGATATTCGTTTTCCAGTCCACTAAGCGATAAAAAACAATCAATACAACCGTTTCGCCCACACCAGCAATCGCGCCCGTCAAGTTCATGCGGCACCGGCCACGCCAATGGCATATGCCCCCAAGCACCAACAATACGGTTCGCCCCGCGCCATAGGTTTTCACCAAATGTCACCCCACCAAAAACATGACTGTCGAGATAGAGCGAGCACGCGACACCGCAGTTTTTAGCCACGCCAAAACGGCTTTCATAGAGGGCAAGAGCCTGTCCCGGGCTTACTAGTGCAACTGGCCGTCCGAGGCTGGCTTGTAGGTTTGATCTAAGATCGGTGCCGATTAGACATTTAAGGCCGTCAGGCGGGCTTGGCTGGCCGGTAAAGCCGCCTTGTGTCGAGACGGCAATCTTTTCGGACAGGCCGGGATGGGCGGTATGAGCATGTTTGCTGATGTCGCTGCAAACCGCCAGCAGGCAGCCTATCTTGTCCCGCTCAAGCGCATAGCTGTTCTGCCAAACAAAATCACCGCCATCGATAAGGATGGCGGTGTTAACAACGCAATTTTCAATGGAAAGTCCTAGATGCATATCCGGCCTTTCAGCCTGACTGTCTGGCGTGTCCCTTATTTGATTTTTGATTCGCGGAAAATGACATGCTTGCGTGCGCGCGGATCATATTTCTTCAGCTCAAGCTTTTCTGGCTTGGTGCGGGGATTCTTCTTGGTTACATAGAAATAACCAGTGTCAGCAGTGCTTATGAGCTTGATTTGCAGGGTCGCTGGCTTCGCCATGACACGTACTCCTAATTATGGGTCGTTTCGGTGACCCTTCGATAAAACTGCGCGCAAACTGCGGTAAATCGTAGCAAATGTCAAGCGCAGATCAACGTCTTTTTCGTTTCGCGGTTTTACCTTTTCCAGCACTTTGCCCGCCATTGCTGGGCTTTGACCGCACACGCCCGGATGGTTTGTTACGGCGTTTGCCAGCGTGCTCATGTGGCGCCTTAGGTCTATGTCTTGAAGATTTGCCGCGCGGCGTGTCGCTTTGCAGACCGCCATCGACCCATTCCAAAAGAATGCCGCCCGATATTGGTGTGACTTCAGTGACCTTGACCTTTAACGGCGTGCCAACGACAAATCGCCAGCCATTGTGCCTGCCGTCTAGCGACTGTGTTTCTTCGACAAAATCATAATAATCATCGGGAAGAGCATTGATCGCTAGTAAACCGTCGGCAGCCCCATCCTCTAGTCGGATAAAGGCGCCAAATCCGGTGACGGCAACAATTGTTCCTTCAACGACGACGCCAAGCCGCGATTCAAACAATGCTGCGGCAAAACGGTCAATGGTTCGGCGCTCGGCTGCTGCTGCTGTGGTCTCGGTTTCGGAAATATGCGTGCAAATTTCGGCAATCGCATCAAGTGGCAGGCCATTTAGCCCGTCTTTCGGACCAGTTTTCTTGCCCGCCGCTGCATCAACCAGCGCGCGATGCACCAGCAAATCTGCATAGCGCCGAATTGGCGAAGTGAAATGCGCGTAATTACGCAATGACAGGCCAAAATGGCCAATGTTGTCAATGCTATAGACAGCTTTTGCCTGACTGCGAAGCACGGCTTCATTTACCGTCAGCGCATCCGGCGTGTTTTCGGCTAGGGCGATAATCTTGTTGAAGTGATGCGGGCGTAGTACCTGTCCGGTGGTAAATTTCCCGCCAACAGACTCGGCTAGCTTGGCAAGGCTGGCGGCCTTTTTCGGGTCAGGCGTGTCATGTATGCGAAAAACACACGGGCGGCGGCTGGCGATCAGGCTATCGGCGGCTGCAACATTGGCGGCGATCATAAAATCTTCGATTAGCCTTTGCGACTCGATCTGCGATCGCTGGGTAATCGCAACAGGGTGGCCAGCATCATCCATGACAACGCGGCGTTCTTTCAGGTTCAGTGCCAGCGGTTCACGGCTTTGGCGATCGATATCAAGTGCGCGCCATGCACCGAACAATGCGTGAAGGCATCCGTGCGGCACGTCACAATCCGCCTCGTCGATGGTGCCATCAAAAACGGCCTGGACCTGATCATAGGTCAGGCGCGCATGCGAGCGGATAAGCGCTCGTTCAATATGATGGGAAAAACGCTTACCGTCCTTGTCGATGTGAATTTCGGCAACCATCGCGGCGCGGTCTTCCCCCGGTCGCAGCGAACATAAATCGTTGGAGATTGCCTCGGGAAGCATCGGCACAACACGGTCAGGAAGATAGACCGAGTTTCCACGTTTGCGCGCCTCGATATCCAGTGCGCTGTCTAGCCTGACATAATGCGAGACATCGGCAATCGCAACCAGCAAACGCCAGCCCCCATGATCAGTAGGTTCGGCGAAAACGGCATCGTCAAAATCACGCGCATCCGCACCATCAATCGTGACCAGCGGCTGATCCCGCAGGTCGCGGCGGCCTTTTAGGGGCGGAATTTTCAAGCCTTTTGACTCCTCAATGGCGGCGTCGGGAAATTGATGTCGGATTCCAAATTCGGCAAGGGCAAGGGCGCTAAAGGCACCGGCAGATGACGCCGAGCCCAGATTGGTGATGACCCGGGCTGTTTTGCCGATATAGCCACGTGACGGCAGTAACTCTGCCTCGATAAGGTCACCGGCATGAAGTGGCAACCCGTCGGTTGTTTGTAAACCAATGCTATCACGCTTGCCCCGATCAGCCGGCTGTAGGCGAAACCCTTTACCAGCGGACGTAACAACCCCGAACAGGCGCTTTTGCCGGCGGTCAAGAACACGGATGATGCGCGCCTCATAGTTATCCGGGCCAACCCGTGTTAGGCGGGCTAACACCTGTTGGCCAACCGATGGGGCGCGGCCGGCGCGCCGGTTCAAGATTACCCGGATTTCCGGCGGGTTTTCGCTGTCATTGCCTGCCCGACGGGCCAGACCATCACCATCATCATCAAAACTGATCAGCTCAAGCACGGTAACTTCGGGCAGAGTATCAGGCGCGGCAATGGCGCGGTGATCTCCGGCCAGCAAACCCCTTTGTGACATGTTGCGCAGTGACCGGCGTACCGAGGCACGGGCGTCCTGTCCAATGTTAAAGGCGCGGGTGATATCGCGAAGACTTGGCGGCACTGGACAGCTGTTGATGTAATCAAGCAACATTGCCTCATCAGGCAAAGTAACTGCGCTGGGCGATTGATCGGGGCGGTTTTCACCCTTTTTACGCGCCATCTAGCTCGCTTTCCGCTTTGCAATTGCCTTTTTAGCCACAGCTTTTTTAGACTCGGCTTTTTTGGTCACAGCCTTTTTCGACGCGGCCTTTTTGGCAGTGGCTTTTTTAGACGCGGCTTTTTTGGCAGCAGGCTTTTTAGCCGGGCCCTTGGCTGCCTTGGCAGCTAGCAGCTCAAGCGCCGTTTCCAGAGAGATGTCAGCGATGTCATGCGCCTTGCCGAGGTTGGCCCGGAGCTTGTTATGCTCGACATAGGGGCCGAACCTGCCTTTCTTGACATGAACCTCGCCGCCATCTGGGTGTGTGCCAAGCAGACGGCCGGCCTTTTTGGCAGCGTCAGCCAGCAGGTCAACCGCGCGGTTAATCCCAATTTCGAGAACATGATCTTCCGGCGGAAGGCTGGTGAATTTACCCTGATATTTCAGATAAGGGCCAAAGCGGCCAAGGCCTACCTGAATCATATCACCGGTTTCGGGGTGCGGCTCAATATCACGTGGCAATGCCAGTAGCCCAAGTGCCGCTTCCAGATCCAGATTTGCCGCGCTGGTGCCTTTTGGCAATGACGCACGCTTCGGTTTGCTGGTTTCCGGATCGCCGATCTGCACATAGGGGCCATAAGGGCCGTTACGCAAATAAACCGGCATATTAGAAGCAGGGTCAATCCCCAGTTCCTTATCGGTGACGGGTGTGCTGCCATCGGCACTGTCATTCTGGCTCGTCAACTGGCGGGTAAATTTACATTCTGGATAGTTTGAGCAGCCAACAAAGGCGCCAAATTTTCCAAGTTTTAGCCCCAAACGGCCACTGTCACAATTCGGGCAGTTTCGCTTGAGCACACCCGTTTCATCCGCCTGAAAGAAATGTGGCCCTAGCTCTTCATCAAGAACATCAAGCACATTGGTGATGGTCAAGCCCTTGGTGCCGTCAATTGCAGCTTTGAAATCGCCCCAGAATTGCGCCAGAAGTGTCTTCCAATCAAGCGTTCCTGCCGAAACTTCATCAAGCTGCGATTCGAGCTGGGCGGTAAAATCATACTCAACATAGCGGTCAAAGAAATTGCCCAGAAACGTTGAAACCAACCGGCCACGATCCTCAGGAACAAATCGGCCCTTATCCTTAACCACATAATTACGGTTCTGCAGTACCTGAATGATTGACGCGTAGGTCGACGGCCGTCCAATGCCCAACTCTTCCATACGTTTGACCAGGCTTGCATCAGTAAAGCGCGGTGGTGGCTGGGTAAAATGCTGTTCTGGCATGACCTTGTTTGTTGTTAGCAGATCGCCCTTTGCCATGCTTGGCAGCAGCGCGGTATCGTCGTCGCTGTCGCCATTCGCTTGCTGGCCATTTTCTTGTACGGTATCCTTGCTTTCACGGTAAACCGACAAAAACCCGTCGAACACCATCACCTGACCACTCGCCCGCAAGGAAACTCCGTCAGCAGCATCACCAATATCAATGCCGGTCTGATCAAGTTCGGCCGATTGCATCTGGCTGGCAATTGCGCGTTTCCAGATCAACTCATACAGCCGGAACTGGTCATGATCCAGAAACGCCTGCATATCGTCGGGGTGACGGGTGATTTCGGTTGGACGGATGGCTTCATGGGCTTCTTGGGCATTGGCGGCCTTGGTTTTGTAGATGCGTGGTGCATCTGGCAGGTAACGCTTGCCGTAACGCTGATCGATATTCTGCCGGATCGAGGCGATAGCCTCGCCGCCAAGCTGGACACCATCGGTACGCATATAGGTGATTAAACCGGTTGTTTCGCTGCCAATATTAATGCCTTCATAGAGTTTTTGGGCGATTTGCATTGTGCGGCTCGCTGAAAATCCTAGCTTGCGTGATGCCTCTTGTTGCAATGTAGAGGTTGTGAAAGGTGGCTGAGGGTTGCGGCGCACACGCTTGGTCTCAACCGACTGAACGGCGAGCGTGGCCGCCGAGATAGTCGCGACGGCGGCATTGGCTTCGGCTTCGGTTTTAATGTCCAGCTTGCCAAGTTTGGTGCCGTTAAGGTGGGTAAGGCGTGCGGTAAATTGATCACCGCTGGCCAGCTCAAGCGCGGTTTCAACGCTCCAATATTCTTGCGAAACAAAGGCCTCAATTTCGGCCTCGCGCTCACAGATTAGACGAAGCGCAACCGACTGTACCCGTCCGGCAGATTTTGACCCGGGTAATTTACGCCACAGAACTGGCGAAATTGAAAAACCGACAAGATAGTCAAGCGCCCGCCGCGCCCGGTAAGCATTGATCAATTCAGTATCAAGCTGGCGCGGTTTTTCCATCGCCGACAGAATTGCGTTTTTCGTGACCTCGTTAAAGACTACCCGTTCGACGTCAACCCCGTTTAAGTGCTTGGTATTTTTTAACTGTTCCAGAACGTGCCAGCTAATCGCCTCACCCTCGCGGTCAGGGTCAGTCGCGAGGATCAGCTTGTCTGCACCCTGCAGCGCGACAACAATATCTTTGAGATGTTTTTCAGAACCGCTGGAAATCTGCCATTTCATTTCGAAATCATTGTCAGGCAGCACGGATCCATCCTTGCTTGGCAGATCGCAAACATGACCATAAGAGGCAAGCACCTTGTATCCATCACCGAGGTAACGGTTAATGGTCTTGGCCTTGGCTGGAGATTCGACAACGACGACTTTCATCACTTGTCCCTACTATCGCGTGAAGGGCTTGCGATAAAGCCAAAAGTTGGATTTGTCAAAATTTCTGATGGTTTTTTTATAAATTAACCGGTTTTAGGGATATTTTCGCTAATTTGCTTGGCGGGTTTCTGACAAGGCGAGTTCGGTATTTTGATTACGCGCCCTGACCAGGCTGCCGGTTAAACATAAAATTGACGTGACACGCTATTGCCAAAATGTCGGGTTAGATGCCCGGCTAATTCCAATTCAAGGATCGCCGCCCAGATTACCGCCAGGTGTTAATCGCGCCGTGAGATCTGATCTTCAATTTCACGGGATCACTACCAAGTACATTTAAAATGGCCTCACGGCATCGGGCAACGTCATCGTCAGTCAGCGGCACTTGCGGAATATTTGTCCAGACTGGTTTGACTGGGGCTGTTTCAAAACTGCCACGCGCCGAGATCGCCTCGATGATTTCCGCTGCAGGTTGCACCAGGGTTTTACCATCACGGATAAGCTGGTTACAGCCATTTGCGCGGGGATCCCCGGCATTGCCATGACTTCGCCGCCGCCTTCGTCGGCCTCACGCGCGGTGATCAGTGATCCTGAACGGGTTGCCGCCTCGACCACGACAACGCCCAGTGCAAGGCTGGCGATAATCCGGTTAAGTGTCGGAAAATGGCGTGGCGTTGGCGCGTTACTCGGGCGCATTTTGGCTAACGGTAACCCCGTCTTTGACGATCTGCGCAAACAGCTCGCGGTTTTCCGTTGGGTAGATTATGTCAACGCCGCTGGCGATAACGCCAATGGTTCCGGTTGGTATGGCACTGCGGTGAGCAGCCGCATCAATGCCGCAGGCCATTCCAGGCACAATTACAAAACTAGCCTCGCCAAGTTCGCAAGCCAGTGATTCTGCATGGCCCATCGTATTGATTGAGGCATTTCAGGCACTAACAAGGGCAATGATTGGCTGTTGCAAATTATGCAGATTGCCGCGCGTTGATAAAATCACCGATGTATCATCAAATTGTGCCAAACGTGCAGGGTAGACCTCGCTATCATGCCAGATCAAGTTGGCATCATCGGCGGCAAAGGCGGCAAGTTCTGCCTTGACATCAGCAAGGCTGACAACCGATAATTTGGGCTGACCGGGTGCCGCAATCTCTGTGATGGCGGCCAATGCCCGCACCGCGCTGCCCTAGCGCTGGATCAATAGGCTAAAGGTCATTGAGCCGATATGGCGCGTTCGAATTAATCGTATCTGAGCAAATTTTTCATTTTTATCCATCAAAGGACAGTAGAGCCGCGGCTTTAATAAAGCGTTAACCGGACAGGCATTAGTTGTCTCGCTGGCGGTTTTATTTAATTTTGGCGCCGATTTTGGTCTCGCTACCGGTTAAGAGGCGGCCGATATTGGCATGGTGGCGGCTCCAAACAAGGCTACCAAGCAGCAAAATGGCAATTTTGGTCTCAGCGTCGTCAAGCATTATGAACCCCGCCACAAAACAAGCCGCCATTGCCAGCAAGGCCGATAGTGATGAATAGCGTGACAGGAACGCGGTCACCAGCCAGACAATCACAAACACCGCGCCAAGCCGAAGGTCGAGTGCGGCCAGAGCAGCAAGGCTGGTTGCAACCCCTTTGCCGCCACGAAATCTCAGCCAAATAGGGAAACAATGGCCGATAACAACAGTCAATCCAGCAATCGCCATAAGGTCCGGCCCGACAAGATTGGCGGTCAGCAATACAGCAGCAGCACCCTTGCCAGCATCACAAATCAGCGTTGCAACCGCCAGTTTTTTATTGCCAGTTCGAAGAACATTCGTTGCGCCGATATTACCGCTGCCAATTTGCCGAATGTCGCCAGCCCCTGCCATGCCGGTCAGAACAAGGCCAAACGGTATGCTGCCAAGCCCGTAGGCAAGACAGATCACAAACAAAACAGAGCCAAAATCGTTAAACATCTAGCTATCGTTCCCGGTACAGGTGTCCTGACTGATTAGTCACGCAGGAATATGGCAGTGCCATCAACATAAGTCGCATCAACAATGCCTTGCACCGGATGCAATTCAAACGGTGTGATCCGCGAGTTTGATATGAAGTTCGCACTTTTGACGATCCAGCCGCTGTCTGGCCGGAACAAAATAAAGTCGGCGCTGCAGCCCGGGCTTAGGGTGCCACCCCTTATGTCGAGAATTGACGCTGGTGCAAGGCTTAGTGCTTCAATCATGCGTGCCATGCTTATATGTCCCTGATGCACCAGCGTAAGGCTGAGCGCAAGCAGTGTATCCAAGCCCGATGCGCCGGGCTGGGCAGGGCCAAACGGCTGCATTTTGGCGTCGCGGTCAACTGGCATGTGATCGGATGCAATCGCGTCGATCGTGCCGTCAGCAAGCCCCTCGATCACCGCCTGCCGGTCATCTTCACTGCGCAATGGTGGGGAGAGCTTGAAAGCTGTGTTGTAGGTGCTGACTGCCAGTTCATTCAACAGAAAATAGGGCGGTGCAGTATCTGCGGTAACAGCCAGCCCCTCGGCCTTTGCCTGTCGCACTGCCTCAATTCCGGCTCGAGTCGAAATATGGGCAACATGGTATCTGGCCTCGGTACGACGCAGCAAATGCAAATCACGGTCAATGATGATCACCTCAGCCTCGCTGGGACTCCCAAGCAGGCCAAGCCGCGTCGATGTCTCACCCTCGTTCATCTCGGCATCTTTTGTGAGCGCGTGATCTTCACAGTGCTGTATAAATGGCTTGTCCAGCATATTGCTGTAGGCGAGAAGGCGCCGCATGATCAGGCTGTCATTGATTGACGTTGCACAGTTGGTAAAGCCAACGGCGCCAGCTTCGGCCATCAAGCCCAATTCGGCCATTTCATGTCCATCAAGTCCTTTTGTTGCGGCGCCATAGGCATGAAGCCGTGGGCCGCCAATGCGCGATGCTCGCAGGCACAATGAATCAATGGCGCTGGCCTCGTCAATCACCGGCCGTGTATCCGGCAGGCAGGCAAGCGCGGTAATCCCGCCACCAGCCGCCGCCGCCAGTAATGTACTCAGGCTTTCGAGATGTTCTGCTCCCGGATCTGCCGGTTGTACGCGCATATCAACGATGCCAGGCGAAAGGCATGATTTCTGGCAATCGATCAGCTGCTCAAATTTGCCACTCTTTGACGGTGTGTCGAGGCCAATGGCATTAACCACCCCGTCAACCACATCCAGATAGCCGATCCCGTTAAGCGATTGCGATGGGTCAATTATATGAGCATTAAAGAGACGGGTTGCGGTCATGCTAGCCTCGTCACCAGAGCTTCAAGACAGGCCATGCGTGCCGCAACACCCATTTCAACTTGCGTGCGGATCAGACTTTTCTCGACATCATCGGCGGTAGCAGAATCTATCTCGACGCCGCGGTTCATCGGCCCTGGATGCATAACCAGTGCCTTTGGTGCAGCGCGCATTAATTTGCCGCTATCAAGACCGAACAGATTAAAATATTCACGCTGCGACGGGGTTTCAGTGCCTGCCATCCGTTCGGTCTGCAGGCGCAGCATCATCACGATATCGCAGCCCTCGATGCCAGACTCGAAATCGGTAAAGACCGAAACGCCCATATTGCCGATGTTGGCTGGCAGCAGGGTAACCGGGCAAACCAGACGTAATTCCGCGCCGAGCGTGCCAAGAAGATGAATGTTGGATCGGGCAACACGGCTGTTGGCGATGTCTCCGCAAATTGCGATTTTGAGCCCTTCAATCCGGCCGATACGGCGGCGGATCGTCAGCGCATCAAGCAGCGCTTGGGTCGGGTGTTCATGGCGTCCGTCACCGGCATTAATTACCGACGCGTCGATATGCTGGCTTAACAAAAGCGCAGCGCCCGAACAATTATGGCGCACCACTAGAATATCAGGATGCATTGCGTTCAGGGTTGTGGCCGTGTCGAGCAGTGTCTCGCCCTTTTTAACCGATGATCCGGCAACCGAAATATTCAATACCGATCCACCGAGCCGCTTTGCCGCAAGCTCAAAGGAAACCCGGGTGCGAGTCGAGTTTTCGTAAAACAGATTGATGATTGTCTTACCGTGAAGCGCGTCGCTGACCCCGTCGTGAGGGTTGTCGGCAAACATGTGCCCGCGGTCAAGCAGGCTACGAATTTCAAGGGGAGACATACCCTCAATGCCAAGAAGGTGCCGGTTTGCCAATTTGGCTGGGCCGGTTTGCTTGTGCGATTGAACGCCTGTGGTGTCCCCCTGGGTCATGAAGCCATTTTATTAACTTAACCGTCACCGCTGGTCTAGCGTTAAATGCATCCCAGCAGTGCAAAATTTAACCTGCTTTACAGCGCCTAGTTGACAATACCCAATAGGCCGGGCTTGTCTAGGAGCCGCCGTGCGGGGGCGGGGCGCTGTTGCGCATCTGCTGGTCATTACTCGCATCCAAGGCAGATTGCAAAATCCAGCAAGCTGCTAGCGCATCGCGGCGCACGGCGCGTTTGGCGCGAGTCATATCGGCGGCGACCATTGCGCTTTCGACGGCACGCGTTGACAGGCGTTCATCTTGAAAGGTGATGGGCAGGTCCCGTATTTTGATCAGCGCATGGGCGAAGTCACGAACCGAGTCACAGCGCGGGCCAAGGCTACCATCCATATTGATCGGCCAACCAAGCACCAGCCCGCCAACCGATTCGTTGTCAACAATTGCTAGCAATGCTGCCACATCTTGGGTGAATTTAGTGCGGTAAAGAATTTTCACTGGCGAGGCGATTTTTAACCCGATATCGGACAGGGCAAGGCCGATGGTTTTCTTGCCAATATCAAGCCCTAGAAGGCGTTGACCGCTTGAAATTAACCCAAATATATCGTTTATCTTGCAGATCGCCATGCTGAGTGATAAGTCACCAGTTGAAATTTTTCGATAACAGCAAAAAGCACAGTGACATGTCCGTTGACAAGACCACAGTGGCAAAAATCGCGCGTTTAGCCCGGATTAATGTACCAGATAAACGTCTAGAGCCACTTGCCGCAGAATTAAATGGCATTCTCAACTGGATTGCCGAACTGGACGAAGTGAACACCGAGACCGTTCAACCCCTGGCCAGCGTAACCGGTCATGCGTTGCCAATGCGCGATGATGTGGTGACGGACGGTGATCGTCTTAATGATGTGCTTTCCAATGCTCCAGAGGGAGCCAGTGGCTTTTTTGTTGTGCCAAAGGTTGTTGAATAATGGCAGATTTACTTGATTTGAATGCAGTTGAAGCGCGTGAAGCGCTCGACAAAAAGGCAATTTCCGCAGTAGAGCTTGTGACCGCTTATGTCGGTGCGGCCGAGGCAACATCGGCGCTTAATAACTATGTGGTGCTGACTGCTGATCACGCATTGGCAATGGCTGCTGACGCGGATAAACGCATCGCTGGCGGCACTGCTGGCCTGCTAGAGGGCTTGCCGATTGGGGTGAAAGATTTGTTCTGCACCAAAGGCGTCAGCAGCACAGCCTGTTCCAACATTCTTAAAGGGTTCACGCCGCCTTACGAAAGTACTGTTACGGCCAATCTCTGGGCGGCTGGCGGCGTTATGCTCGGCAAGCTGAATTGCGATGAATTTGCCATGGGCTCGGGCAATGAAACTAGCGCTTTTGGACCGGCAATCAATCCCTGGCAGGGCAACGATAAAACCAACCTTGTTCCGGGCGGATCATCAGGTGGATCAGCCTCGGCTGTGGCCGCGCGTTCAGCATTGATGGCAACCGGCACGGATACCGGCGGATCAATTCGTCAGCCAGCGGCATTTTGTGGTGTCGTTGGGCTGAAGCCCACCTATGGCCGCTGCTCGCGTTGGGGCATTATTGCTTTTGCCTCGTCGCTGGATCAGGCCGGGCCCTTTACCCGCACAGTCGCCGACAATGCGCTGATGATGACGGCAATGGCAAGTCATGACGCCAAGGATTCAACCTCCACGCAAACCCCGCTGCAAGATCTGATGGGAGCGGTTGGCGCGGGCGTCAAGGGAATGAAAATCGGTGTTCCCAGAGAATATGTTATGGATGGCATGGATAATGAAGTTGTCAGGCTATGGGAGCAGGGACAGGCGTGGCTGAAAGATGCCGGCGCTGAGTTGGTTGACGTGTCGTTGCCACACACGAAATACGCGCTGCCTACCTATTATATCATTGCGCCAGCGGAGGCCTCCTCAAACCTTGCCCGATATGATGGTGTGCGTTATGGAATGCGGGTCGAAGCGGAAACGCTCGACGGAATGTATGAGGCAACGCGTGCCGCCGGTTTTGGAGATGAGGTGCAACGCCGGATTATGATCGGAACCTATGTCCTGTCGGCGGGCTATTACGATGCCTATTATCTTAAGGCGCAAAAAGTACGCCGTTTAATCAAGCAGGATTTTGATACCGCGTTTGAAAAGGTTGATGCGCTGCTGACACCGGCGACACCATCAGCTGCTTTTCCTGTTGGTCGCAAAATTGATGATCCGGTAACTAATTACCTGAATGACGTCTTTACCGTACCAGCGAACCTTGCCGGTCTTCCAGGTATTGCCGTTCCGGGCGGTTTAACCAGCGATGGCTTGCCGCTCGGGTTGCAGGTGCTTGGCAGGCCGTTTGATGAGGCAAGCCTTTACCGAGTGGCTGGGGTGATCGAAGCTGTGGCAGGCTTCACGCAGACGCCGGCACGCATGGCAGGGGGAACAGCATGAGCGATCTTGTGAAAGGAAGTACCGGTGATTGGGAGGTCGTGATCGGCCTTGAGGTTCATGCTCAGGTCACCAGTAACGCCAAGCTGTTTTCCGGTGCGTCAGCCAGCTTTGGTGCGGCGCCGAATGAAAATGTTTCACTCGTTGATGCTGCCATGCCGGGAATGTTGCCAGTCATTAACCGGGAATGCGTCTATCAGGCCATTCGCACCGGTCTTGGGCTGAAGGCACAGATTAATCTGACCAGCGTTTTCGACCGAAAAAACTATTTCTATGCTGATTTGCCACAAGGCTATCAGATCAGCCAGTTCAAGGACCCAATTGTTGGTGAGGGATCTTTACGCATTGTCATGGCGGATGGCAATACACGTGATATTGGCATTGAACGGCTGCATCTTGAGCAGGATGCCGGCAAATCAATGCATGATCAGCACCCAAGCAAAAGCTATATCGACCTCAACCGTACCGGCGTTGCGCTGATGGAAATTGTCTCGCGGCCTGATATGCGCTCGGCCGCCGAGGCTGCGGCCTATGTCCGTAAATTGCGGTCGATCCTGCGCTATCTTGGTACTTGTGATGGCAATATGGAAGAAGGGTCGCTTCGTGCCGATGTCAATGTGTCGGTGCGCCGCCCGGGTGGCCCACTTGGTACCCGAACCGAAACGAAAAACCTTAACTCGCTGCGCTTTATCCAAATGGCGATTGATTATGAGGTGGTGCGCCAGATTGAAATTATTGAAGATGGCGGCGAAATTGATCAGGAAACCCGGCTGTTCGATACTAGCACGGGCAGAACCCGGACGATGCGCAGCAAAGAGGATGCGCATGATTACCGCTACTTTCCTGATCCTGACCTGTTGCCGATGGTGGTTAGTCAAGACGAGGTCGATGCGCTGGCGGCGGCTTTACCGGAACTACCGGATGAAATTCGTGACCGGCTAATGGGCGAATATGGATTATCTGCCTATGACGCATCGGTCATTACTGAAGAGCGTGATACCGCCAGATATTATGAGGCGGCTAGCGAGGGCTATGACCGCAAACTGGTCGCCAACTGGATGACCGTTGAGCTGTTTGGGGCGTTGAACAAGTCGGGTAAGAGCCTTGATGATTGTCCGATTGCACCGGAACAGCTGGGTGCGCTTGTTGGTCTGATCAGCGATGGCACAATCTCTGGCAGAATTGCCAAGGATGTGTTTGCCGATATGTTTGAAACCGGCAAGAGCGCGGCAAATATTGTCGATGAAAAAGGCCTGAAGCAAGTATCGGACAGTGGGGCGATTGAGGCGTTGATTGATCAGGTGCTGGCGGCTAATCAGGATAAGGTTGAGGATTATCGCGGCGGTAAGGACAAGCTGTTTGGCTTTTTTGTCGGTCAAGTGATGAAGCAGTCTGGTGGACAGGCAAATCCGGGCATGGTGAACCAGATTTTACGGAGCAAGCTGGACCGCGTCTGATAGATCTTGCCCGGCTTTGTCCAAAATTTCGGCAACTCCAATGTCGGCGCGGCGGGCTGCGTCGGTTGGCGGCGCGTCGAGCGCATCCCAATAGGGCACTGGCTGGTATAAATTACGAAGATAGGCCAGAAAAACGTCAATCTTTGGGATCGAATGGCGGCTTGGAATGGTGACAGCGTGGATTGGGTGGTCTTCCATTACCAGCTGATCAAGCACTGTGGTTAGCGTTTCGCTGCGCAGATAGTTGGCCGTCATGTAATTTGGCAGCATGGCAATGCCGCCATCATTTAACACCGCACGGATGATCGCATCACCGTTGTCTGCCATAATGTTGCCGCGCACTTTGATCGTGCTTGGGTTGCCTCTATGGTCTTTGAAGTGCCAGTAATTGCTGGTGCTGGTGGCGGTTTGTGTAATCAGTTGATGCGTCGTCAAATCACTGGGCTTTGCCGGAACACCATTTGCCGCAAGATAACGCGGTGTGGCGACAAGGCGACGGGAATTGGGCGCAAGTTCGGTATAGACAAGGTGGTCATGGTCGCTATGCGGGTTAATACGGATTGACAGATCCAACCCTGAACCGATCATGTCATTAGGAATATCACGGCCTTTCAATTCAATCGACAAATGTGGATATTTTTTCAGAAAGGCGGGCAGGAAAGGCGCAACATGACGATGCGCAAATCCGTGCGGGGCCTCAACCCGCAAATGACCTTGAACTGTACCGCCGGCACTGCGTGCCTCGGCATCTGCCTTGTCAATGTCAGCTAGAATTTGCCGGCAATTTTCTAGATAGGAGCTGCCAACTTCAGTCAGCGCAATATGGCGAGTGGTTCGGGTGAAAAGCTGAGCGCCAAGTCGGTTTTCCAAGGCTGCAACATGTTTTGAAACAGCGGATGGCGATAGCCCAAGCTGGCGTGCGGCGCCGTTTAGTGCGTTGGCTTCGGCAACTGCCAGAAATATGCG
Source organism: Candidatus Puniceispirillum sp. (assembly GCA_016778895.1). Classification (GTDB taxonomy): domain Bacteria; phylum Pseudomonadota; class Alphaproteobacteria; order Puniceispirillales; family Puniceispirillaceae; genus UBA3439. The sequence continues at coordinate 57,824 of JADHOR010000011.1, forward strand.
CATTGATGCCAACTGATCCATAATAAATTATCCAAGACAGGGGGGCTGGTGTGGACGTTTTTCTAGACGGCTTTTAGGTTGGCGCATTTTGCCCCTTTTTGGCAATCTAAAAACCGGTAAAAAAATTGATTTTGGTGTTTGACAGTGTTGGAAATCAAAGCTAGAGAAAAGGCAGCATACGCCGTGTATTGTTAACATGAGTGGTGGTCAGAATTTTGTTGGCTGCGCTTGTGACCCCGGCGGGGGGGTGGCCGAGTGGCTGAAGGCGGCGGTTTGCTAAATCGTTAAAGGAAGAAATTCCTTTCGGGGGTTCGAATCCCTTCCCCTCCGCCATTTCCTTTTTTAAACAACTGAAATTGTTTTGCTTTATTTTTAATACCGTAAATTTAGGTACAAATTTACGTACAATTGCTCATGCTAAATCCATACAATGACACCATTCCAGCCATAAACCCGTCACATTGCGCTGTAAGTGTTCAAGGTGAATCTAACGCATTTCCTCCCTAAACTCGGCCAGCCTTTGCGCTGG
>JADHOR010000035.1 GCA_016778895.1 Candidatus Puniceispirillum sp.
AATATAGCCCTTCTCATTTAGCTGTCGGTCAAGTGCTGCGGTAAAGATCGGCACATCAGGATGTGCTTTGCGTAATCGCTCGACTCCTTCGGGCGCCGCCAGAAGACACATAAAGACAATATCTTTGACTCCATGGTCACGCAGAATATCGATTGCTGCAACGGTGCTTCCGGCTGTTGCCAACATCGGATCAGCAAGAATAACCTGCCGCGCAGAAATATCACTTGGCAGTTTGGTATAATATTTTTCTGGCTGTAAGGTCTGATCATTTCTGGCCATGCCAAGATGTCCAACGGATGCTTCGGGAAGAATGTTCAGCAAGGCTTCAGTCAAGCCGTTACCGGCACGCAAGATCGAAACCAGACAAGGGTTTGGCGCTTTCAGTTGATAACAGTCAGCAACCTCAAGCGGCGTCTCGATACGCAAGGGAACCAAATCCAAATGCTGCGTAACCGCAAAGGTCATTAAATAGGCAACTTCCCGTAAAGTCTGGCTAAACAGGGGGGTTTTCGTCTCTTTGTTGCGCAGCACAGACATCTTGTGCGCAATCAGCGGATGTTCAACAGTATGGAAGCCGCTCATCTCTTCACCCTTGTGAAAATAAGTTCGATTCAAGTCTTTTCCGGTCTTATCATCATGACGTCAGCAATAATTAGACGCAGCGATGTCTTTGGAATCGCTCACTCTATTTGTTATATAAACCAGTTTATTGACCAATCCTGAAAATCACCTGATAGTCATAGACTAACAATATCGTGCCGAAGTCAAGTGCGCGATCGATCCGGGCCTGATGCAAAAATGTTTTCACTCTGCTGAGAATATAGACGTATCTTTTTTAGTTGGTCCAGATACGGTCTCGCGAACGCAGGGACAAAATAATGAACCAGTTGAACAACCATCTTGAGCTGATTGATCTTGAAAAGCGCTATGGTGATACCCTCGCTGTTCGCGGGATTAACCTATCGCTCCCGGAAAACACATATTGCTGTCTTTTGGGGCCGTCAGGATGCGGTAAGACCTCGTTGCTGCGCATGATTGCCGGGCATGAGGAAATTACCAGCGGTGCTGTTCTTCTGGATAATCGTGACATATCAAATGAACCACCAGCGGCGCGTAGCACATCAATGATGTTCCAGAGTTATGCGTTGTTTCCGCATTTGAAAGTGATCGACAATGTCGCTTTTGCGCTGAAAATTATGGGGTTTGGGAAGACTGAACGTCATGCGCGAGCAATGGAGCTACTTGAAAGTGTTCAGCTCCATATGATGTCGCAACGATATCCCAGCCAATTATCAGGTGGTCAGCAGCAGCGTGTGGCGCTTGCGAGGGCGCTGATTACCAAGCCGAAACTCCTCCTCCTCGATGAGCCACTATCGGCACTTGATCCTTTCCTGCGCATTGAAATGCGTTCGGAATTAAAGCTGTTGCAACGTCAACTGGGCATCACCTTCGTGCATGTTACGCACAGCCAAGAAGAAGCCATGGCATTGGCTGACGTTATTCTGGTAATGAATGACGGCAAGGTCGAACAACAGGGTTCGCCGATAGAAATATTCACCAAGCCCCGAAATGCGTTCGTTGCACGGTTTATTGGCGGTCATAACGTTATTGAGGGTGAGGGGCTGCCGATATCAATCCGAGAAGATCGGATAAAGCTGACACCGGGCGGCACTGACAGGGTTACCGGCGTAGAGTTTTTAGGATCAGTGGTGCGCCTGAAGGTCAATTCGGATCGTGGCCCTCTCACGGTTGTTCAATCAGACATGGAATTTACAAGGGCTAAGTTCGATCTGGGAGATCAAGTAAAAACCAGCTGGTTAAAAAAAGACCAGCTACAACTAGAAGCATAGGAAAGGAAAAAAACTATGGCTAAGCAAATCGACAGACGTGCACTTCTTAAAACAGCTGGTGCTACCGCCGCACTGGCCGGTTTTGGCCTCAGTGCACCAGCGGTACATTCTGCCAATGAAAAAATTGTCCGCTATCTGGGTACCGCAACGACAATGGGAAGCGAGATTGACAAGAAGCTTTTCGAAGATACGGGCATTACGGTGAAATATATTCCCGTAACAACTGATGAGGTTACGAAGCGGGTTTTGACCCAGCCAAATAGCTTTGACATTGTTGACACTGAATATTTTAGCCTGCCAAAGCTGGTACCGTCAGGCAATATCCTTGGAATGGACTCAAAGCGGATTAAGGAATTCGACAATATTAGTACGACCCATACGCTTGGTCAAATCGGAGGCAAGACAATTGGTGACCAGGGCACAGCGCCAAAAAAGGTTTTCTATCTGAAAGATGAAAAATCGAGTGAATTCTCATCTGAGCCAACTCGCTGGGCAACGCTGATCCCAACCGTGTTCAATGCTGATACACTCGGCATTCGCCCTGATCTTATCAAACGCCCAATCAGCACCTGGGCAGAACTTTTGAACCCGGAATTCAAAGGCAAAGCATCAATTCTGAACATTCCGTCAATTGGGATTATGGATGCAGCAATGGTTGTCGAGTCGATGGGCGAATATCAATATCCTGACAAAGGTAACATGACACGCGATGAAATTGATCTGACAATCAAGATTCTGATCGAAGCGAAAAAGGCCGGCCAGTTCCGCGCCCTTTGGTCTGATTTCAACGAAAGCGTAAACCTGATGGCATCAGGCGAAGTCGTTATCCAGTCTATGTGGTCACCTGCGATTACCGCCGTGCGGACGCAAGGCATCCCATGCGTCTATCAGCCGCTGAAAGAGGGCTATCGTGCATGGGCAGTTGGCTTTGCATTATCTGCTGCGACCAAAGGCTACCAGGCTGATGTTTGTTATGAATTTATCAACTGGTATCTGTCAGGTTTTGTTGGTGGCTATCTCAACCGTCAGGGCTATTACTCAGCCGTCCCGTCAACTGCCAAGCAGTATATGGAAGATTATGAGTGGGATTACTGGATGCTTGGCAAAGCGGCTGCTAAAGACATCAAAGCCCCCGACGGCAAAAAGCTGGCAAGTGTAGGTGAAGTGAGAGATGGCGGTTCATTCGTTGAGCGCATGGGCGGCGTTGCCTGCTGGAACGCCACGATGGACGAGAATAGATATATGGTTCGCAAATGGAATGAATTTGTAGCGGCCTAGGGCATATTGTTATAATCTGCGGCAGCTATTACGGTTGCCGCAGATTTTTTTTGGGGGGAAAATGTTTGATGTAAAAAAACACAGCGCAACAATTCTGTCACTTCCCTTTGCCGTTGTTATTTTCACCTTCTTCATTGTCCCGCTCTGCCTCGTCGTTATGGTTAGCTTCTGGGACTATAATTCCTATTCGATTATTCCCGATTTTATTTTTACAAATTACCAGGATATTTTTTACGGCTGTGTCAAAAGTCTGCCGGATTTGTGCACATCCTTTGCAACCTATTTTTCAAGTTTGAAATTCGTTTTTATTACGTGGTTGATTACCCTGCTCACCGGATTTCTTGTCGCGCTGTTTTTGTCTTTTTGTGTGTCTAGTTTACAAATGCAGATTGTTTTATTTCTGCTCTGCACAATCCCATTTTGGACCTCAAATGTCATCCGGATGATTTCTTGGATTCCGTTACTGGGACGCAATGGTCTGGTGAACTCGACAATGCAGAATATTGGTCTGACGGACGCGCCTGCCGAATGGCTTCTCTATTCTGAATTTTCCGTCATTCTGGCATTTGTACATCTTTACACGCTGTTCATGGTGGTGCCGATTTTCAACTCGATGATGCGCATCGATCGCTCGCTGATTGAGGCTGCGCATGATGCTGGCGCCAGCAGTTTTCAGACATTGACCAATATTATTATTCCGCTCAGCCGTCCCGGTATCATAATCGGATCAATCTTTGTGATCACCATTGTGATGGGTGATTTTATTACTATTGGTGTCATGGGCGGACAGCAGATTCCATCGGTTGGCAAAATTATCAATGTGGAAATGACCTATCTACAATTTCCGGCGGCGGCGGCAAATGCAGTGATCCTGATCATCACAACGTTGATGATTATTTTTGCAATGACAAAACTCGTCGATATTCGAAAAGAGTTATAGATGTTTGGTCGCGGTTTCAAATTATCTCTTGGCATCTTTTTTACCCTGTTCATTTTGTTCCTGTATGGACCAACTATATCGATCTTGGTGTTGTCATTTCAGGGGCCAAATGGCGGCCTGACATTTCCGATGCGCGGCTTTTCAACCTTCTGGTTTGAGTCGCTCTTTGATGGCGTCGGGGTGATTGATATCTGGGGTGCGTTTGGCCGGTCGATTCGACTTGGCCTGGTGGTGATGGTGCTGACGGTGGTGCTAAGCCTGATGGCCGGGATGGCTTTTCGCAAACGCTTTCCGCTCTCGGGCTTTTTATTCTATGCCACCATTTCATCCCTGATTGTGCCGTCGATTGTCATCAGCCTTGGGGTGGCGCTTGAATTTCGAATCATTGATGATGCTGTCAAAGCAATTGGCGGGGATATGAATGTCCAGTGGGTGATTGATGATTTTCGTACCACAATGGGGCTGTTCAGCTCCGGACTTGGCGCCCAGCTAACCTGGACATTGCCATTTGGGCTATTGATCATGTTTGCTGTTTTCAATCGGTTTGACCCTTCTTATGAGGAGGCGGCGCGCGATCTTGGCGCCGGGCCATGGCAGACTTTCCGTGAGGCTGTGCTGCCGATCATTGCACCATCATTAATCGGTGTTGCACTTTTTGGGTTTACGCTCAGCTATGATGAATTGGCGCGCTCATCGCAGGCAATTGGCGGGCTGAACACGCTGCCGCTTGAATTGCGTGGCCTAACCACGACGGTGACTGATCCGACAATTTATGCGCTTGGCACATTAACCACAGCTGTCAGTTTTTTGGCGATCAGCATATTTTTGATTTTATTCACCCTGCTGCGGCGGCGCACTGCCAAGGCACCACGGCCAGAAAGCTCCGCACCATGACCAGGGTTGCCTTTATCAATCCGAACTCGACAATTGCGATGACCACAAGCTGTGCGCGATCATTCACCGCCCAACTGCCTGGACATTATACTGTCGAAGCGATCACCAACCATCAGGCGCCAGCTGCGATTCAAGGCCCCGAAGATGGCGATGTAGCAGTTCCGGGAGTGCTTGATATTATTTCCAACGGCAATTTTGATGCCTATGTGATCGCTTGTTTTGATGACACCGGATTGGCTGAAGCGCGGGCATTAACGCAAAAGCCCGTTATTGGCATCGGTCAGGCATCGTTTCATTTGGCGGCATTGTCATCGGGGCGGTTTTCAGTGCTGACCACCTTGGCCGTGTCAGTTCCGGTGATTGCCGAAAATATCAGGGCGCAAGGGTTTGGGCTGATTTGTGATGGCGTTTATGCGAGTGGCGTTCCGGTCCTTGATCTCGAGAACGCACCGAACAAATCAAGCGAAATTATCTCATCACACCTGCACAAAATTGTTCTGGAAAATCCCGGCAATGCTGTGGTTCTTGGCTGTGCAGGCATGACCAATATCTGGAATAAGTTACAGCCAGATCATCAGATTACACTGATTGATCCAGTGGCAGCCGCGGCCAAATTAATCCCTGTGCTAGTCTAAACCGCCGGCTCAATCAATCTAATCATAGTCATAGCTGGTGGAGAAACAGCCTCAATAAATACGATTCTAGCCTGAGCATCACGATTGTCTTGTTGGGTAGGTAATTCTGGCCTACCGTCTTATTTCTACTTGTAAATAAAAAGAGGTGAGGATGTGACGCGTGAAAAGGCAAGACCAACCGTTCAAATTGATGATAACAGAGTGAAAGTGACCCGATGGGACTTTGCGCCAGGGGCGGAAACAGGGTGGCACAGGCACGAGATGGATTATGTGGTCGTGCCTTTAACTTATGGCACTTTGACGGCAGAAATGCCAGATGGCTCTGTTGTTGAGAACAAATTGACCGTGGGGGCAAGCTACGTTCGTCCAGTAGGTGTTGAACACAACATCATTAACAACAACGATAGCCCGTATAGCTTCATTGAAGTCGAATTGAAGTAACTCAAAAGAAATTTACTAGTTCACCAAAAACATCGTCTGGCACTTGTTCTGCTGGGTAATGTCCACAATCTAGCTTTTTCATCTTTACGATGTTGTCACAATATTGGGGCCAGGCGATATTGGGATCGAAGAATTTCTCGGTGTGACTGTGAGCACCCCAGTAAACAGCTGTTGGACAAGTGACCACACGACCTGCATCGTGGTCTAACGTATCATGCTCCATGTCGACACTCACCCCAGCTCGATAATCCTCGCAAACAGCATGGATGTTTTCTGGTGTGCAGCATCGTGCATATTCAGCCAATGTGTCTTCGCTAAAGCCACCTTTGCCAATGCCCATCTTAGTTAGCTTTTTCAAAATATAATAATCTTCCCGCCCCTCAATCAGTTTTTCGGGAATATCATATGGCTGTGCCATGAAGAACCAATGATAGGAATTTAGGGCAGATCGCCAGCTTGTATTGCTAAGGACATAGTGCGTTGGAAGAATATCGAACGTAGCCAGCTTTTGAACTATTTTTGGGTGATCAAGTGACATGCGATGTGCAACCCGACCACCGCGGTCATGGCCAGCAACGCAAAACCTATTAAAACCTAGGTGCGCCATGACGTCAATGTGGTCCTGAGCCATGCGACGAAAGGAATAATTTGAGTGGTCTTCCTTGCCACGCGGCTTGCTACTGTCTCCGTATCCCCGAAGATCAGGAACTACCACCGTAAACTTCTCGGCTAAGCGTGGGGCAACAAGGTGCCAGTGGACATGGGTCAGAGGGTTGCCGTGGAGCAGAAGTATTGGTGGGCCATTTCCCCCGTAGCGAAGGTTGCTGACTACTTCAGGGTCAGTTGTTTGAACTTTTGCATGGCAGAATTTTTCAAACATTTTTTTGCCCTTTTATAAAAACACCTTCGACAGTCTTAAGATCGGCGCTAAGTTGCCGGAAAAACAAGGTTGATAAAAAGTTCCCAAGGATATTTTTCAAATTCTAAGATCAATATGAATTTTGGACCATCGGTTTAACCGTTTTGGGCAGGGGTTTCCCAAAATGATCATGTCCTCAAGCTAGTCTCTACGGCCAAAGGCGCTTTTTTAATCCCCTCGCGGAAAAATATATAAATACCACTTAAAGTAATCAACATCATTCCCGCCAGAGAAAAATAGTCAGGCACTTCGGAGAAAAACCAATACCCATTTGTAATAGCGAGAACTAACAGCACGTATTCAAATGGGGCGATCAATGCGGGATTGGCAATTCTGTAGGCACTTGTTAGCAATAACATTCCACCACTGCCGACGATAGCAATTGAACCGACCATTGATAGAGCGTCTATGTTTGCAGTCACCCATGGGCGAAGCAAGTAAGCCAGACTTTTTGAAAAACCTAAATTATCTCCAAAGAAAGCAATCGCAATAGATGCTATGCTACCCAACACAAAGCTACCCCAGTACATATGCATCATCTGTTGCCAGACGGTATCTCTGTCGCGGGTATAATTAGCAATCATCATAGAGACTGAATAAGTCAGTGCGGATACCAATGGTAAAAGTGCAATCAGCTCAAATTTATTTGGGCTTGGTTTGACAATTAAAATAACGCCAATAAAGCCGGCAATAACCGCGCATAACCGGTGGACGCCAATCTCATTTTTAAACACGAATTTGGAAATCAAAGTCACGAATATTGGGCTAAAAAAGAAAAGACTTGTTACTTCAGCTAGCTCCATCTCACCAAGAGCAAAGTAAAAACTTAAAAAGCCGCAGAAGAAGATAAAAACTCTAATTAGTGCTAGTTTGGGGTAGGCGGATTTTATCGAAACGGTTCGTCCAGTAGCTCGTAAAAACCAAATAAGTATTAAACCACCAACAAAACCTCTAATAGTCATGATCTGCATGAGAGATCCGACATCAGATAGCTTTCTTACTAGGATGTCTTGAATGCTAAAAAGTGACATCCCTATTAAAATAAAAACAATGCCGCGCTTATCGTCAGTCATTGAGAAAATCCCTAGATCTAGACTGTCTCAACAGTTGATCAAAAGAACCTGTCTGGCAACTAAATTTTTCAATAAAAACAGTCGTTTAAAAAACATTAACTATTCTATTTCCGTCATTGCCACCGCTGGCTGTTGCAGCAAGGAATTCCAATTACTGAATTGGGCTAAAAAGCTTGATTCTTGAGTGATTTGATGTGGTGTGTCTGATTGTTTTTGTTTCGGATTTATTAGCATCCGTCAAAATCAGTCAGTCACGGTGTGAATAAACCACAGCCAAAATTTAAAACTTTATAGTCTAGTAAAGCATAATACTGGCTAAGCCAAAGCCTCGCATCTTGATGAAGCTAGATATGAAGTTTGAAACGACGTCAGAAGCTGCGTTCATTGAAACGTTCTAAATATGCTTTGGAAAGCCGGATGTCATAAAATTTGGATGTTTTGTCTCCGTGAAGATTGCTTAAGGCTTTAGCTGCCCAAAAGACCCCGTTATTGAGCGCTAACCGCAAATAATAAATTGCCTTTTCATCTTCTTTTTCAACATCATCGCCAAACAAATAGGTGATCCCGAGAGCAAAATAACCTGCTGGGTATTCCAATGCGGCGGCGCTCTTGAACGAGGCAATTGCGCTGCTAGCATCACCATTCTTTAATTGCCCACGGCCAAGTTGCAGGCAATAACGCCCGGTTGCAGTAATGTCGATAGCTACGTCAATGGCATCGCGGCAGGCTAAGATCAAAGCCGCTGCATCAATATCGCTAAAGTTAACGGGATCGGACTGGTGGGTCGGGTCGGCTGTCAGCGCTCCCAAGGCGTCACATTTTGATGCTGGATATTCTGATGCAGAGGCATCCCCGACGCTCGGTAACATTAGCACGCTGGTGACCAGAAACAGACGCGCTTTGTCTTTTGCCGTTAGGGATGCTGCTTGGGCTTTTATTCGGCAACCCCTTCAGCAATCATCAGATCGGTATCAGAACATTGTTCGCGAACCGCTTTTGCAGCTTGGTATTCTTCACTATGGTAAAATGTGTTTGCGGCGTCTTTGCTGTCAAACTCAATCATCATAACGATGCCGTCTATATCCCCTTCCAGCCGGTCAGCCACAGGTCCGCGGGCGAGGACCTTGCCACCGTATTTCTGAATAGCGGGGCTGGCCATTCCTGAAAATTTCTGGAACTTTTCTTGGTCTGTAACGCGGATATTGGCTACCAAATAACCCTTAGGCATTTTACACTCCATTAAACAGGTAGATGTCGACGCTAAGCGGGCTATCAGTTATGCGATACTGGCGTTATCCGGCGACACTAGCATTGCCCCTAGTTTAAAAGCAGGGGACCACAAGTCAACAGGTGCGGACTTTCTATCGGTTTGTGCTGTAGCTTATGCTTTAACATGTGCCGTGGCTTGTGTGGCGGTGGCTGGACGTCTGTTCTGGCGGCGCTATGCCGCTAACCTGAACGGTGCATTTGGCGCGCCAAAACCTGCATAGCCTCTGATGCGTTGTACAAATTCGAAGAAAAAGCCATTGCCAAAACAAGGGCCGTAAAAAGGCAAAAAGCACACGCTTCCATCTTCGTCATAAAGAATATTCAAAATTTGGATTTGTGCAATAAACTCGTCATTGTTGGTTTGATGTTCGGCGATCAATTGCTTAGACTTTGGTATTTTTAGAAACATCAGCCTTGCAAATGAACTGAATGAGCACGCGCACACCAAAGGTAGCCTTACTCGGTCTTATACTCGAATCGAATCGTTTTGCGCGACCGGCAACTCTTGAGGATTTCAGGCTGCTAACGCTCAAACGTGGTCAGGAATTGATCGATGATGCAAGGTCAGAAATCCCCTCAATAGCGATTGAATTTTCTGCCTTTGTCAAAACCATGGACGCCACTGGTGATTGGGATCCTGTGCCGATAATTTTGATGGCTTCACGCCCCCTCGGCGTGGTGCAATGTGAGGTTTTCGAGAATTTTTGCGCCGAGGTAATAAGTAGATTAGACCCGGGTTATGAGGCGGTTTACCTGTGTCATCACGGCGCCATGGTAGCAGAGCATTTGCATGATCCTGACGGTGCCATCGCTGAGAAGGTGCGCGCCGCCGTTGGGCCGGAAACGCCAATCATCATGACCCTAGACCTGCATGCAAATATCTCTGCGGGGATGTGCCGGTCGGTTGATCTGATCTGCGGTTACCGAACGAACCCTCACGTTGATCAATTTGACAGAGGTCAGGAAGCTGCATTCGGACTTCGGCAGATACTGGCCGGTATGGCGATGCCTAAAATAGTGCATGTCAAATTGCCGCTTGCGCCATCGTCGATAACCTTGCTTACCGCTGATGGGCCATTGGGGCGAGCGATTGATTTTGGTCAACGCCGGCTGGCGGAGTCTGGCAGCCGGATTATGAATGTTTCAGTATTTGGAAATTTCATTTTCTCGGACGTCCCGGAAAATGGTGTCTCTATCGTCGTTACCGCGAGAGATGACCGTGATATTGCCGCCAGCTTGGCCAGCGAAATCGCCGCGTTTATATGGGATTTGAGAGACGATTTTGTGAAGGCTTTAACGCCGTTTGAAAAGGCAATCGAAATTGCCTTGGATGAGGCTCGTGCGCCGGTGATTTTCGCTGACTCTGGTGATAATCCGGGCGGTGGAGGCAGTGGGCGAACGACCGGCTTCTTGTCTGCATTGCTGGCGTCTGATGCGCGCAATGTCCTTTACGGCTCATTCTTTGACCCTGCGCTGGCACGTGACGCCCATCAAAGCGGATTAGGCACCAGCTTTTCGGCGGTTTTTAACCAGGAGCGCAGCGATGCCGCGTGGGAGGCGTGGGACGAACGACTTGTCGTTGATGCAAAGGTAATGGGGTTACACAATGGCGAGATTGTTGGAAAGTTAGGAATAATGGCGGGCCGAAAACTATCGCTGGGATTGTGCGCCTTGCTGGAAATCAGCGGTGTAAGAGTGGTGGTGATCTCCGAAAGGTCGCAGACGGCCGACCCCTGCTTTTTTGAGATGTTCGGGCAGGATATCGCTGCCGCCCATACGGTCATTGTCAAATCAAGAGGTCACTTCAGAGCAGGTTTTGCCCCTTGGTTTGATAGCCAAAAGACATATGAGATTGATACGGTTGGTCTTACCTCACCCGTGCTTTCAAGGTGGAGTTTCACCAATGTTCCACGCTCGTCATTCCCTTTTCACCCCACTGCCGAGTGGCGCGCGCCGTTGCTAGACAATAGGCGGCGATGAAGTGTATCGTCATCGTCACCATAAACACTGCAGGATATCGATTTGTCGTTGGATTATAACATTGATGAGGTAATTGAGATGGCCTTGTCTGATCATACCAGCTTTGGCGATATTGAAAGGCTGTATGGTTTGAGCGCGGATGATGTCAAGCGTATCATGCGACAAAACCTGAAACTTGGCAGCTATGAAGCATGGCGACGCCGCGTACGTAAATTTTCTGACAGACGCGAACATTACAAATAATCGTCCCAATCAGCTTAAAAAGAAAAGCCCATCAGTCATTAAACTGATGGGCTCAGTGCATGATTGTCATGCTGGTTGTTTTGCAAACTATGTGCCATCAATGGCGATATGTTGGATCTGGTTACGGTAATTAGCGCCGCTTGGCTGCCTGGCCTTACCTATTTGACGCAGTTTTTAGTGACCTCGGTTTGCTATTTTTCGGATAAGGCGTTGCACCCCCATCCAGAATAAAATCGAACTGCCAGCATAGATTCCCCTCTCTTGAAAGGAGAGGCCATCCGACAATATCAGATATAAGCAGACAATCACTATGATGCTGTTATTTAGTCCGATTAGTAAACTGGGAACAACCTGTTTCATGACTGTAACTCACCTGTGTTGTTTGCACTTGTTGATTGAGGCGGGCATCGCCGCGCCAGCTTAGCATGGCATTATAGCTATCCGAAAAAAAACTGGCTTGATTGTCATTCGCCGGCGTTGAATGGCCTAGACATACTGGTTCCGCATTAAATGAAATTGTGCATCGGTTATTTTGGGATATTTGTCAGGCAAGACAGCGTACCTTTTTCTGGGGATCACGACTATTTTTTAGCCGCTAAATCAGGTTTTTCTTTATTGCTTAATCGTTAGCCGCTATGCGAGACTCGGATGTCGCATCGCGTGAATTTTAGGTTTAGCAGAGTGAAATTAGGGCGTGTACCAATGAATCCCTCCGATAATGTAAAACAGCAATTAGCGCCGACCGGTGTTTTGCGTGCTGGTATTAATCTTAGTAATTTTCTGCTTGTATCTGGCCAGCTTGGAGATGGTAGTCCGGACGGTATATCGCCCGATATTGCCAGATATATTGCTGCCCAGCTTGATGTGCCTTGCAAGCTGGTCACATTCGATCGTCCCGGACAACTGGCCGATGCTGTGAACCAGGATATCTGGGATATTGGTAATATCGCTTTTGAGTCTGAGCGTGCGCAAACGTTAGATTTTAGTGATCCCTACGTCCTGATCGAGGCCAATTTCCTGTTTCACCAGGATGAAGATTTTGTCAGCAATGATGATGTCGATCGTGAGGCTGTGCGCATCGCCGTTTCTGAGCGCAGCGCCTATGATCTGTGGCTAACCGATAATTTCAACAGGGCACAGATTGTCCGTGCCCCGTCAATCAATGCGGCGCATCAGATGTTTTTTGATAACGAGGTCAATGTGCTCGCCAGCCTCAAGCCAAAACTGCTTGAAGATATGGAAAGCCATAAAGGGCTGCGGCTCATCGAAACGCCCTTTACCGCGGTCAAACAATCGGTTGGTATCGCCAAGGGCAAGCCCGAAGCAGCGGCGTTTTTGAACACGCTGATTGCAGACCTGATCCGCGATGGCTGGATTGCGGCCCAGCTGGATCGGCATGGTGTCGCAGAAAAGCTAGGTGTTCCGGCGCTCTCAGCCTAACGTGCAGCTCCAAGTAATAGACCGCTCATCAATTGGTCAACCGGTGCGCGGTCATCGGTTAAAATTGGCAGATCCCGAGCAGCGCTTGCGCTGGCCAGCTGTTGTCGTGGCCATCGCCACCAGCTTCGCTCAAACCCGTTTTCGGCATTGATGTAATCATCCTCAATTGCCCTGTTTGTAACGACAACGATAAAGGTCGTTCGCGCACCTTGTTGCTGCGGGTCAGGCTCAAACCAGACATCAACATGGTCAAACGACCGCTGTAAGGTCTTGACATAGGACAGCAGGAATAGCGGCCGCTTGGCGTTATCAACAACATTCACAAGATAGACGCCATTGTCACCAAGCCGGCTTGCCACCAGATCATTAAATTCTTTGGTGACCAGATGTTCGGGGATCGAAATATCATGGAATGCATCGCCGAATATAAGATCAAATTCTACATTATCAGCCAGCTGGTTTAACTCATAGCGAGCATCGCCATGGATGATCTTGGTAAGTGATCCATCCGGCTGAAACCATAATTTGGCCTTGGCGATATCGGTAACCATTGGATCAATTTCGGCAATGGTGATATCAGCTATGCCCTGATATTTTTCAATCCAGGCGCGTGGTAACGAGAAGCCGCCGCCACCGATAAAGAATGAGCGGGGTGGTAAATCGCCAAAGCGAAGGCTTACATATTCATCAACAAAATGCACATAAGGTGAATGCAGCTGCTGCGGCTGATCCTTTTCATTGATCGAATGAACCAAATGATCAAGCGCAATCAGGCGGGTTTGTGCCCCCGTCATACCCACATCTTGGATCTGGATGCAGGAATAGTTGCTTTCGGTCACACAAGGGCTTGTAAGCGCCCCCAGTCTGTGCGCACCGGCCACGATCGAAATCCCGATAGCAAGCGGGATAACCATGATTTTGGCACCGTTCCTATACCCGATCATGAAAAAGATCGACCCAAGTGCAAAATAGATCGCGGCAACCAGAATCACCGTGTTGCGGGATCCAAGCGTCGAAATTAGAAAATAGCCCGCAAGTAACGCGCCGAAAATTGCACCGGCTGAGCCTAGCGCGTACATCCGGCCAATCACCACACCAGACTCGCCCTTGGCCTGAATATCAATTGCCAGCTTTGTTGCAAGTGGTGAGACGATGCCAACAAACAGACTGGGCAGGAAAAATAGGATAATTGCGGCAAGCAGGATCGCACTGATCACGCTTAAATCAGCGCTGTGTAACAATACCGGAATATAGTCGAGTAACAGCAGGATCAATAGGCTGGTAAAAGATGACAAGAATAGTGCATTACCAATTTTAATAAATTGGGCGCGTTTGACAAATTCACCACGGGTCATATTGCCACCAATCCAGTGACCAATCGACAGACCAGCCAGAACGACGGCAATAATCGATGTCCAGGTATAAAGTGACATTCCGAATATTGGTGCTAAAAGCCTGCCGGCGACAATCTCGATGATCAGACCGCAAGCAGAACTCGTTAGGATGGTGAGGGCAAGCAAAATTTGAATTGTCATAATCGCACTAACCGATCGTTTAAACTGCTGGCAATTTTTTTTGGTCAAGTTCCAAAAGTCTAAGCAGTTGGTTCTCGCCTGTATCCTCATAATTGCACAGAGCAGCTGCCCATAAAATAGGCTAGATGTGGATTTTATCCGGCGTTGCCAAGGGGCAGTTTATCGCTGGAGGTCGCCTAATCTATCGAAAAATGCTGATCCACACGTAAATGATTTTTCTTGCTTTACCCTTGCAAGAATTATTTGATAGTTGGCAAAGCTGAGAGGCTTTGTGAGCGCCAGAAACCAATTTTTGATTAAGATAAGGAATCTAATGTCTGCTTTTGACAATTTAATGGCTATTCGTGGGTTAACAAAACCGCATCAAGATGAAGTTAAAATCACTGGATCAGACCCGGTTTTGAAAAGCAATTTTCGCCTTGCTGACAGCGCTGCTGCTGCACTTGCGAGTGTTGGTGTTGCGGTCAATGATTTGTGGGAATTGAAAACGGGGCGGCGCCAATCTGTAGCGGTTGATGCAAGAGCCGCCGCTGCCGCGTTAAAGAGTAAGGATTTCTTCAAGGCAAAGACTGCAGATGGCACTTTTGAGAAAATAACTGATGCAAGCCACGAGGCAAACCGGGATTTGTCAGGGATTTATCAAACCAAGGATGGACGCTGGGCGTTGCCGCATTTCGGCCTCGATCATCTGCGCCGCCGGATGCTTGATTTATTGCAGGCTGACGCAAATAGAAACTCGATTGCAAAGGCTGTGGCCAAATGGGACGCACTTGAGCTTGAGGCGGCAATTGATGAAAACCGTGTTTGTGGAGGAATGGTCCGCGCGCATGATGAATGGCTGAATGAGCCACATGGCAAAATCATCGCTGCAAAGCCAACCGTTGAAATTATCAAGATTGGTGATAGTG
>JADHOR010000036.1 GCA_016778895.1 Candidatus Puniceispirillum sp.
CGATATCTCAGCGCCTGGTCAATGCAAAGCTGCTTTGGGGCTGTTCACCGGTTTGCCTGATACACAAAAACACCACATCCTCGAGGAAGGAGCCGGCCATTATGGTATCTTTAGTGGTAAAGCGTGGCGCAACAATATCCGGCCAAAATTCCTTGATTTTATTAGGCAAGGCTGACTGCACACTTTTTCCAGTGATGGCATTACGGTTTGGATGCCACGCTCAAACTCCAAAAGTGCTGGGTCCTTTGTGCTGTCCTTAAATACTAATCTTTAGAGCTTGAATTTTGCTTTAAAGTTAAAGCTGCGATTACCATCGGACTCTTTGAGGCGAGGGCCTCTAAATATTTGAGATTTGTCTTTATTTGGTTATTTGGTGACTGCTAACGTATTTACCGTACACAGCTTGGTCGTGCCACCTGCACCAATAATACCAGCTACGCTTGCAAATCTCTAACTGTGGTTGATGCAGTTACTTCTCGATGCGTCGATTAATCTGATTTGAAAAAACTGGCATTCCGTATGATCGCAGTTAAGGTGGAACAAAAAGGGAAGGCTTCACTGGTTGGCCAGCGTACCCTTAGAGAGATCACCTAAATACCCCAGGGTAGCGACTGTTGGGCCTCTCAAATCTGATTGCTTTTAGCCTTTGCTTTTGTCCATAAAAGACACTCGGCATTTTTTATAAACTGGAGCCTCAATCCGTCTAATTGATGCGTTTCATCAATTCGAAAGCTTGGATGTGTTTTTCGGCACGTGCTAATTGAGCGGCTTCGATGGAAGTGTTGACGATTTCCAAGAATGTTCCGGCTCTACAAGTGAATTTTCCCAACGCAATAGAAACCTGCTCACAAAGGACGCAAGTCTCTTTATAAAATGAAGCAACGCTCATTGTTTTCTCCTATTTAGAAAAAGTTTAAGGCTGGTTTTTACCAACTTGGGCCAGCCTTTACTATGAGTTCGGGTTGATTTAGTTTAATGCGTAAACCAACTAAACCGCACTATCTCCTAAAAGCAGGAATTCCAGTGAATCAGAGTGAAACATATTTTCTTACTGCAATCAGTCCTGGTCTCAAGGAACCGCAGTGTGGTTGAGGTTTACGCATGACAATTTCACCTTTTTCATCTTTTGCGCGCAGGAAGTCGGACGGGTTTTTGCGAAACATATGATTGTCGAGCTCAGCGATAATTCCTTGGCTTTTTTCCAACATGGCCTCTCCATTCGATAAGACAAGAGTTTTTCGGGTTAAATTGAATGCATTAGAGTGATATCTAAAAAAGTCGGTGCAATATAGAGCTAAATTTTCTCTTATATGATGCAAAAATTGCACTACTTGTGAATTCAGGCGTATTTCATTGATTTTTAATAGGTTTTAAGAATGTCAGGATGCTCTTGGTGGGCCAGCTATCACAAAAGGCAAGCATAAAAGTTTACCATCTGCTCTAATCTCAATTTTATCCTTTAGCCGGCTATCTGTTTTTCGGTCATTGTTTGCACAGGCGCTACTGACACGGGTTCACTCCTTTGAAATTGTGGCCTTGTTGCGATCAGTTGGGCATTCGTGATGATGTTTGCTGATTTCGGAAAAGCTGCCACCAAAGGGACTGTATTGAAGCCGTTTGGGGAGAAAATATTGCGTGTTGACAAGGCACGCGGTTGTTTGATGATAAGGGCAAGCAGAAAGCAAGAATGAGGGTAGCTATGACAGTCGAAAACGCCCTGCGGCACCGCAAATCCTGTCGCGCCTTTCTGGACAGCTCAGTCGATAGAAAATTGTTACGGACCATTATCGAACAGGCGTCCCGCGCCCCGTCGAATGGTAACTTGCAGCCGTGGCAGCTATTTATATTGACGGGGGACCCGCTGGCCAGCCTGAAGGCCACCACCCGTGATGCGATTGCCCAAAATCAGCCACTGTCGACGCCGGAATATGCTGTCTATCCCAAACCGCTCAAAACCGAATTTGATGCGCGGCGCTTTGCGATCGGTGAGGATATGTACCGGGTTCTTGGGATCGCACGGGAAGACAAGGCCAGAAGGCGCGCACAATTTGCCAAAAATGCGCTGATGTTTAATGCGCCGGTTGGCGTGTTTGCCTATATTGATCGGTCGCTAAGCTATGGCCAGTGGATGGATCTTGGCATGTTTTTACAAAGCCTGATGCTGTTATGTGAAGACCATGGTCTAGCCAGCTGTGCCCAGGGCTATTGGACGTTCTTTCATGACAATGTGCGTGCTGCGACTGGCGCGCCTGACGATTTGATGTTGGCATGTGGTGTTGCTATCGGCTTTGAAGATACTGAGGCCCCTATCAATCAAGTGCAGTCGGCGCGGGCGTCGATTGATGAATTTGCTACCTTCATTGACTAAAGGATTTATCGGCTGGCTGTCGAATGGCTAATAAAACCATTGCATAATGAAGGTACGCATAACGGTGATTGCGTGCACCCGCAACCAAAAAGTATTACCTTATATAATACATTTAGCTGTCTTGCATTTAAGGCGGTTTTTTTGTGTTTGTCGCTGCTTTAGTTGCAGAGTAAATGCCAGCGAAATAATCTGATATTACAGTTTTAACTAACCTTCGCCAGCATCGGGTGTCTGGAACAGTGATCTGGTATCAACTGGCCTTGATCATTTTACCAGCGCGTGTTTCATTGTAAGCGAGGGCTATCGCCAGGTAGCCTTAATAACCTCTTTTCCATCCAACCGGATTGCGCAATCATGCAAGATGTATTTATCGCCGGATATTCAGATAAATTGTCGGCAAGGCCTGGCGAGACTATCGAATTTTTTGTGTCCAGCCGCGCGGTTTCAGATTTTAAGGCAACGTTGCATCGCTCGATTTCGGCAGATCCAAACCCGGATGGGCCCGGAATTGTCGAAGAGGATGCCAGCATTTATTTTAAACCATCATCTTTCACATCGCGCTATCAGGGTTTTACCCCCGGCTCATTTGCCCAGAGCACAACAGATCTGCGGGCGCAAATCAACACTGACCTTTTGATAAGATTATGGTTTATGCCGACGGTTCTAGTGGCTGCAGATCAAACGTTATTCGCTTGGGGGCATGTTTCGATTATCGTTGATCCACAGGGTATAATCACTGCCAAATTATCGGGTGCGATGTCTGTTTCTTCATCCGTCGTGGTAAAGTGTAACCAATGGCACAGCCTTGAGCTGAAGGTTTTAGCATCGGGTATGATGGCGCTTGATGTAAAATCTATGATGACTGCAAAAGCAAATATTGGGGGTACAAGAAGCGCCCACACAGAATTGGGCAGTGCTCAGATGTTTCCACTTTCAGTGGCGGCACCAGTTCGCATCGCGGCTGGGTTTGGTGATGCCCCTTGTTGCTTTAATGGGAAAATTGAGGCGCCAGAAATTCTGGTTGACGGCACGTCAATTGCGAAATGGGATTTTGCCCAATCCATATCATCGTTGTCGGTAAAAGCCCATACCGGGCCTGATCTTTTGTTGAGGAACGCTCCTACAAGAGGGGTTAGGGGTCGCAAGTGGGACGCAACCGAATTTTGCTGGCGACACAATCCAGACCATTATGCTGCAATATTGTTTCACGATGATGATATTTATGATTTTGGATGGGATAGAGATTTTGACTTTGTGGTTCCCGATGATATGCCTTCCGGCATATATATTATGCGCATCGAGGCCGAAGGGTATTATGATGCTATGCCGTTTTTTGTGTGCCCGCCACTTGGCAAGCGCCGTGCAGATTTATGTGTTCTGGTCTCGACTTTTACCTACACGATCTATGGCAATCATGCCCGCCCTGACTTTGCGCCATCATGGCTTGAAAAGATCAGCGCATGGAATGCCTACCCGAATAACCCATCCGAATACCGGCATTATGGGCTGTCGACCTACAATAATCATACTGACGGCTCGGGCATTTGCCACGCTTCACATAAACGCGTTCTTTTCAATCTTCGGCCCGGCTATCTGACCTTTGGCGAAGCAACCTGTTCTGGCCTTCGCCATTTTCAGGCAGACAGCCATTTGATCGCTTGGTTGCACAATCAGGGCATTGAATATGAAATTGTTACCGATGATGAGCTTGATCGTGACGGTTTGGCCGCTATCTCAGGCTATAAAGCTGTCTTAACCGGGAGCCATCCTGAATATCACACCAGCGCAACACTTGATGCGTTGAGAGATTATCGGGATAATGGTGGGGGTCTTATTTATCTTGGTGGCAATGGATTTTACTGGCGAATTGTGCGCCATTCTGAAGATCCGGCCTTGCTTGAAATCCGACGGTCTGAAGATGGATTGCGCGCATGGGCGTCTGAACCAGGGGAATATTATAATGCCTTTGACGGTAGTTATGGTGGCCTTTGGCGACGCAATGGACGCCCTCCACAAAAGCTTGTTGGGATTGGCTTTACTGCACAGGGAAATTTTGTTGGCATGCCCTATAAGCGTGTTAACTACGACAAAAATATGGACTGGGTTTTTGACGGCATTAAGGACCAGTTGCTTGGAGATTTCGGCTTTAGCGGACATGGCGCGGCCGGGTTTGAACTTGATCGGTGCGATGAAAAGCTTGATGAGGGCGATGATATCATCATTCTTGCGCAATCTTATGACGAGAATAACCGGTTTATTCTTGTTCCAGAAGAAATGTTAACGCATCTAACAAATCTGTCAGGTGGCCCCGAAGCTGATGCAAAACGGGCTGATATGGTCTACTTTAAAACAGCTACGGGCGGACAAGTGTTCGCAGTTGGTTCAATCACCTTTTGCGGGTCATTGCCGTGGAACAATTACGATAACAATATTTCAACATTGCTTGGAAATGTTGTGCGTAAATTTGTTGAGCGCTAGGATAAAACTGGCCGGCCAATTGGTGGTAAATCCCGCTCAAGGGCGGCGCCAACACGAAGGCACATCGCTTCATCATGCGCTTTACCGACAATTTGTATGCTGGTTGGCATGCCGTCACTCGCAAGGTTAATTGGCAGCGATAGGCCGCACATTTCTAGAAAATTAAAAGGCCGAGTGAAATAGCCCGGTGATACTGCCTGATCGACATCGGCTAACGCTGGGGCCGTGCTTGTACTGCTTGGCATCACCAGCGCATCAAAACCGCGCATGGCATCATTAAAGCCGGCCATGGTTTCTTTGCGTCGTTGTAAAACACGGAAATAGTCATGGGCGTGGTATTGCTCTCCTGATAGCATTCGTTTTCGCACATCTTCATCCATTGGCAAATCTGGGTTTTTGTAGAAATGGCGATGATTACAAAAGGCCTCAACCGCTGTAATCATCCCGTTATCATCGGCCATATCTCCGTAGGATACTGGGTTTTGAAACGGTACAATATCAGCCCCCATCGCGCGTAAACGATTCAAAGCCATATCATAGGATGCAAGCATCTCATCCGAACATTGCTGACGCTCGCTATCGATAAGGCTGCCAAGGCGTAATCCAGCGACGCCCCTATTCATAACCGCATATAAGCCATCGTTATTGTCCATGTCCTGGATGATTTTCCAACCTTCGCGGCCGTCTAACACATCAAACATGATCAGGCAGTCAAGCACGGTCTGGGCGATTGGCCCGGGCGTGTCAAGCGATTGGGATAGCGGCATGATACCATCCAACGGCAGGCGCCCCGCCGTTATCTTCAGGCCAACAAGCCCACAATAGGCAGCCGGCAAACGAATTGAGCCGCCTGTGTCACTACCCATGCCGCAGGGCGCCATACCCGAGGCAACCGCTACCGCCGTTCCAGATGATGACCCTCCTGGAATACGGTGCGTCTCCATGTCCCATGGGTTCATCGGGGTTCCCATTTTCTGATTGGTTCCCCAGCCGCCAAAGGCACATTCAACCGTTTTGGTTTTGCCAAGAATAATCCCGCCAGCTGCTGCCAGCCGTTGAACCGTTGTTGCGGTAGTGCTGGCTATATTATCAAGCATCGCCGCCGACCCGCAGGTTGTCACCCTACCTTTTACATTAAAAATATCTTTCAAGGCATAAGGCACACCGTAGAATGGTCCTGCGGTAAAGCCTGCAGCCAACGATTTATCCGCCGCCGCCGCCATTTCCAGTGCCGCATCAGCCCATATGTTTTGATAAGCCCCAAGACGGGGATTTAGTCGTTCTATTTCAGCCAGATAGGCCTCGACTACTATGCTGGGCTTGGTGCTTTTGTTCTGGTAGCTTCGATAAAGCCCGTGAATCGTGGTCATCGGATTAAGGGTTTTGAGGTTCGACATCACAAATATCTCATATTCACAATAATAAGGATCAGGCCACGGGAAATTGGCTATTGGCGCATAGTTTCGATAGTCTCAATATTCAAAAATGCCAGTCTTTTCCCGGAACCGCAGCAAGCAATGATTTTGTGTAAGCGTCTTTCGGATTTTCAAATAATTCAGCCGTTGGCCCCGTCTCAACAATCTTGCCATATTGCATGACGGCAACGTAATCACAAACCTGCGCCGCGACACGCAAATCATGTGTGATGAACAGCATGGATAAATCCATCTGTGCCCGAATCTCATCCAGAAGTTCAAGAATTTGCGCCTGAATTGAAACATCTAACGCTGAAACTGGCTCATCGGCAACCAGAATATCTGGCCTTAGGGATAATGCTCTTGCAATACCGATACGCTGGCGCTGTCCACCGGAAAATTCATGTGGAAAGCGATCAAATGATCTACGATCAAGGCCGACAATATCCAGAAGTTCATAAGCGCGTTTGGAAGCTTCATCCTTATCTTCGCCCTGCAAAATAGGGCCTTGGGAAATGATATCGCCAACCTTTATACGTGGATTCAATGACGCAAACGGGTCCTGAAACACCATCTGTATACGCTTTCTGAATGGGCGTAGTTCGCTGCGACTTAATTTGGTAATATCTACATCGCCAAGTTTGATCTGGCCTGCATCGCTATCAATGAGCCGGATTATACAGCGTGCCAGAGTGGATTTTCCCGAGCCACTCTCGCCGACCACACCAAGGGTTTCGCCGCGGCGCAATTCGATTTGTACATTTTGAACGGCCTTAACATCGCGGCTCGGCTTGCCAAAACCAAAAAAACTTCTGCCACCACCGAATGATTTGCAAATGTCTTCGGCTTCCAGAACAACTTTGGCTGCTCTTGATCTTGCTTTGCGTGGCTTTAACCGTGGGATGGCAGCAATTAACGATTTGGTGTAGGGGTGTTTTGGTTTTTGCAGAACTTGCTTGGTGGTTCCGGTTTCAACAATCTTGCCATGCTGCATGACAATAACTCGATCAGCTATATCAGCAACGACACCAAAATCATGAGTAATGAATAAAACGCCGGTATCAAGACGTTTCTGCATATCGCTAATCAACTCGAGTATCTGCGCTTGTGTTGTTACATCAAGGGCCGTTGTCGGCTCATCAGCAATCAGAATTTTGGGGCCAAGTGCCAGTGCCATAGCGATCATTGAGCGCTGCCTTTGACCGCCAGAAAGCTCGTGCGGGTAGGCATTAATGATTTTCGCAGGGTCGGGCAAATTAACATCAACCAGTAAGCTTACAGCCTTTTCGACACGCTCCTTGGCCGACATTGATACATGATAACGAAAAACCTCATCAATTTGAGCACCAATCGTCATAACTGGATTTAACGCTGTCATGGGTTCTTGGAAAATCATTGAGATTTCACTGCCGCGCAATTCACGAAGGCGCTCATAAGTTACTTTGGTTAAATCTTCGTCATCAAAAATAATCTCACCCTTGCCAATACGCACATGCGGTGCCGGCAGTAGACCCATAACTGCACGCGCTGTTAGTGATTTTCCTGACCCACTTTCACCAACAACACAAACAGTCTCACCCGCGTTCAGTTCAAGGTTAATATCCTGAACAGCATACTCCCGGTCAGCACCAGTTGGCAGCAGAATTGAAAGATCATTTATCGAGAGAAGTCTTTTTGTCATTGCCGTTCTTTCAGACGAGGGTTGAGTGCGTCATTCAGCCCCTCACCAATCAGGTTAATCGCCAGCACTGTTATCAAAATAGCAACACCGGGAAAGGTGCAAACCCACCAGGCAGACCTCAACATGGTACGACCTGCACCAATTAGAAAGCCCCAGCTCATGACATTTGGATCACCAAGGCCAAGAAAAGCCAGCCCGCTTTCGATCAGAATGGCGGTTGCTACCATCAAAGACCCAACAACAATAATTGGACTGAGGCAATTTGGTAGGATTTCCCAAAGCATAATACGAAGGTCACTCATTCCCAGCGTGTGGCATGCTTGTACAAATTCCCGATTCTTGACGGCTAAAAATTCACCTCGAACAAGCCTTGCAACCCCCGGCCATGACACAACTGCAATCGCAATAACAATACTGCTCATTGATGGTTTCAGAATTGCCACCAGCAAAATGGCAAAAATAAAGGATGGGATTGTCTGAAAAATTTCAGTAACACGCATCAGAATATCGTCAATAAGGCCGCCGAAATAACCGGCAAAGGCACCAAAGAAAATTCCAATAAACACCGATACAAGCGTGGCAACAAATCCGATTAGCAATGACGTCTTGGCACCATGGACAATACCTGACGCCACGTCACGCCCCAGCGAGTCACTGCCAAGTAGAAAACCGTTGGTTAGTGGTTCTGACAGTGGCTTACCAACCAAACGGAACGGGTCTTCTGGGTACAGAAAGCTTGCTGTTATTGCCATAACGATAATCAGCGCGATGACAAATAGCCCAAAAACAGCAGCATGATTTCGCTTATATCGCGTCCAGAAATTTCCCATTTTAATTCACCTCAATTCTGGGATCGAGGAAGCAGTAAATTATGTCGACAATTAGATTCACCACCACGACAAGCATCGACGATAGAAGGAAAATGCCAAGCAGCAGATTTAGATCGCGCGCAAACAGCGACTCAAACGCCAGCATTCCCAATCCAGGCCAAGCAAACACAGACTCAACAATGACTGACCCACCAATTAATGCGCCAACCTGAACGCCAGCCATTGTCACAACAGGCAAAAGCGCATTACGCAAAACATGGACATAGGTGATGCGCCGCTCGGTCAGGCCCTTTGCCCGCGCAGTCACGACGTAATCTTGTCCATATTGCTCTAGCATCGAGGCCCGCATCATTCGCGTGTACAACGCCAGATAGAAAAGTGACAATGTAATCGTTGGTAGAACAAGATGGCGAGCCACATCCACAACATAGTCCCAGCCCTCATAGAAGGCTGCAATATTGGTCATGCCACTTGTGGGGAACCATCCAAGATTCAGCGAAAAGACAACGATCATCATTAACCCCACCCAGAATAGTGGCGTCGCGTAGGTGATCAGAGCAAACACTGTAATAACGGCATCTTTCCATGTATTAAGGCGCATTGCAGCCAGAAGGCCCAGCAGAATGCCAAAACCTACAGCCAGAATAATCGTGCTGGTCATTAGCAAACCGGTGGCAGCAAAGCGGTCAAAGATCAATTCATTGACGGGCATGTCATGCCTAAAAGAATACCCAAGATCAAGACTTAGAACATTTTTTAGATAAACCATCAGCTGGACAGGTAATGGCTGATCCAAACCAAATTTCTTGCGCAACTGCGCCATATATTCGGGGGTTGCCGAACCAGCCTCACCAGCCAATACGTCAACTGCATCGCCTTCGGCTAAATTCAGAAGAAAGAAGTTGATGATTACGATGGCAAGAATGATTGGTATTCCTTGCAATAACCGTTTGCCAACATATTTGAAAATTTTGGTTGATTTTGTCATTTGATATCCCTATCCCGCGCCTCTGGGTAAAAGGGTAGACGAATAAATAAATAATATTGGGCCAGACACTAAATTCTGGCCCAATAAAAGTTATAACTTAGTTGTCAATATAAGCTTCTCTGAATGAACCATATGCACCCATTGCAGAGTCGTAAGCGCCTTTTAGTTTGGTATTATAAACAACCAAGAATTCAAGCTCGAACAAATTCACAACAGGCATGTCATCTGCCAAAATTTGCTGGATTTCTTTGTATGCGGCTGTTCGCTTAGCAGCATCTGGCTCGCCAGCACCCGCATCAAGCAAAGCATCCAACTTTGGGTTGCTGTAGCGTGATGAGTTAACAAAATGTGTGCCTTTGCGGATCTGGTCCGTGCCATAGTGGCGATGAACTCCCAGAACCGGATCTGGTAGCTGGTAGAAATAGTTCACGTTCATTTGGAAATCATAGCGGTGGTAAACACGCTTCAGCCATGTTGGAACATCCTCATACCGCAGATCCAACTGGATACCGATATCGCCGAGTGCCTGCTTCAGATACTCGCCAGCACGGCGCCAGTCCTCACCGTAAGGAATAATGTCCAGAACAGCTTTCAAGCGAACGCCGTCGCCATCACGCTTGTACCCGGCTTTGTCAAGAATTGCGTTTGCTGCAGCCTTATCGCCCTTTTCAGGATAGTTTGGCATTTCAGCATGAAGGTTTGTTGCCTTGAAGTTGCTGCTCAATGCGCTTGTGGCAGGTTTTCCATACCCAAAGAAAATTGTGTCAATCATGAAGCGACGGTCAATTGCAACCGAAATTGCGCGACGGATTGCCGGGTCCACAAACGGGCCTTCCTTCGTGTTGAATTCAATCAAGGCCATTGGGTTGATCATTGAATAACCTTCAGTGGTTACGTCAATGTCATTACGCTCTTTTAGGCGAACAGCATCAATATTTGGGATGGCGTTGTATGCAGCATAAAGAACCTCCCCATTTTCCATTGCAGCGGTCCGAGTTGATGCATCAGGAATGAATCGGCCAACAATCCTGTCAAGATGCGGCAACCCCTTTTGCCAATAGTCCTTATTCTTATCTAGGCGGATGTACTGCCCTTTTTTCCACTCGACAAATTTAAACGGACCTGTGCCAACAGGTTTGTTGGCTAATGGAGCAGCTTTGATGTCCTGGCCTTCTAAAAGATGCTTGGGTACCATTGGTGACTCATAAGCAGAAAATGAGCGCATCATGTAAGGAGCAGGCTTTTTTAAGTTAAAAATAGCCGTGTGTTCGTCAGGCGTATCAATACTGGTCACTTCGCGGAATGAGTTTGGGCCTCGTGGGTGAACTTTTTTCAGTACTTCCATGACCGAGAATTGCACATCAGCCGAGGTAAAAGGTTTTCCATCATGCCATTTTACGCCTTTGCGAAGGTTGAAAGTAACAGTTTTGCCATCCGCGCTGGCCTCGTAGCTTTCAGCGAGGATCGGTACCATCGAACCGTCATTGTTATAGTCAAAAAGCCCTTCATAGACTTTTGGCATTACTAGGCCAATAGGCCCCGAGGTTGATACATAAGATGCTAGAGTTGGCGGTTCGGGCTGAACGAGGAATGATAGGGTGCCACCCGATTTGTCAGCATGGGCTACACCACTCCCAAGCAGGAGAGATCCTGCCATTATTATCGATGTTAGTATCTTTTTCATTTTAATGTCTCCCTGTCTGGACACTTCTCAATGGGCAAGAGTATCCTCCGGTGGTTTATAGAATCAACGTTAGATAGAAGAGAGTGAGAGTCAAGGGTCCGAAATTTTTTATCGGCTGGGCTAGAAGAGTGAATCACTAATGTTGATTTGTCAGAATTGGACGCCCTCCCTATTTGTAGACCCTAAGCCCCAAAAGATTGCGCAAAGAAGGGTTGTTTTTGCATGAGTAGGGTGCGTTTTTTGCAGCGCAAACCTGATTGCCCCACAACCGGCTTTTCTAACCCAGGCCAAGCATTTAGCGCCGCAATATTGGAATATAGCGACGTATTACGCCATGGGAACAAGAGTGGCACCGATTACATTAATTAAGCTGAACCGTTCAATATGCTGCCGCCCACCCATCACGCCGCGGATCGCTGCCAGCCATCATTATGCCATTGTCTAATAGCCGAATGCAGGCCACGCTACAGGGGCCAGCAAGCGGAGCGACGATTTTTAGTTTATGGCCGCGCTGCTCAAGATCTCTCAGCACGTTGTCGTCGATACCACTCTCCAGGGTCAGGCATGAGTTTCCATCATGCGGCCAATTGGCTGCTTGATTTGCCTGAGAACTCGTCCATCGAGCTACTTCCACGGCCTGTTGTGGATCAAAGCCATAATCCATCAAGGCGACCGCAACTTGAAAATTGATTTGCACCTGATTGTCTGCGCCAGGTGTTCCAAATACTCCCCACAACTTGCCGTTTTGCGCGATGATAGGGGCGTTCATCGTGTGCCTGACACGCTTGCCGGGACGCAGAAAATTGGGGTGTTCATCGTCGAGATGCCAATATGCCATCCTGTTATTGAATAAAATGCCGGTTTTTGAACCGGTGACACCTGAACCAAATGCACTGTTTATGCTTTGTATTGCAGAAACAGCATTCCCGTCTTTGTCAATGATGCAGAAATAAGTGGTGTTTTTGGATTTTTGTTGGAATTGCATTAGTGGAATATCTGATGATGTTGACATGTCGATTGTTGCTGCCTTGCTTGACGCATGGTCTTTGCGCAGAATTTCTCCAACGTTTGAATCGGTAAATCGTGGGTCGGTTCCATAGCGCTCACGATCAAGAAATGCGCGTTTTTTTATCTCTACCATCAGATGTATGAGGTCTGCTGAGCCATAATCGAATTTTGTAATGTCGAATTGCTCGAGGATCTTTAATTCCTGCAGAAATACAAACCCTGTAGAATTCGGCGGCGTTTGGAAAATATCAAACCCCCGATAGGTTGTGCTTATTGAGGCCTGAGTTTCGGGTCGGAAATTTGCAAAATCTGAGTCAGTGAGCATCAGTCCGCTAGATTGAGCATCCTCACTCAATATTCCTGCAAGTGCGCCCCGGTAAAATCCATCTGCGCCATCATCACCTAATTTTCGTAAACTTGTTGCAAGCTGCGGCTGAATAATTTTTGTACCAACGGCCGGGACACTGCCATCATCGGTAAATATCTCTCTACTGACTGTGTTGGCATTAAGCTTTTCCAGGTTGCCCTCGGCAAATGTCTGGTAGGTACGGGTGACGAAAAACCCGCTATTTGCCAGCTCAGCCGCAGCGTCACATAACCGTGACCAGCTTTGTGTTCCATGGTTCTGATGAAGCGCCGATAACCCGCCAACAAGACCCGGCGTTGAGGTGCTGAGCGGGCCCGATATTGGAATGCCAGTTTTGGTGAAACAGTCTTTGTTGGCGGCTTCTGGAGCGGGGCCAGTACCGTTGTAAACTATCGTTTGTCCGGTATTGGCCAGCCAGACATGAAAAAAGCCATCGCCACCAAGGCCTGACATTGCTGGCTCAACAACCCCGAGTGCCAATGAAACTGCGACTGCAGCATCAAATGCGTTGCCACCTGAACGCAATATCTCAATGCCGATGGCTGTTGCTTGTGGATGGTTGGTCGCAACAGCACCGTTTTGTCCCATTATCAGGGGTCGGTTTGTTCTAAGATTGCGGTGCAAGTTTTTTTATTTTCCTGTTGTTTGATGAATGATCGTTGGCAAATTTGCGATTATCTGATTATTTGATCCTGAATAATAAAAGCGTTTAATCTAGACCATGCAACCTGTTTCTGATGAACGGCAAATGCTCCAAGGTTGCCGTTTTATTTGTCTCTTCGTCCCGGGCTCGGAAACATTTGTTGGCGTGCGTTGCTGACATGCCTAGAACGCCTGACGGCTGTGTTTTTCAGATTCGTGACAGCTAGAGTTGGAAGCCATGTTTTCGCACATGACTGCTAAAGGATATACGGTCCGTAGTCGAAGTTTGTCGAGCCTTGTCACTTGACCAGCCATAGTTGTCTGAAAGCCCGTATTTATCTGCCTGGCGCTGATGTCTATATGGATTTTTTTGCTGACGCCGCCGGTCATATTCAGCGATTTCATCAGCCAAAGACGATGCGTCATATCTATTTTTATGCACGATGACCCTTGTCGGTAAGCGAACACTGATAGCGGGATCATCTTCAGCGTAGCCGACGCATAAACCGGCAAGAGGAAAGACGCCATCGGGCAGTGCGCAGAAGTCTGCAAGGCTTTCAGTGATCTCGCGAACTGCACTTATCGGACAGCAGCCCAGCCCCTCCGCTTCAGCGGCAATGATAAAGTTCTGCATGACAATTGCACTGTCAGCTACCGCATTAACAAGTGCATCCAGCGGATCATGTGCAAAGCCGGTATTGTGAAATTCACAAACATCCCGAATACGCCGACTGTCCCCACAAAATAAAAGAAATACTGGCGCTGAGGAAATCCACGGCATTGCCGGAATGCTGCGTTGGATAAAGTCCCTTGCGACGGGTTCTTCTAAGTGGATGATCGCCGTTTGCTGCAGGTCAGATTTGCTAGGTGCTGATAGGGCGCAAGCATATAAAAGCTGTAAGGTTTCCTCGGCAACTGGAGTATTTTTGAAATGACGGTGAGAACGATGCGCAAGCTGCGTTGCATGGGTTCCACTTGACAAACGGTCTTTGCCGATGTCACTCGGCTCGGCAAATCGTTCACGAATGAGATCGGATATTTTTCTTGGTTCTTTTTCTGCCACCTTTACTATCCTTTATATTTGGCTGGAGTTTGTATTTATAATTTACTTAAAAGGTCTGCCAACAATGCTAAAAGAATTGGTATAAGTCTAATTTTGGGAACTGTGCAGTCTCACGAATGTGATTAGTGTACCACTAGCTTTTGCCAACGAATACAAGATCATTAAAACTGCTGTAACAAGATAGGAAACAAACATATGCGGCTGACACTTGCAACCTGGGATCATGATAGATGTATACCACTGCACGATGGGCGGGTTTCTATTTCCGGCGTGGAATTTGAAAGTCACATTTTGCCGACTGGCAAGCTCTTTCCGATCGCTGTTCAAGAGGCCCGTTTCGACATCACGGAGCTATCGATCTCAAGCTATATTTTGCAAGTATCACGTGGCGAGAGT
>JADHOR010000037.1 GCA_016778895.1 Candidatus Puniceispirillum sp.
GGCCTTCCGGATGGGGCTATCTTGCTGACTGTTGGCCAAGGCTTTGTTCAGGATGGCGCTGCAGTTACTTATAAGCTGGCGAGCGGATCATGATACAAATCATCGAGGCGGCCTTCTCCCGCGCCGGGGCTGTTCTGGTTGCTATGGTGATGCTGTTTGCGGTTGGCGTTTCCGCCTATTTAAGTATCCCCAAAGAAGCCAAACCCGACATTGATATTCCGGTTGCTTATGTATCGGTGTCGTATGACGGCATTTCGCCTGAAGACGCCGAACGTCTATTGGTTAAGCCACTGGAAAAACAGCTTCGGTCGGTTGAGGGTCTGGACAAGATGACATCAATCTCGGCCGAGGGGTACGGGTCAGTTTCACTGGAATTTGCCGCTGGTGAGAATATTGATCAGGCCATTGCCGATGTGCGCAAGGCGGTTGATGACGCCAAGCCCGATCTGCCGCCCGATGCGGATGAGCCGAAGGTTGTCGAGGTTAGCCTGTCACTGTTTCCGGTTTTGACCGCGGCACTATATGGACCTGTGCCTGAACGCGAAATGTTGCAGGCAGCGCGCCGGATCAAAGACCGGTTGGAGGCGTTGCCCGGTATTCTGAAAGTTGATATTGGCGGTGACCGCAAAGAAATTCTGGAGATTCTGGTCGATGCGGCAGCAATAGAGGCCTATGGACTGGACCCGGCAGCGGTAATTCAGCTTGTGCGCAACAACAACCAGCTGGTGACCGCCGGGGCGATTGATGATGGTGGCGGACGGCTTGTTGTCAAGGTTCCGGGTGTTCTGGAATCGGTTGATGATCTGATTAATATGCCGATAAAAGCAAGGGATGGGAACAGCATACGGTTTGGCGATGTGGCAGTGGTGCGTCGTACGTTTCAGCAGGCGCAAGGTTGGTCACGGGTGAATGGTGAGAAGGCGATTGTCCTTGATGTACGCAAACGGGTTGGCTCGAACGTGATCGAGGTGGTTGAGGCGGCACGCGCAATCATTGATTCAGCCGCTCCGCAAATCGGTGCCGAGGTAAAGGTCAGCTATTTATTTGATGACTCAAAGCAGGTGCGCAGTATGTTGCGCGATCTTGGCAATAATGTTGGTGCGGCGGTGATCATTGTTATGGTGGTTGTTCTTGCGATGCTCGGGCTGCGAAATGCGACGCTTGTGGGGCTGGCGATCCCAGGATCATTCTTCGTTGGCATCACCGCGCTGAATGCGCTTGGTATCACGATGAATATCGTCGTGTTGTTTTCGCTGATATTGGTGGCGGGGATGCTGGTCGACGGGGTCATCGTCACGACTGAATATGCCGACCGGCAAATCGCCATGGGTAAGGATCGACGCGAGGCCTATAAGATTGGTGCGCAGCGCATGGCATGGCCGATCATTTCGTCAACCGTCACCACGTTAATGGTATTTATGCCGTTGTTATTCTGGCCGGGGATCGTCGGGCAGTTTATGCAATATTTGCCGATGACGGTGATTGCTGTATTGACCGCGTCACTGATGATGGCGTTGATTTTTATCCCGGTGCTTGGCGGGTTTATTGGCAAAAGGCGGGTTGATACTGCGGCAATTTCGGCAACGGCACCGCGTTTTTATCGTGCGATTTTGAAATTTGCAGTGCGCCGGCCATTCATCGTTATGACCAGTGTCATCACGTTTATGGTAGTGTCTTTCACCGGTTATGTTTCCGCCGGTCTTGGAGTGTCCTTTTTCCCCGATATCGAACCGGATCAGGCGCAGGTTCAGGTGCTGGCACGGGGCGATTTGTCGGCCAAGGAACGCGATCTTTTGGTTAAAACCACCGAAGATAGCATTTTAACCCAGCCGGGGATCCGTGATTTCTTCGGCAAATCTTTCCGCTCAGGTGGGGCGGGAAATCAGGCGCCACGGGATTCTGTTGGCACAATCCGCACCGTATTTGCCGATTGGCAGGAACGCGATAAGGCGTCGGTGTTGATAGACGGAATGCGGGCCCGTGTTTCAACGCTTGCGGGGGCTGAATTCAGCATCCAGAAACAGCAGCAGGGCCCGGGATCAGCGCAGCCCATCCGCATTGATATTGTCGGAAATTCGCTTGCCGAGATCGGCGCGGCAACAAATGATATCATTGGCCGGATGAATGATATTGGCGGTTTTGTTGATGTGACCGATAGCCGCCCCTTGCCAGGTACGGAATGGTCGCTGGTAACCGACCGTGATGCGGCCAGCCGTCATGGTGTTTCGATCTCGGGTCTTGGCATGATGATCAAGATGCTGACGCGCGGTATGCGTATTTCTGATTATCGGCCTGATGATTCCGAAGATGAGCTAGATGTGGTGATGCGCTTTATGGGGGATCAACGAAACCTAGATCGGCTGAGAGAATTACGCGTGCCAGCCGTTGATGGCTCATATGTGCCCTTATCGGTATTCGCCACTCTTGAGCCGAGGGTCAAGGGCGGTGATATCGAGCGTAAGGACGGCCAGCGCTATATGTATATCAATGCCAGCGTTGAGAGCGGATTGTTGCCGGTTGATCTGATCAACAAGTTACGCCAGTCACTGGCCGAAACCCCCGTTAAGGGGGCGGTTGATGTGCAATTTGGCGGTGAGGATGAGGATATTGCCGAAACCCAGAGCTTTCTTGGTAAGGCATTCGGCATTTCTATGTTGCTGATGGTGATCGTATTAATGATCCAGTTCAATTCTGGTTGGCAGGCGATTGTAACGATGTCGGCAATTATTCTGTCGACTGGTGGTGTATTTTTAGGATTGTGGGTTACCAATCGCCCGTTTGGTATTGTTATGTCAGGGCTGGGCGTGATCGCGCTGGCTGGTATTGTGGTGAATAATAATATCGTGCTGATCGATACCTTTAATGAATATCGCAAACGTGGCTATGGCGCTACAGAGGCGGCGTTCCGCTCCGGGCTGGTTAGATTTCGGCCGGTAATCCTGACCGCGGTGACAACCATTCTTGGGCTGATCCCGATGGTATTTGAGATGACGATTATTCTGGTTGATCGTGAAATTCTGGTTGGCGCGCCATCATCACAATGGTGGACACAGCTGTCCAGTACTATTGCTGGCGGTCTGACCTTTGCCACCGTCCTGACGCTGGTGGCCACGCCGTCAATGCTGGTTCTTGGAGAAGCTATCCCACGCCAAATTGGCAATGGGGTGCGCTTTATTTTGCGCCGCCCCCAATTGGCCTAACCCCACCCAAATAGTATGTTCAACCCAAATAGCACGCCTAAATAGTGCGCATCCTGATATCTATCCGCGAACAATTGCCTCGACCGCGCCGGCTATAGCCAGCAATTTGCGGTCATGTTGGCGTGATCCGATCAGTGACAGCCCGACAGGGCCACTACCCGCCGTATGGCAGGGGATGGTGATTGTTGGACGGTCAAGATAGTTGGAGATTGCGGTATTGCGAAGGCTTCGGGCGCTTTCGACAGTTTTAGACTTTGTATCGGTAAGGCTGGATAAAGCCGGTGGCAGGATCGGCGAGGTTGGCAGCGCTAGGGCATCATACCCGCGAACGGCCGCCTGAACCGACTGCCAGACAGCTTTCCGCGTCTCAACCATTTCGATATATTCGCTTGCTAGGATGTTTTTGCCACCTTGCAGACGAAAGGCGATAAAAGGATCGTAATCCTTGCCCATTCCCGCTTCTAGGCGGACTTTGTGTATCTGGTAAGCCTCCGCGGCAACAATGCTTTTTGTATTATTGCTTGGCCTCATTGCCTCAATCTCGGCAAGGGATATATCGACAATATTTGCACCTGCAGTAGACAGCCGGTCAATGGCGGCAGCGAAGCTGTTTGCAACATGCGGGTCAAGATCTTCAAACACATAGCCTTTTGGTAGGGCAAGTCGCAGACCCTTTACCGCAAAAGGGGGGTTTTCATCGCCATTGCCACCTGCCATCAAACTATCAAGAATGGCACAACAAGATACGCTATTTGCCATTGGCCCGGCAGCATCAAATGAGCGCGATAGCGGAAAAATACCCTGTGACGGCATGCGGGTTGTGGTGGGTTTCAGACCAACAATACCGCAAAAAGCAGCGGGTGTTCTGGTCGAACCGCCAGTGTCTGATCCGATCGTTGCAGGTGCCATGCCGTCACTAATCGAGACCGCGCTGCCTGATGATGATCCCCCGGCAACCCGCCCCTTTGACCGGTCGTTGATGTCGCGCTCAAACGGGCAACGCGGGTCACCATAATGTGTATTCGTGCCAAGGCCGGAAAAGGCAAACTCGGTCATATTAGTCCGGCCAATGACAATGAAACCGGCTGCCTTTAACCGCGCCAGAACGGTCGCGTCACTGCTGGCGGGTGCGGCGTCGTTTAGCACCTTTGATCCCGACCTAGTTACACTGCCAGATTCGTCGAACAGATCCTTGACTGATAGCGGAATGCCAGCAAATGCAGGCAGACTCCAGCCTTGCTGCCGCGCATGATCAACTGCATCGGCCTCAGCACGGGCGCGCTCATGGTAGGTCTCGATAAAGCTGCTCCGACCCTCTCCATCAGGACGGTCAATCGCAGCAAGGCACTCCTCGACCAGCGCACGGGCGCGAAGGGATCCTGTTGCAAGCTGGGCGGCTAGGTCTTTTAAAAAATAGGTCATGGTGAATTATGTCTTTGTTGAGGTGAAAAATCACCCAGTTTTTTCCTGTGCTGGACTAGTGTTAATCAGACTTGAACTCGGCAAGTTTATTATGCCATCGTTTTGGCAAGCAAGAGATGAAATTAAACTGATCAGTTTTGAGCTGGCGAGGGGGTATTATGAAAACACGTGCAGCAGTTGCGCTTGCCGCGGGCAAGCCGTTGGAAATTATGGAGGTCGATCTTGAGGGGCCGCGCGCTGGCGAAGTGCTTGTCGAGATCATGGCAACTGGCATTTGTCATACTGATGAATTCACCCGATCCGGCGCTGATCCCGAAGGCTTGTTTCCGGCAATTCTGGGCCATGAAGGTGCTGGTATCGTTCGCGAGATTGGTTCAGGTGTTACAAGTGTCGCGGTTGGCGATCATGTAATACCGCTATATACGCCGGAATGCCGCGAATGTGAGTATTGTCTGCATCCGAAAACAAACCTATGCCAGGCGATCCGCACAACCCAAGGCCAGGGCCTGATGCCAGATGGTACCAGCCGGTTTTCTATCAAGGGCGAGCCGATCCTGCATTATATGGGCACATCGACCTTTTCCAACTTTACCGTTCTGCCGGAAATTGCGCTGGCCAAAGTGAATCCGGCGGCGCCGTTTGACAAGATTTGCTATATTGGTTGCGGGGTCACAACCGGCATCGGTGCGGTGATTAACACTGCCAAAGCCGAGCCAGGCTGTGTTGCCGTTGTTTTTGGGCTTGGCGGTATTGGGCTGAATGTGATCCAGGGCTTGCGCATGATTGGTGCGCGGATGATTGTTGGCGTTGATATGAATGACGGCAAAAAGGCGTGGGGCGAAAAATTTGGCATGACGCATTTTGTAAACCCGAGCCAGATCAAAGGTGACCTTGTTGGCTATCTTGTCGAATTGACCGGCGGCGGAGCTGATTATTCGTTTGAATGTATCGGCAATGTCGAGGTTATGCGTCAGGCGCTGGAATGTGCGCATAAAGGATGGGGCGAGTCGATTATCATTGGCGTTGCTGGCGCGGGTCAGGAAATTAGTACGCGCCCGTTTCAATTGGTTACCGGGCGCAGCTGGCGGGGCACTGCTTTTGGCGGTGCGCGTGGCCGTACGGATGTTCCAAAAATTGTCGATTGGTATATGGATGGCAAGATTGATATCGATATGATGATCACCCATAAACTGTCGCTTGATGAAATTAACAAGGGCTTTGATCTAATGCATGCGGGCGAGTCTATCCGTTCGGTGGTAGTCTATTAATGGCAGGAAACCAGCCCCTTGGCGGCAATGAAATGCCGCGCTTTGCCGGCCCTGGGACAATGATGCGATTGCCTGCTGCCAAAAGCGCAGCCAGTCTGGATGTTTGTTTTGTTGGCATACCGATGGATATTGGCACGTCAAACCGGTCAGGAACACGCTTTGGGCCAAAACAGATACGGGCCGAATCCGTTTTGCTTCGCCCCTATAATATGGCGAGCCGCGCAGCGCCGTTCGACAGTTTGATGGTTGCTGATCTTGGTGATGTGCCCATTAATATTTTTGATCTGAAAGACTCGGTTCATCGCATCGAAGCCTATTTTGATGCACTGCTTCTGCATGATGTTATTCCTTTGACAATGGGCGGCGATCATACGCTGACATTGCCAATTTTGCGTGCAATGGCAAAAAAGCATGGGCCGGTTGCCCTTCTACACATCGACGCCCATGCTGATGTCAATGAGCATATGTTTGGCGAAGAGATCGCTCACGGCACGCCATTTCGCCGGGCGGTCGAGGAAAATCTGATTGATACAGCGCGCAGTTTTCAGATAGGGCTTCGCGGCACCGGCTATGCGGCTGAAGATTTTGACTGGTCGCGTGATCAGGGCTTTGCCGTTATTCAGGCAGAAGAGCTATGGCACAAATCGGCAAGCCCTTTGATGCAGGATGTCAAAGACAGGCTTGGCAAGCACCCAACTTATCTTAGCTTTGATATTGATGCCCTCGATCCAGCCTATGCTCCCGGTACCGGAACACCCGAATTTGGTGGGCTGACGACGGTGCAGGCGCTGGAAATTATCCGTGGCTGCCGTGGGCTTAATCTTGTTGGTGGTGATCTTGTTGAGGTGTCACCGCCATATGACAAGGATGGCAACACCGCGCTTTTGGCGGCGAACCTGCTATACGAAATGTTATGTGTATGCCCGGGAGTGGTATATCGAAGCTAGCAATAGGAGACAGTATGGCACCGGCGTTTTTAAAAGCTGAATATGATGAGCGTTTGCGTCGCGTGCGTGAGGTGATGCGCGCGCGCGGCCTTGATGCGCTGATCCTTGGAGACCCGTCAAATATCAATTGGTTATGTGGTTATGATGCGTGGTCGTTCTACACGCCTCAGATGATGCTTGTCGATCTTGATAGAGGCCCGTTTTGGCTTGGCCGGGAAATGGATGCAGGCGCGGCGCGCTTTACCACTTATCTGACGCCTGAACAGATTATTCCCTACCCCGAAACGCTGGTCCAGCGTGCCGATACGCATCCGGCGGCATTTCTGGCTATATGGATAGCAGAAGCCGGTTTTGCGTCGGCAAAAGTTGGCTATGAAAGTGATGTTTATTATTTGTCGCCGCGAGCGCTTGAATATTTGCGTGATGGGCTGCCAAAGGTGGAATGGATTGATGCTGATCTGCTGGTCAACTGGGTGCGGCTGATCAAAAGCGAAGCGGAAATAGCAACAATGCGTGAGGCTGCCCGGATCGCCGAAATTGCCATGCAGACTGCATGGGACGGCGCCAGGCCCGGTGTTCGGCAATGTGATTTGATGGCTGATGTGGTTGCGGCACAAATTCGTGGCACGGCTGAATTTGGTGGTGATCAGACCGCGATTCATCCGTTGATATTGGCGGGTGAGGCGGCGTCCACAGCGCATCCCATGTGGAACGAATCACCGCTTGAGGCTAGTCAGACTGTTGCCTTTGAGCTTGGTGGTTGCCGCAAACGCTATAATGTCGGGCTGGCGCGAACGGTGCATCTCGGAAAGCCGTCACAGTTACTTGTCGATACGGCCAAGGCGGTTGAAGAAGGAATGAACGCGGTGATGGATGCGTTACGGCCTGATGTGCTCGCTGGTGATGTTCACGCCGCATGGCAAAAGGTGTTGGATCGTTATGGGCTCGAAAAGAAAAGCCGTATTGGCTATTCCATCGGTGCCGCCTATGCGCCAGATTGGGGCGAGCATACACTTAGCTTTCGGCCTTGCGAGGCGGTGCTGGTGCCGGAAAATGCAGTTGTGCATATTATTCTTGGTATGTGGATGGATGGCTGGGGCATGGAGCTCAGCGAGACCTTGCACGTTACACGCTCTGGTTGTGATCGACTGGCTAATTTCCCGCAGCATGTCCATCTGGTGCAATCATGACCGATCGGCTTGGTGCTGTTGAGGCGCTGTTGGGGGATCTGGTTGGCTTCGCGTCGATCAGCGGCCAGCCAAATA
The DNA here is from genome assembly GCA_016778895.1 of Candidatus Puniceispirillum sp. GTDB lineage: Bacteria > Pseudomonadota > Alphaproteobacteria > Puniceispirillales > Puniceispirillaceae > UBA3439. The sequence continues at coordinate 8,103 of JADHOR010000037.1, forward strand.
ATGATATCGTTGGTTATATAAAGACCTATCTTGAAGGCTATGGGGTTCGCGTTCACCTAGATCCACATCATGATGGCAAGAGATTTAACCTTTTTGCCAGCATTGGCCCAGAGATTGATGGCGGAATCCTGTTATCGGGGCATCTGGATGTAGTGCCAGCAAATCCGGCCAGCTGGTCGCGTGATCCGTTTGTTTTGCACAAACAGGACGGGCGGCTTTATGGGCGAGGTGCGGTCGATATGAAAGGGTTTTTAGCGCTCGCACTGGCGAAGGTGCCCGATTTTCAGGCGGCGGCCAATGATCTTGCCATACCAGTGCATTACGCCTTTACCTTTGATGAGGAGGTGGGCAGTTTCGGGGCTGCCCAAATGCCAGCATTGCTGAACCAGCTTGGAGTGCGGCCGGCTATTGCGGTAATCGGCGAGCCTACCGGGATGAAACCATTCATTGGGCATAAGGGTGGCTTGGAAATGATTGCCGAATTACGCGGAACCGCTGGTCACGCTTCTGATCCACGCGGCACGGTAAATACGCTTTATTATGCTGCACGCCTGATCAGCCATCTTGAGGAAAAGGCGAATTATTTGGTGGCGCATCCGCGCCATGACACGCCGTTCTCACCACCTTACACCACAATTTCGGTTGGTCGTATCGAAGGTGGTGAAGCACGCAATATTATCGCTGATCGTTGCCGCTTTTTATGGGAAATACGACCGTTGCCTGAGGATGATCCTTATGAAATTCTGACCGAAATCCAGCGCTATGTTGATGAACAGCTGGTGCCGGAAATGCAGGCTATTCACGCCGGTACCGGGATTGATTTGATTGTCGAGTCATGGTGTCCGGGAATGCAGGCACGGCCAAATTCACCTGCTGCTAATCTGGTGTCGCGTCTGTGGACCAATGAGCGTCCAGAGGTTGTTTCATTTGGCACTGATGGTGGACATTTTCAGGCTGCCGGCATCGAGACTATCGTGTTTGGCCCAGGCAGCATGGCACAAATGCATCAGCCCGATGAATTCATCGAAATTGCTGCACTGGCTGAGGGGCTGGGGTTTCTTGACCGGCTTTTGACGCATATGAAAAACGCACACCCGGTCGCAGGGTAAAGCCATGCAATTCCGTCATATCCTGATTGCACTGATCGTGCCGCTGACATGGGGGTTTGGGTTTGCGTTCGCCAAGGCAGGACTTGGACATTTTCCGCCATTGTTATTGATGGGGTTGCGCTTTGTGCTTGCAGCGCTGTTGCTGGTGTGGTTTGTGCCGATCCCGCGTGGCCATTTATGGACTCTATGCTGGATTTCCTTCATCGCAGCAACCTTGCAATACGGGCTGACATTTTCTGGATTGGCGCGGATGGCGGCGACGCCGGCGGTACTTTTGGTTCAAAGTGAAGTGATTTTCGGCGTTATCATTGCTGCAATTCTACTCGGCGAGCGGCCAAGTCTGCGCCAGGTCTTGGGTATTGTGGCCGGTTTGGGCGGTGTTGCTGTTATCCTTGACGCCCCGGCGCTTGAAGGGCAATGGATTGGCGTCATGCTAGTGCTGTCAGGGGCGCTTACCTGGGCGTTTGGTCAGGTGTTGATCCGCCGGATTGATGGGGCATTAAGCGGGTTCCAGTTAACCGCATGGATTGGTGTCATGGCGGGACCTCAAATGTTGCTGGCCTCATTGCTGATTGATGGTGATCCGCTGCCAGCCATAAAGGCCGCGCCAATTGAGGCATGGATGACGGTGGTTTATCTGGGCGTGGTGATGACAGCGCTCGGCTATTCGGCATGGTATTATGTGCTGGGGCGTTATCCGGTGCCTATGGTTATGCCGGTTTTGCTGTTGCTGCCGGTCGCGGCGATTTTCGGCGCGGTAACCATGCTTGGTGAGGTCCCTGACCCAACCGTTCTAGCTGGTGGTCTGGTAGTTATTTTCGGCGTTGGTGCGGTAATTATTGATCCGGCTTATCTGTTGGCATTGTGGCGCAAAAAAACCGGCTAGACGCGATAAATGGCCTTGCCGGTTCTTCAGTCTAAAGCTGCGCCATTGAAGGCATTTTCACCTCGCCCTGCGGCACATCTAGGCGACTGGCTTAAGCCCCGGTAAAGGCCTGTAACCCGGTTTGCGCCCGCCCCAGAATCAACGCATGAACATCATGTGTGCCTTCATAGGTGTTGACCGTTTCAAGATTAATCATATGCCGCATTATGTGATATTCCTCGGCAATGCCGTTACCACCATGCATATCACGCGAAGTGCGGGCAATGGTAAGGGCCTTGCCACAGTTGTTGCGTTTGATCAGCGAAATATTTTCTGGGGCGCAATTATTCTCATCAAGCAGCCGGCCAACCCGAAGCGCGGCCTGCAACCCAAGGGTAATCTCGGTCTGCATATCGGCAAGTTTTAGCTGGATCAGCTGATTTGCGGCAAGCGGGCGGTTAAACTGCTTGCGATCAAGGGTATATTGACGGGCGGCGTGCCAACAAAACTCAGATGCACCCATCACGCCCCACGCAATGCCATAGCGGGCTTTGTTAAGGCACGAAAACGGACCTTTCAAGCCGCTGACATTCGGCAAAATATTATCTTCTGAGACAAAAGCATTATCCATCTGGATCGAGCCAGTAACCGATGCACGCAGTGAAAGTTTGCCCTCGATCTTTGGCGTGCTAAAGCCGTTGCCAGCGTTTTCGCGCTCGACGATAAAGCCGCGGATAACACCGTCCAGCTTTGCCCAGATAATGGCAATATCGGCGAAAGGCGCATTTGAAATCCAGGTCTTGGACCCGCATAAATAATAGCCGCCATCAGTCTTGACGGCCTTGGTTGCCATACCCCCCGGATCAGACCCGAAATCAGGCTCGGTCAGGCCAAAACAGCCAACCAACTCACCGGTTGCCAGCTTCGGCAGAAACTTGTGTTTTTGCGCATCACTGCCAAAGCTATAGATTGGATGCATGACTAGAGATGACTGTACCGACATGGCCGAACGATAGCCCGAATCCACCCGTTCGATTTCGCGGGCAGCAAGCCCATAAGCAACATGATTTACGCCAGCACCACCAAATTCTTCCGGGATTGTTGGGCCAAGCAGGCCAAGCGCACCCATCTCCTTCAATATAGCAGGGTCAAATGCCTCGTCACGGAAATCACCAATGACCCGGGGCATCAGAATGTCATCGGCAAAGGCCTTGGCGGCATCACGCACCATGCGTTCTTCGTCGTTGAGCTGCGCATCTAGGAAAAAAGGATCGTCCCACTGAAATTGTGGCTTTGATGAACTCATGTTGGCTGTCCTCGATTTTTACGGCAGTAATTTGAAATATCGGGCTACGGTACTCTATTTGGGATCGGTTTGTCATGGGGGTTTATCGGCTACATTTTTACGCAGTCACTGATGGGTGTTGTCGCGCTTTTCTAAAGTCTGTCTTGCGGCTGTTATTTCTGCCTATATTATCTGCAGCGCTACGGACAAACGCTTTGCTGGATTTGCGTTGCGCTTGGCGGCATTGGTGAATCGCTTGTAATTTGGTCTTACTAACACTAGAACAACCAAACGCAATGTTGAGGCGCCGCGCATGCCAGCATCAGATCAGCTGAATTAGGAAAGAATAAAATGACTGATACTCTGATAATTGCTCCTTCGATCTTGGCGGCTGATTTCAGCCGTATTGGGGATGATGTCAAGGCTGTTGATACGGCTGGTGCGGACTGGATCCACCTTGATGTGATGGATGGGCATTTCGTTCCAAACCTAACCTTTGGTCCGCCCTTAATCAAGGCGCTGCGCCCGCTCAGTCAAAAGACTTTTGATACACATCTCATGGTGTCAAACCCGGATCTGTTGCTGGCGGAATATGCCACTGCCGGTTCTGACATCATTACTGTTCATGCCGAGGCCTGCCAGCATCTTGACCGGACGCTGAGCCACATCCGCGAGCTTGGCTGCAAAGCCGGTGTGTCGTTGAACCCGCACACGCCTATTGACGGGTTGCAGCACGTTCTTGACCGGCTTGATCTGATCCTTGTGATGACAGTCAATCCGGGATTTGGCGGGCAGAGTTTTATCGATACGATGCTTGATAAGATTGCTGCGGTAAAGGCAATGATCGGCGACCGCCCGATCATCATCGAGGCTGATGGCGGGATTACTGCCAATAACGCTGCTAAGGTTTTTGCCGCGGGTGCGCGGGCGCTTGTCGCGGGGTCGGCGGTGTTCAAAGGCACGTCATATGCCGAGAATATTACCGCGATCCGCGCTGCTGCTGCAAGCTAGGGTCTGACGATCCATGTTTGTCGCCCAGCAGGGCGGTGAAACTGGTTTCGACTAGGGAGAATCCATATGGGATTGCTGATCGACGGACACTGGTCGACGAAATGGTATGAAACCGAAAAAACCGACGGGAAATTTGTTCGTGAAGACGCTGGGTTCCGCAATTGGGTAACTGCTGATGGTAGCGCTGGCCCCAGTGGCACAGGCGGTTTTAGGGCCGAGTCTGGGCGCTATCATCTATATGTATCGCACGCCTGTCCTTGGGCGCACCGGGTGATGATTTTCCGTTATCTAAAGGGGCTTGATGATCACATTTCAGTCTCGGTTGTGCATCCGCTGATGCTGGATCATGGCTGGAGCTTCGAGCGCGATGAATTTGCCACAGGTGACGCGCTCTATGGAAAGGATTTTCTGTATCAGATTTACCAGAAATCGAAACCGGATATGACCGGACGTGTTACCGTACCGGTTTTATGGGACAAGGAGACCGAGGTGATCGTCTCGAACGAATCATCGGAAATTATTCGGATGTTCAATTCAGCCTTTGACGAGGTCACGGGCAACCGGCTGGATTTCTGGCCTGTTGCCATGCGCCGGGCCATTGAGGCAGTGAATGATGATGTTTATCACAACGTCAATAACGGGGTGTACCGCGCCGGTTTTGCCAGTCTTAGCCAGGCTTATGATGAAGCGGTGACCTATCTTTTTGCGGCGCTTGATCGTATTGAAGCGCGATTACAAACCAACCGCTATCTGCTTGGCGATACGCTTTGCGAGGCGGATTGGCGGCTTTTCCCCACGCTGGTGCGCTTTGATCCGGTTTATGTGGGGCATTTTAAATGCAATCTGCGCCGCATTGCTGATTATCCGGCATTATCGGGTTATTTGCGTGAGCTTTATCAGATGCCCGGTATCGCTGCTACCGTGGTGATCCCTCATATCAAGACGCATTATTATGCAAGCCATCGTAACTTGAACCCGTCAGGCATTGTGCCAAAAGGACCGGTACTGGATTATCTGGCACCGCACCAGCGCGCTGGCTAGCTGGTTCTCGGCGTTTTAGGTGGAGTTTTTGCGTTGCCGCGGGTTGCTGCCGAGATGTGCTTCACCCCGTTCAGCCGCAAGCCTGATTTGCTTTTGACGCTCGGCAAAACGTGCGGCACGCGCCGGATCTAGATCAGGTTTGCAATGTGGGCAGCTGATACCGTGTTCAAAATCAGCATGCCGAAGATCATCAGCCGATAATGGCATTCGGCAGGCATGGCACATATGATAGCTGCCCGGTTGCAGATCATGGTCAACTGCGACACGGCCATCAAAGACGAAACATTCTCCCTGCCATTTGCTATCGCTTGCTGGCACATCTTCAAGATATTTCAAGATGCCACCTTTCAGGTGATAAACTTCGTCAAAACCAACATCCTGCATTAAAACACTAGCTTTTTCACAGCGGATACCGCCGGTGCAATACATCGCAATTTTCTTCGGGCGGCGATCAGCTGGCTGATTAGCCAGCACCTGCGCCCATTCGGGAAATTCACGAAAGTTTGTCGTCAGCGGGTCAACCGCCCCATCAAACATACCGATCGCTGTTTCATAGTGGTTTCGTGTGTCGATAAGAAGCACTTCCGGGTCGGCAAGCAGATCGTTCCAATCTTTTGACTCGACATAGGTGCCGGCGCGTTTGGCTGGGTTAATCTCTGGACAGCCCATCGTGACGATTTCGCGTTTTGGCCGCACCTTCATTCGCAGGAAAGGCTGATCAGGGCTGAACGAGAACTTCAACGAAAGATTATCGAACCGGCCATCGGCCTCAAGCCAGTTGAGGCATGCAGCCATACCGTTACGTGGCGCTGCGATGGTACCATTAATACCTTCACCCGCCAGAAGAATCGTGCCGAGAACCTGATTAGTCTCGCAAAGCCGTTGCAAACTCTGGCGTAGCGTCTCGATATCATCCAGTGTGACGAATTTATACATCGCTGCGATAACAAAACCACCCTGCTCAGCGCCAAGGCGGTCGAGCATCG
>JADHOR010000012.1 GCA_016778895.1 Candidatus Puniceispirillum sp.
GTACAAATTTACGTACAATTGCTCATGCTAAATCCATACAATGACACCATTCCAGCCATAAACCCGTCACATTGCGCTGTAAGTGTTCAAGGTGAATCTAACGCATTTCCTCCCTAAACTCGGCCAGCCTTTGCGCTGGCCTTAACTCTTCAAGGCCCAATTGTATCTTCTGAATAACGCGGTTTGACTGCCAATGTGTATTTTGACCAAAACATCTAAATATAAAAGTAAATTTATAAAATGTTAAAATTTACAATTTATAGATTTACACTATTTTCTTATTATATGACTGGGCCGTGTGCTAAAGAAACTGATCAATAGTCACTCAACCCATCAGGAGGCGCGTATGATTTTTAACCAAGAGGTGAAAAAATGGGCTACGGACCTTCATATTTTTCTGCACAAAGCGGAAGGATTTTTGTCGAAGTCCAATTCTGTGGAACATTTTGTCTCAAACGTTTTTGAAAATTTCGAGCAAAAACCGCAATTTCTATCAAATGATGAGGCCGAAGAAATGCTTGTTGAGCTTTGGGCCGCACACAATGATGGACGGTTAGCGTGAAGATTTCGGCACACACCACAGCGCTTCACACAAAAAAGCTTAACTGACAAATAAATGTAACATTGCTGAGCCACATTGATGTGTCAGATGCGCTCCCAATCCCCGCGCATTTGTCTCCCTATGACTCGGCCAGCCTTTGCGCTGGCTTTTTTTTGTGGCAGGATTTTTTAAAAAATGGAGGAAGCGATGCCAAAAGGATACATAGTGGTCTCATATCGAGACGGTCCGAATGATAAGAATCTAAGCGAATATGCTCCAAAAGCTCTGGAAGCTATGACAAATGCTGGTGCTAAATTCATAGCTAGGGGGATGCCGGTGGCTACCTTTGAGAGTGGTATTCAGCAGCGGACAGTTATTATTGAGTTTGAGAGCACCGATGCAGCTCGAGCTGCTATCACAAGTGATGCTTATCAGGCTGCATTTGCGCTACTAGGTGATGTTGAGCGTGATGTCAGAGTGATTGAAGGACTTGAATGACCCGCACCCTACTCACAGCCATATTCCTGACCCTAAATCGTGCAGGTGTTTTATATGATAATCGTAAAGCTTTTTAAACTTTTAGGTTTTATTGTTTTTCTGCTGGCCGTTAGCGGCTGCAAGCCCGAGGAAATATTGCTCAATGTTTACAGCACTGACGTTGTTGCAGCAGCTGATGGTGAGCTTATTCAAGTGCCGCTTACCGCAAAGTTCTCTTTGTTTGGCGATGATGATGATAAGACCCTTGAGAGGGTAGTGGAAATCACAAAAGGTTTTTTACACAAGGACACCAAATTTACTCGTTCAAAAACTGATTATTCTGAAGTTTTAGTCGTCGAAACATTTATCCCAATGGGCAAAACATCAGAACTCTCAAATTTCTTTTCAAATTCTGCTGCGCTTGCGTATTTAGAAGTGATAGAAAACAAGGAAACCAGTGATTTTGAAATTACCTTGTTAGGTTCTCAAAGCATAGAAGATTTGAACAGAGCCTTGAAGGGGCTAAACCTCATTCTTGGCTTCGAACTGCCGGCTGCCAATACTACGATTCGTGTGATTAGCGACAGTAGAAAAAAGATTTGGATTGGTGCTGATGCCGTATTTGTCTCTGAGAAGCCTTATCTCTACTTTGAAGCTGATTTGCAAAGGCGGGACGAAGTAAACGTTGTTTACAAGGGTGGTGCTGACAGCATCTGGAGTGGGGTATCGCCCGTTTTTTATATCAAGCCCTGATATTGCCCTTCCGGAGCCCCATAATCAATTGCAGTAATCTGCTGTGTTGCGATCTGCTCATACCTAAACTTGGCAAACCAAATGCTGCCAAAAATCAAAACAAAACCCAGCAGCGTGTTCAAGGTTGCCAATATAGTTGCGAGTATTCTGTTGATCCTTGCCCCCTATGGTATTTATGTGCGGTGCTAATAATGCACTAGGGATGGACGACAATGCTAGCTGATGGGTGCTAGAAATACGTTTCTTTGTAAACAAGGATCGTCATTTTAGGGGGGCTGGGTCGTTTTTGATCTCTTGCAGTATGTTTTCAACACCTATGTCCAGAATTTTCTTGGTCTTTTTGGGCGGCTGAAATCGTTTCCATTCATTCGTGGCAGGAAAACCCTGCGGGAAGCTCCTCGCATTGGCCGAAGTCATTTTTGATGGTGCCAAATGTTTCACAACGGCCATAAATTGCGTTGGAAAAAAGTAACGCGTAATATAAGGTTTAATTTTGTTGGTTGTCTTTTTTTGGGTGGAGGATTGCGACAGCCATGGTAAATATTTTTCTTAAGTTACTGTTTTTTCAATCAAAAGTTTTTTTGCTAACAACTTTTGTAATACAGGTAGCTATCGCTGAGGTTACACAAGACAAGATCGCAGAATATTATGATGCAGTTGTGAGCATAAGCTCTAAAGTTCCTTCTGATGCCAGATCCGCACTCAGTTTAGGAACACAGCGTGAAGGTAACGGCGTTGTAATTGACAATAACTTAATTCTTACAATCGGGTATATAGTCACTGAAGCTAGCGAAATAGAAATTGGATTAGCAGATGGTAGATCTCTTCCAGGGATACTGGTTGGATACGATCATACCAGTGGATTTGGTATAATCAGGCCACTTTTTAAAACAGATTTGGTGAGCTTAAAACTGGGCGATTCTGATAAGATTCAATTAGACGAACCATTGTTTGTAATGCCTTCTAAGCGCCGCGGCGTCGGGTCAGTGGCCAAAATGGTCTCCAGGCGGCCTTTCTCTGGCTGGTGGGAATATTATTTGGACAAACCAATTTTTACCCTCCCAGCCAATGAGGATTGGGGTGGGACGCCGTTATTAAACACCGATGGCGAAATTTTAGGTGTGGGTTCGCTTTTCGTACCAGATGCTGCGAGTGAGGGTTCTTTCTCGCCAGGAAATATGTTCGTGCCGATTAATTTACTTAAGCCTATTCTTGATGACCTTATCCAATATGGGCGCAGACAGAGTGATATAAAGCCTTATTTAGGCATTACATCTGAAGACTTTGCGGGTTCTGTAGTTGTGCGCCGTGTCCGAGAGGGGGGACCCGCTTTCAATGCGGGGTTGCGGCCCAAGGATGTAATTACAGCCGTTAACGGAGTACCAGTTTCAACACTACAAAAATTTTATAAGGTTATTCATGGGTCTGGAAGTGCTGGCATCAAAATCAATCTATCGGTGAAAAGGCAAAATCAGCCCTTGGAATTCACTTTAAAGTCAATCGATAGACTAGACCTTTTAACTAAACCAAAATCTTTCTGAGGCGAGCCGCTGACTATGAGCGGGTGCGTCCCCTTTTGGAGCAGCTGACACGTTGTAGTGACTATTTGGGCGCAGTCGTAAATGGTGTGGCCATGAAGCTGGCGATCAACCTACCATTGATGGTTTATTGGGGGGCGCTTGGCGCGGCTGTTGGTCTTCTGGGCAACCGTGGAATTCCCGACGAACAGGCCTTTGATATTCTGACTGACAGTTCGGGGGCTATCGGACCGGCGAGAATGCGCCAAGCATCTATCATCGAATTACTTAAAACTGGCACATCTGGCGTTTCAAACTTTGCGATCGATCAAGCATTGAAAGACATCTCTTTGCTGGCCGCATGGCGTAAAGACAAAGCGTCCTAAATACTGCCTGGCTGTGAGATATTTTTCCTTACAAAATTGCCTTATACTAAGTTCTACTCTCAAATTACCGATAGATATCTTAACGCTAAATTAATGAGGTAATAAGAACATGAAAAAAATCACCTTTGCCGCGGCGGCGCTTTTTATGTTTTCTAGCATGACTTCAACTGCGGCAACCGCTGAAACCTTTACCTATTCTGGAGGGTGTTTTTGGTGCACTGAAGCAGACACAGAAAACCTTTACGGCGTCAGCGAAGTCATCAGCGGTTTTACTGGCGGCACGACTGCAAACCCGCGATATGAGCCGGGTAAATGGGGTGATCACCGCGAGGCGGCTCAAGTTGTCTACGACCCCAATATCATTTCATATGAAGAGCTAGTAAGGCATGTTTTTAAGACAATCGATTATGAGGATAATGGAGGTCAGTTTTGTGACCGTGGACGCTCCTACAGCCCCGCTATCTATTATAAGAACGAAACTGAGCGCCTGATAGCAGAGCGTTTAGCGCCTAAAAATTCTATTGTACCAATTGAGCCTGAGAGCACATTCTACCCTGTTCGAGAAGAGCATCAGGATTTTTATAAGAAGCAGACATTCAAGTATAAGTATTATCGCTTCAGCTGCGGGCGAGATAGCCGCCTAAACACCCTCAAGGAAAATTAGAAGGCTAGGCCTCAAGATTGTTTTATGGTTTTGAAACTTTTACACGGGTGTCTAGTCAGAATGCTTTAAAAGCTTGGAGGATATAGTCCGATGAAAGAAATAGCTGCGAGAAAAAACAATGCCTTATTTTGATTCAAATAATTGTCGACTTTATTATGAAAAGGTTGGTCAAGGGAATGCGGTGATTTTTTTGCATGAGTTTGGTGGTGATGTGTGCAGCTGGCAACAACAAATGGGACATTTCTCAGCGAAATACTGCGCAATTGCTTTGGCTAGTCGGGGCTACCCACCGTCAGAAGTTCCAACCGTTGAGGCTGAATATGGTTGGGAGAAATCCCTTGATGATGTGCTAGTGCTTATCGATAGCCTGGGTATTGATAGGGCGCATTTTGTTGGGCTAAGCATGGGCGCATTTACCGGCTTGATGATGTGTTTGCGTCATCCACAACGAGTGCGCTCGTTAGTCGCGGCAAGTGGAGGTTCAGGCGCGTTTCCGGCAGGACGTTCTGAATTCATTAAAAAATGTAGGATTCTTGCTGAAGCAGCTTCTGGCCGCGAATTTATGCCTGCTGATCATCTGGCCTATGGGCATAATCGTATTCAGCTTCGGGAGAAGAATCTTGCGGAATGGGAGAAGTTTTATATCCAGCTTGGAGAGCATCCGGGTATTGGAAGCGGATTGACGCAAAAAATGGTTCAGGCTGCACGACCGAGCTTACATGATTTCGACACTGAATTCGCCGCGATGAAAACTCCCGTGTTGCTCATGGTAGGCGATGAGGATGACCCTTGTCTCGATACAAACCTCTGGTTGAAGCGGTTGATCCCAACCGCTGGTCTTTCAGTATGGCCAAAATCTGGTCATCTTTTGAATCTTGAGGATCCAAATCGATTTAATGCAGAATGTGACGCGTTCTTTGATGCAGTTGCTGATGGTCACTGGCCTGATCGCAATGAGTTGTTAGAGCGGCATAGGGGACCTGATAATGCTATTTTTTGACCTGAGTGGCGACAAAGGCCTGAATGCGGGCAACGAGGCCAGGCTTAGCCGCCGACCGCACAAGCGTCGCAAGATCATGGTCAAGACAGGTATCATCGCGTGTTGCTGCCAATAAAGCAGCCTTGGCATCAGCTTTAAGATCGGCTGCGTCCTTGGCCAGTTTTTCGAGGTGATCTGGCCAGTGATCAATCGGCATCACATCGGTGACAAAGCCGCACGCCGCTGCTTCATCGGCGGTAAAGATGCGCGAAGTTTCCAGCAGATCAAGCGCTGCATCATCACCGATTAGCCGGGCCAGACGGCGGGTGCCAAGAACGATGCCAAATTGCAGGCCGGGCATACGAAAACTGCTGTCAGGCGTGGCAACCCGGTGGCGGCAGGATGCAACAATATCGGCAGCCGCACCAAAGCATCGCCCCTGAACCAGTGCGGCGCTGGCAATCGGTAAGCGATAGATGGTTTGCAGTAATTCCTCAACCCGAACAAAACGGTATAACAGCTCGGCATCGCTTTGCTGGTCAAGGCCGCTAAGGTCAAATCCGGCGGAAAATGCACGGCCTACGCCAGTAAGCACAACCAGTGACGCGCCGCGTGTGACAGCCTCGTCCAAACCGTCAAGCAAACCCTCAATCAGGTCGGCATTAACCGCATTTAACCGGTCTGGCCGGTTCATTTTTAACGAGGTGACGCCGCCCTTATGTTCAATGATGACGGGTTTTTCTGCTGGGGCGTTGCTCATGTCACGCATCCTTATCTGTGATGCTGTGATGGCCAAGCCATTCGGCGATAATTTCATCATTATGCGCGCCCAGAACGGGCGGTGGCCGCATCTGGCCAGTATCAACGCCGGTGATGGCGATCGGAAAGCTGACGCCATTGGTTTTGGCGCCGTTCGGCAATTCCAGCGGCTTTACAATTCCCATATGCTGAACATGGGGGTCACTCAGAACCTCGGAAAAATCATTGATCGGGGCACAAGGCACATTGCGCCGGTCCATTTCAACGAGCCAGTCGGTGGCGCTGCGGCTTTTGAAGACCGGTGCCAATATCGCAACAAGGGCGTCCTGATTCTTGGCCCGGTCGGCCTGGGTTACGAACCGGGCATCCTCTGCCAATGTCTGCATTTCAACGGCGGCGCACACCTCATGCCATAATTTATCATTTCCAGCAGCGATCACAAAATGCGTGTCAGCAGCCTCAAATGCCTGATAGGGCGCGTTCCGGGGATGTGCTGAACCAAGACGTTGGGGCGGTATTCGATTGCCAAAATATTCACTGGTTTGAAGCGCCGAGACACCAAGCAGACTGCCCAGCATCGAGCAATCAATATGCGCGCCTTGTCCGGTTTGCTCGGCGCTGCGTAACATCGCAAGAACACTGAAACCGGCATAAAGACCTGCACAGAAATCGCCCATTGGTACCCCGCATTTCACAGGTGGGGCGCCGGGCTCGCCGGTAACGCTCATAATGCCTGCAATCGCCTGCACCGTCACATCAAAGGCGCCTTTGCTGGCATAGGGGCCGGTTTGCCCATAGCCGGAAATTGAGCAATAAATCAGCTTTGGGTTAACCGCGCGTAAATCATCATAGCCAAGCCCAAGACGAGGCAAAACGCCGGGGCGATAATTTTCCACAAGAATATCAGCCTCTGCGACCAGTGATCTCAGCAGCGCAATATCGTCAGGGCTTTTGAGATTCAGCGCCACACTGCGTTTATTTCGGTTTACCGAGGCAAAATTCTCGCTGTAAGCAGCGCCATTATCGGTTGTGCTAAATGGCGGCCATTGGCGCATCCCATCTCCACCGTCGGGGCGTTCAATTTTCACCACATCCGCGCCCAGATCAGCCAATAGTGACGCGGTAAATGGACCAGCGGCAATCTGGCCCAGTTCAAGCACACGAACACCGGCCAGTGGAGTGCCAAGGGGGCGTACTGGATTTGTCTGAGATGGCGTGGGCATAAGCATGCTCCTAAAAAAACGCAGTTAACACCCAGAAACAGTTACCGAGAATAAGTTACGGAAATCGTTTCCGTTGGGGTTTCCGGCGGGGTTTTAATAACAAAAAGGGCAGGGTCTACAGCCGATGAATATTCCCGATTCACAGGCTGATTGCTAGTGCAGATTTTGGATCACCGGATAAAAATACAGCTTTTGCTGATGATGTGAAAAAAACTTGTCTTTTCATGCACAAATCATTCGGCAAAGCGTTAATTGCTGACTAAGCTTTCGGGTATCACCTGCCTGACTTTGTTAGTTCCTTCCGGAGCTAATCATTTACTGGAGACTAAAGCGCGTGGCAAAAGCGGTCATATTTGATCTGGATGGAACGCTGATTGATAGTGTTGGGGATATTCATGCGGCTGTGAACGATGTTTTGCGCCTTCGGGATGCACCGCCGCTTGATCTTGCAACGGTGCGCAGCTTTATTGGAAAAGGCTCGGCCAATTTGGTTATGCGGGCGCTAAATGCGCAAAATCTGACAGCGGATGAAGCGTCATGTGCAGCCGGCCTTGCTGATTTCTTGCGTCTCTATTCGGCAGGCGCGGCCAACTTCACCACGGTTTTTGACGGCGCAGTTGATAGCCTTAAGTGGCTGAAGGATAGTGGCTTTCGTCTCGGCATCTGCACCAACAAGCCGTTGGCACCAACAAGGCTTGTGCTTGATCAATTTGGCCTTACCAAATTTTTTGATACTGTGATTGGCGGCGATCAGCTTGCTAGCCGCAAGCCCGATCCCGAAATGCTGAATTACGCAATGGCGTCGATCGCGGTGAAATCATGTCTGTTTGTTGGCGACAGCGAGACAGACCGTGAAACCGCCGCTGCCGCTGGACAGCTATTTGCACTATTTACCAAGGGCTATCGTAAAACCAGCATAAAATCATTGTCTCCTGATTATTATTTCAATAAATTCAGAGAACTAAAAGACATTGTGAATCTAGAATTTCAATAAAAATCAGCAATTTTTTGCGACTAATTCTAAACAGCAAATGCTCAAAGAAAGGATTAAATGCATGCCAGAGCCAGTGAAGACAAACGATCCTGTCGAAATCCTGTGTCTAGAGGGTGATGGGATCGGCCCTGAAATTACGGCGGCAACCCGGCGCATTCTAGTTGCGGTGGATCAGCGCTTTGCTTTAGGCCTGACATTCACCACACATGAGATTGGCTTTAAGTCACTCAAAACATCGGGCACGACCTTCCCCAAGCATGTTCTTGAGGCGGCGAGGACGGCTGATGGAATTGTTATGGGGCCGGTGTCGACCTATGATTACCCGCCTGCGGATGAGGGAGGTATCAATCCGTCTGGATTCCTTCGAAAGCATCTTGATCTTTATGCCAATATCCGACCGGCAAAATCCTATGAGGGTCTGCCGCCACGCGTCGGTGACAAGATTGATTTGGTGATTGCTCGGGAAAATACCGAAGGGTTTTATTCCGACCGATCGATGTTTTTTGGGCGAGCAGAATTTATGCCGACCGAAGATATGGCATTGTCGGTGCGTAAAATCACGCGCCACGCATCGACCAGAATTGCCCGTGCCGGGTTTCAATTGGCCGCCCAGCGCCGGCGCAAGGTTACCGTTGTTCACAAGGCCAATGTTTTTAATATATCGGATGGACTGTTTCTTGAGGCGGTGCGGGCCGTTCGCGAAGAGTTTCCTGATTTTGAATATGAGGAACAGATTGTTGATGCCATGGCGGCATTGTTAATCCGTGATCCAAGCCAGTTCGATGTGATTGTTACAACCAATATGTATGGGGATATTCTATCAGACGAATCAGCTGAAATCGCTGGCAGTCTTGGTATGGCAGCATCATTGAATGCCGGTGATCAGTTCGCCATGGCACAAGCCCAGCATGGCTCGGCGCCATCATTGGCGGGCAAGGATCAGGCCAATCCGTCATCGCTTATCGGGTCTGCGGCAATGTTATTGCGCTGGCTTGGTGAGCGGCGAAATGCGGCAAATTTCAGTGCTGCGGCTGACGCAATTGAACAAACCATCACGGCGGCGGTTGCCAGCCCTGGCACACGAACAGCCGATGTTGGTGGCGCGTTGGGAACAACCGCATATACCGACTTTCTCTTGGCCAAGCTAACACCATCAGCATAATCTATTTTCAAAAAAACCAGCATTAGTTAAAGAGATCCTATCATGTCAGAGCATCCCACCAAATCTGCGTCGCCTTCATCTGTGGCTTATGTTCAACTGGATGATGCAGTTAATTTTGCTACCGCAATCATTGCCGGACAAGGGGTCAGCACCGACCATGCGGTAACCATCGCAGAATGTCTGCTCGAGGCTGATTTACGCGGCGTTCATACGCACGGTCTCTCGCGGCTTCCGGTATATGTCGAGCGGGTTCAACGCGGGCTTGTCAATGGTGCTCCTGAGATGAAACTGGAAAAGCCAGTTGCTGCCTGTGCATCGCTGGACGGAGATAATGCGTTCGGCTTTCTGGTTGGGCGGCGTGCCATGCAAGAGGCTATCGCGATGGCGGAAACTTGTGGTGTCGGGGTTGTCGCCGCTCGCAACAGCAATCATTTTGGTATGGCCGCAACCTACCTTCTACAAGCGGTAAAGGCCGGCTATTTTGCCTTTGTCTTCACGAACGCGTCAAAGGCTATGCCGCCATGGGGCGGGCGCGAGGGGTTGCTTGGCACCAGCCCGTTCGGGGCTGCTGCGCCGTCGGGAAAATTGCCACCATTCATCTTGGATATGTCGCCAGCCGTTGCTGCACGGGGCAAAATTCGTCTTGCTGAAAAACGTGGTGAGCCAATCCCAGAAGGCTACGCACTCGATGAAAATGGTCAGTCCACAACCGACGCCAGCGCGGCACTTCGCGGGGTTGTTTTGCCGATGGGCGGCTACAAGGGCTCAGGGATTTCGATGTTAATGGAAATCCTTGCAGGGGTGTTTTCTGGGGCTAATTTTGGCGGGGATGTTCCGGATCAATACACCGTTTGGGATCGACCGCAAAATGTTGGACATTTTTTTATGGCGTTAAAGCCGGGCATTTTTGTCACTGAACAGGGGTTTCGTGACCGTATGGATGAATTGGTGGGTCGGATCAAGGCAAACCCGCTGGCTGACGGATTTACCGAAATCTTGATGCCAGGCGAGATCGAGGCGCGGCTGGAGGCAGAACGACGGCGATCCGGTATACCCTATGCTGCGGCTGACCTTGCGCTTTTGGCAAAACTGGCGGCTGATCACGGTGTGTCTGCATTGCCCCATGAAACACGCTAACGACTATTTAACAACGATATAGGTATTTCATCATGTTGACCTTTTATTACGCGAAAAGTTCTGCGGCCTATGCACCGCACATATTGCTTGAAGAAATCGGCGTTGATTACAACGCGGTCCGTATTGATTTTATGACGAATGAACAGCGGTCGCCAGCCTATCTCGATGTCAACCCGAAGGGTCGAGTGCCGTCACTTGTAACCGAAAAGGGCATTTTAACCGAAACGCCGGCAATCCTTGCCTATCTTGCGCACCGGTTTCCCGAATATGATCTTGTGCCAACCGACCCGTTTGAGTTTGCCTTAGCACAAGCCTTTAACAGCTATATGGCCTCAACTGTGCATGTCGCGCATGCGCACAAGCATCGGGGCGCACGCTGGGCCGATGATTTAGCTGCCCACGAGTCGATGCGCGCCAAGGTTACAGAAAATATGACTGAATGTGCGCGGATGATTGAAACGCATTATCTGAACGGGCCTTTCGTGCTTGGGGATAAATTTTCCTTTTGCGATCCCTATATGGCGTTGGTAACGCGCTGGTTTGGTGATGATGGGGTTGATCTGGCGCCATTTCCAAAAATAAGGGAGCACGATGCGTTGATGCGGGCGCGCCCCTCGTTACAGCGCGTATTAGAGCTTCACGCCTGACCAAAGGAAGCGCCGTCTGGTAATGGCATGAGTTCTACTGGAAGTTGCCAGCTCGCATGATATGCTGGCCCTGTCAGCAGGTTTTTTGTCAGCAGGTTTCCGCACCGCAGGTTTCCGCACCGCAGGTTTTCTCGGAGTTTGATAATAAAGGATGGATAGGCACCATGTTGCTTGGCTGTATTGGAGATGATTTTACCGGGTCAAGTGACCTTGCCAACACATTGGCCAAGGCGGGCATGGCGGTGGTGCAATATAGCGGTGTGCCGTCGACGCCTGCGCCATCATCCGTTGACGCAGGTGTGGTGGCGCTAAAATCGCGGTCGATCCCTGCGGCTGAGGCCATTAAACAGTCGATTAATGCGTTGAAATGGCTCCAAGATCAGGGCTGTAGGCAGTTTTTCTTTAAATATTGTTCAACCTTCGACTCGACTGATGAGGGTAATATTGGTCCTGTGGCCGAAGCCTTGGCGGCGGCGCTTTCGGCGGATCGAGTGATAGTATGTCCAGCCTTTCCCGGAACCGGTCGCGCAGTATTCCAGGGTCATCTTTTCGTCAACGACCAGTTGCTGTCAGATAGCCCGATGAAAGACCATCCGCTAACGCCTATGCGTGATGCTGATCTACGCCGTGTGTTGGCCCGCCAGAGCCGCGGTGCGGTCGGCCATGTTCCGATGAAGGTTGTAACGGCAGGCCGTGATGCTATCTGCGAGGCACTGGCTGCGGAGGCGCAGCAAAATCGTAAATTGATTGTGGTTGACGCAATTCATGATGATGATTTGCTGGCAATTGGCGCGGCGGCGCGTGATTTGGTTTTGGTCACCGGCGGGTCAGGTGTCGCTATGGGGTTGCCGGCAAATTTTGCCAAGGCCGGGTTGATTTCTGTTGCAAATACCAATTGGCAGGGGCAGGCCGGGCGCTGCGCTGTGTTAAGTGGATCCTGTTCTGAGGCCACCCGCAACCAGTTGGCCGTTCACGCCGAGACAGGTGCGCAATTTGAAATTGATGTTGCCAGCGTTATGCGCGATAAGGTAACGCTAAATACGCTGGTTAGCTGGCTGCTGGCTCAGCATGGCGTGCCGGTTTTATATTCATCAGCCTCGCCAAAAACGGTGCAGGCAGTACAGGCAGAATTTGGTGTCGCGGCGGTGGCGGAACGGCTAGATTGTCTGTTTGGCGAGCTTGCCAAAGCGCTGGTTGCAGCAGGGGTTGAGCGGCTGATTGTTGCTGGCGGAGAGACTTCAGGAGCAGTGGTCGAGGCCTTGGGACTAGCTGCATTGTCGATTGGGCCAGAGATTGATCCGGGTGTGCCGGCGATGCGTGCAGGGACAAATCTAACGATTGCGCTGAAATCAGGAAATTTTGGGGCTGATGATTTCTTTTTGAAGGCTGCGGCGGTTTTGGCGGGTGATATAGGATGAGTGAAACACAGATCCGCGAGCAGATATGCCTGCTGGCAAAATCAATGTTTGACCGCGGGCTAACCGTTGGGTCCAGTGGCAATATATCTGTGCGTTGCAATGATGGCGGGCTGCTTGTAACACCGACTGACAGCTGCTTTGGCAGGCTGGATCCGGCAACATTAAGTCGGTTTGATGCAGCTGGTAAGCTGATTTCTGGTGATGCGCCAACGAAAGAAATGCCGCTTCACACGGCTTTTTATGAAACCCGTTCAGTGGCCGGGGCGATTGTTCATCTTCATTCAACCCATTCGGTCGCCTTATCAACCCTACCGGTCGATGCTGCTGCTAACTTCCTACCGCCTTTGACTGCCTATTCGGTCATGCGGCTTGGCAAGGTTGCGTTGCTGCCTTATTTCCGGCCGGGTGATGCGGCGGTTGCCACCGCGATCAGGGGGTTGGCCGGAAAACACAGTGCGGTGATGCTGGCTAATCATGGGCCGGTTGTCGCGGGCAAGGGCTTAGAGGCTGCGGTTTATGCGATTGAAGAGTTGGAAGAAACCGCAAGGCTAGCGCTGCTATTGCGCGGCCTTCCGGCACGCGGGCTTGATGCGGCGCAGATCCGCGATGTTGTCACCCATTTTGATGTCGAGTGGGACTGACCGAAATGCGGCTGGCTGCGTAGAGGCATTCCCCCATGGTCATATCCGCAACGGCGATTGCCTGCTCAGAGCTAAAGCTGTAGAAGAATTTTCCCGCGCTGGCTGCCGGACTCCATTAACTGATGCGCTTTAGCGGCATCAGCAAGCGGAATGCTGGTAAAGGTGGTTGCCCGTAATTTAGCTGGTTTTGCCGCGAAAAACGGCCAAACTAGTTTCTGCAAATCTGCCGCAACAGCTGATTTGAATGCCTCTGGCCTTGAGCGCAACGTTGATCCGGTCAGGGTTAGGCGTTTTAGCATCACCGGCATCAGATCTAGTTCGATCTTTGAGCCAAGATTAAATGCCAGCTGGATAATCCGCGCATCGGCATGGGCTGCCTTGATGTTGCGCGCGACATAGTCACCGCCAATAATATCAAGAATGATATTGGCACCGCCAGCCTCACGCAGAATAGGCACAAAATCATCCTGCTTGAAGTCAATGGCGCGTTTTGCCCCCAGATTCTCGCAATAGGCGCAGGCATCAGGCGAGTCTGCGGTGGTGTATACTTGTAGTCCCATCGCGGCACCAATTTGAATTGCTGTCGAGCCAATGCCGCCAGCGCCGCCATGCACCAGAAAAATGCCGTTCTGTTTTAGCTGGTGCCCAAAGAAGACATTGGACCAAACAGTAAAATAGGTTTCTGGCAGTCCCGCCGCGTCAATCTCGTCAACCCCCTCCGGGATTGGTAGGCAATGGCTGGCATTCACCGCAACATATTCGGCATAGCCGCCGCCATTGGTTAACGCGCAAACCCGGTCGCCGATTGCCCATGCTGTTTGATCGCTGCCGATCGCAACAATCTCACCTGCCACCTCCAAGCCCAATAGATCGGAGGCGCCCTTTGGCGGCGGGTAATGACCGCGGCGCTGGACAAGATCGGGGCCGTTTACACCAGCGGCGGTTACCTTGATTACCACCTCGCCAGCGGCGGGCGCTGGAACGTCGCGTATGCCGGTGATCAGAACGTCAGGACCGCCAGCTTCGCGCATTTCGATTACTTTCATTTGCGATGGTAGGGTCATGATACATCCTTTTCTGATCGGCAGGGTGAGTGTTAATTTGGATTATTGAAGGGTGATTGAAGCTTTTTGTAAAACCGTCGAGTGGCTATGTGTTAGCCCAGCCATAATTATCCGTCAATTCTTGGCTTGGCACGGTTTTTTAAAAGATTTGTTTTGCAGGTTAGAATTTGTCGTTTTTTGCATGAATATTATGCGGCTGGTGAGTTAGGTTACGACCTCTATCACTTCGTTGTAGAAGAGTTTTTTTCTGGTATACCAAATAATGTATTTGACGGCGCGGGCGTGAAATGTGACACTTTAGAGGCAATTTAGGAGAGTTAAGTGGATACTTTTGACGGCGATATCGGCATATGGAAATCGGCTCCCGGAAAAGGGCGCAAAACCCCGAAAGGGCGTCAGGTTGATGATGGTGCATTGGGTGAGGTTCGGGCGCTTTTAGGCGACCGGCCGCGGCGGCGGGACTTGCTCATCGAGCATCTGCATCTTATCCAAGATCGCTATGGCCATCTCAGCGTGGCGCATCTGAATGCGCTGGCTGATGAAATGCGTTTGGCGCAAAGCGAAGTCTATGAAGTCGCAACCTTTTACGCGCATTTTGACGTTGTGAAAGACAGCGAAACGCCACCGCCAGCCCTGACTATTCGGGTTTGCGACTCGTTGTCATGTGAGTTGGCCGGAGCGCAGGCGCTAAAATCGGCACTTGAGGACGGGCTTGATCCGGCCAAAGTGCGCGTATTGCGGGCGCCGTGCATGGGGCGCTGTGATACCGCGCCAGTGCTTGAAATTGGGCATAACCACATCGATTTTGCCACACCTGAAAAGGTTGAGGCGGCGATTGCGGCTGATGATACGCATCCGCACATGACCGATTATCAGGATCTGGCAGCTTACCGCGCGACCGGGGGGTATGAGCAGCTGCTGTCGCTGCGCCAAGATGGCGATTGGGCGGCAGTTCAGGATCTGGTAAATCAGAGCGGCCTTCGCGGGCTTGGCGGTGCGGGCTTTCCGTCGGGCAAGAAATGGGGCTTTGTACGTGCAGCCGAAGGGCCGCGCTATCTTGCGGTCAATGGTGACGAGGGTGAGCCGGGTACATTCAAAGACCGGTACTATCTTGAGCGAACCCCGCATTTGTTCCTTGAGGGAATGCTGATTGCCGCATGGGCAGTCGAGGCTGACACCTGTTTTATCTATATGCGGGATGAATATCCGGTTGTTCTGAAAATTCTGGCCAACGAGATTGCGGCGTTAGAAGCTACGGGACTGGTGCCCGAGGGTTATATTGACCTTCGTCGCGGGGCGGGTGCCTATATCTGCGGTGAAGAAAGCGCAATGATCGAATCCATCGAGGGTAAGCGCGGTTTGCCGCGGCACCGCCCGCCCTATGTGGCGCAAGTGGGAATTTTTGATCGGCCAACATTGGTTCACAATATCGAAACCTTGCACTGGATTGCGCGGGTTTGCCGCGAGGGGCCAGAGGTGCTGTCTTCAGTTGAAAAGAATGGCCGTGTTGGATTGCGCAGCTATTCGGTTTCGGGACGGGTTGCTAATCCGGGCGTGTATCTTTTGCCCGCCGGATCGACCATCACGGACATCATCGAGGCGGCTGGTGGCATGGCCGAAGGCCAGGTCTTTAAGGCCTATCAACCTGGTGGGCCATCATCGGGTCTTTTGCCGGCCAGTTTAAATGATGTGCCGCTTGATTTTGATACATTGCAGCCGCACGGCACCTTTATCGGATCGGCCGCTGTTGTGTTGTTGTCTGATCAGGATCGGGTACGTGATGCGGCGCTGAATATGCTGCGGTTTTTCGAGGATGAAAGCTGCGGTCAATGCACGCCATGTCGCACCGGATGTGGCAAGGCCGTGCAGCTCATGCAGGCCGACAAGTGGGATCAGCCGCTGTTGAATGATCTGTGTGATGTGATGCAGGACGCATCTATCTGCGGATTGGGACAGGCTGCTCCTAACCCTATTCGTTTGACGATGAAACATTTCTCTGAAGAAGTTAGCTGAGGCTCACATGCTCGATTCAACGCCGCAAAAAACTGTAACCATTAAACTGGATGGCAAGGATGTTTCCGTGCCAGAAGGCGCCACCATCTGGGAAGCGGCACAAGCTCAGGGTACTTTGATCCCGCACCTGTGTCACAAGCCAGAGCCCGGATATCGTTCCGACGGCAATTGCCGTGCTTGTATGGTTGAGATTGAGGGAGAGCGCGTCTTGGCGGCATCTTGTATCCGGCCTGTGCAGGATGGCATGGTCGTGCATACAGCGAGTGAGCGTGCCAAGAAATCGCGGGCGCTGGTGGTAGAGCTATTGGCCGCTGATCAGCCTGAGCAGCCGCATGACGCATCGTCGCATTTTATTGATATGGCGGCATTAAACGGGGTGTCGGAAAGCCGATTTCCGGCGCGTGATGCTTGCCATGTGCCGCTGCTGGATGACAGTCACGTCGCAATGAGTGTCAATCTTGATGCTTGTATCCATTGTAACTTGTGCGTTCGGGCTTGCCGTGAAGTGCAGGTGAATGATGTTATTGGCATGGCGGGTCGCGGTCTTAATGCCGAGATCGTATTTGATATGAATGATCCAATGGGGCAATCGACCTGTGTGGCGTGCGGTGAGTGCGTTCAGGCCTGTCCAACCGGGGCGCTGATGCCAGCCAGCGTTCTTGATGACGCGCAGCATGGTGACAGCAAGGATTATGACCGCGAGGTTCAATCGGTGTGCCCATATTGCGGCGTTGGTTGTCAATTATCCTTCAAGATAAAGGATGATGAAATCAAATATGTCGAAGGGATAAATGGCCCGGCTAACGAAAACCGGCTATGCGTGAAGGGGCGGTTTGGTTTTGACTATGTGCATCACGATCACCGCTTGGCCAAACCATTGATCCGGCGTGAAGATGCGCCAGCAAAAGGGCTGAATGTCGATCCGTCAAACCCTTGGACGCATTTCCGTGAAGCCAGTTGGGACGAGGCGTTAGATATCGCTGCCAAGGGGTTTATCCGGCATCGTGATATTTCGGGCAAGCGCATTGCTGGTTTTGGCTCGGCCAAATGCTCGAACGAAGAGGCATATCTTTTCCAAAAGATGATCCGGCAAGGATTTGGCCATAATAACGTCGATCATTGTACCCGTCTTTGCCATGCGTCGTCGGTCGCGGCTTTATTGGAAAATGTTGGCTCGGCAGCGGTGACTGCTACCTTTAATGAAATCGAAAATGCCGATGTTGCAATTGTGATTGGTGCGAATCCAACCGAGAACCATCCGGTTGCCGCAACCTATTTCAAACAATTTGCCAAGCGTGGCGGCAAGCTGATCGTTATGGATCCGCGCGGACAAGGGCTAAAGCGTCATGCAACGCATATGCTGCAATTCCGCCCGGGCGCAGATGTGTCGATGCTGAACGCGATTATGAATGTGATCGTCGAAGAAGGGCTGTATGACCAGCAATATATCGACAGCTTTACCGAAAACTGGGATGAAATGAAGGCGCATCTAAAGGCGTTTTTACCCGAAAAAATGGCTGAATTCTGTGGTATTGATGCCGAGATTTTGCGTGCTGTCGCGCGTGATTTTGCAGGTGCCAAATCAGCGATGATTTTCTGGGGAATGGGGGTCTCACAGCATATTCATGGCACTGATAACTCGCGGTGCCTGATCTCGCTGGCGCTGATGTGCGGGCAGGTTGGGCGTCCTGGAACAGGCTTGCATCCATTGCGTGGTCAGAACAATGTTCAAGGGGCGTCAGACGCGGGGTTAATCCCGATGTTCCTGCCAGATTATCAGAGTGTGACCGATGATGGCGTGCGCTCGGCCTTTAATGAAATCTGGAATTCGGAGACGATCGCGCCGGAAAAGGGCCTGACCGTTACTGAAATCATGGATGCAATTCATGATGGTGACATCACCTCGATGTATGTTCTGGGTGAAAATCCAGCAATGTCTGATCCTGACGCCGATCATGCGCGCGCCGCATTGGCCAAGCTGGATCATTTGGTTGTGCAGGATATCTTCCTGACCGAGACGGCGAATTATGCCGATGTCATCTTGCCAGCTTCGGCGTGGGCTGAAAAAACTGGCACGGTTACCAATACCAACCGTCAAGTACAGATGGGGCGTCCAGCAATTGCACCGCCGGGTGATGCACGTGAAGATTGGTGGATTACCGTTGAATTGGCCAAACGGATTGGTCTTGACTGGAATTACGCGCATCCGCGTGAGGTGTTTGCCGAAATGAAACTGTCAATGAAGTCGCTTGACAACATCACGTGGGATCGTCTGGCGGCAGAAAATGTGGTTACCTATCCATCGCTTGATGAGACTGATCCGGGGCAGCCGATTGTCTTTGGTGACGGGTTCCCGCGGCATGAGGGTCGGGCACGCTTTACCCCGGCCAGCATTATTCCGCCTGCGGAAACACCAGATACAGACTATCCGATGATCTTGACAACGGGGCGTCAGCTTGAACATTGGCATACCGGTTCGATGACCCGCCGCGCCACTGTTCTTGATGCTGTCGAGCCGCAAGCAAATGCGTCATTGCATCCGCGCACCTTGCGTAAACTCGGTGTTGAGGCAGGGGATATGGTTACGATTGAAACGCGGCGTGGGGCGATTTCAATCATGGCACGGGCTGACCGTGCGGTTGCCGAGGATATGGTTTTTGTGCCGTTCGCCTATGTTGAGGCAGCAGCCAATATCCTCACAAATCCGGTGGTTGATCCCTTTGGGAAAATCCCTGAATTCAAGTTTGCTGCGTGTCGGGTTTTAGCGTCTGTTAGCGTAGCGGCTGAGTAATTCTCTAAAGTTGATTGCAGGAACGGCCCCTGATTGCTCTCTTTTTATAAGAGTGTGATCAGGGGCTTTTCTTTGATGAAAGCCGAATTTCGCCCATGCTAATCCCGCATGTGAGTTTGCGGTAAACCGATAAAGTAAAAAGAAAATGTAAAAAATTTACAATTTTCAAATTTTCACTATTTTCCTTTTGATCTGAGATACCAGCCATTACAACGAATGAGGTAGGGGCGTGAAACTGCCGCAATTGGGCTTTTGCTTTTGCTGATCGTTATGAAAGAAAAGGGAGATTAGTGACATGAAGATTTTGATATTGGGCGCATCATACGGCTCGCTTCTATCAACGAAATTATTGATGGCAGGTCACGATGTCACTTTGATTTGTCGCAGTAAATCAGCGGATCTGATTAATCGTGAGGGAACCGAAGTGCGGATCAAGCTCCGCGATGAGGACACCCATCGGGCATTTCGCTCGCATGATTTAGCCGGCACGCTGGATGCGGTGACGCCAGCCGATGCACGGCCTGAAGATTACGACATGATCGGGCTTGCGATGCAGGAACCACAATATTCTGAGCCGCAGGTAAAGGGTCTCATGCGCCGTATTGCAGCGAGCCGTCGGCCCTGCCTGTCGATCATGAATATGCCGCCATTGCCGTTTTTGCGCCGGATTGAGGCCTTGGCCGGTGCGCCATTGGATATGTGTTACGATGATGTGTCAGTCTGGCAAGATTTTGAACCGGGCCTGATGTCGCTTTGCAGCCCCGATCCGCAGGCATTCCGGCCTCCGGAGGAAGGCACCAATGTGCTTCATGTTGGCTTGCCAACCAATTTTAAGGCGGCAGTCTTTGCTGACCCTCAGCATAATGAAATGCTGCGCCAGCTCGAGGCTGATATTTCAGCCGCGATTGTTGATGGCAAGGATGTGCCGGTAAAGCTGCGCGTTTATGAAAGCCTGTTTGTGCCAATGGCGAAATGGAGCATGCTGCTGACAGGTAATTACCAATGTGTGCAGCGCGACGGGATCCGGCCAATTCGTGATGCGGTGCATGGTGATATCGACGCCTCGGCCAAAATGTATGCGTGGGTTGATAGGTTGGCACGTGCGCTGGGCGCTGATGCCGTTGATCAGGTGCCGTTTGAAAAATACGCCAACGCCGCCAGCAGCCTGCTAAAGCCGTCATCAGCCGCACGTGCTATTGATTCGGGGGCCAAAACGATTGAGCGTGTTGACCTGTTGGTGCAACGAATTGCACTTAGCATTGGTATACAGAATGATCTGCTCGATGAAACTGTTGCGATTGTGAATGAGCGCCTTGATACGAACCGGTTTGAGATGCCCGTATACCGTGTCGCGTAACACCGGCTAGCTCGGCAAACAAGTGCTCCCTGAGGCTAAAGGATAAATCGCGTTAGCTCGACTGCGGCGCAGGGCTGCTCGGTTAAACCTCTCATTGCATCAAACACGGGCGGTACCTGAGGCGCCGCCCTTTTATTTGCCGGGTTTGCTCTATTATCACCGAATTTTGCGGTAATAACGCCGTCTGGCTTGGCCTGGCTTAGTTTAGCTTTTTAGGACATCCACCAGGGTGACGCCAAGTTTGGCTGGCGAGGGAGAGACGCGAACGCCGGCGGCCTCCAGCTCGGCAATCTTCTCATCAGCACCGCCTTTACCGCCAGAAATAACGGCGCCAGCATGGCCCATGGTACGGCCGGGGGGCGAAGTGCGGCCAGCAATAAAACCAACCATTGGCTTGGAGCGGCCTTTTTTGGCTTCGTCAATCAGGAATTGTGCTGCATCTTCCTCGGCTGAACCACCAATCTCGCCAATCATGATGATTGATTCTGTTTGCGCATCAGCAAGAAACATCTCCAGAACATCGATGAATTCAGTACCCTTCACCGGATCACCGCCAATACCAACAGCAGATGACTGGCCGAGGCCCGCCATCGAGGTCTGGTAAACTGCCTCATAGGTCAACGTGCCCGAGCGCGATAGCACGCCAACCGAACCTTTGCGGAAAATACTTGGCGGCATGATGCCAATCTTGCACTCATCCGGTGTCATCAGGCCAGGACAGTTGGGGCCAATCAAACGTGAGTTTGATTTATCCAGCTTTTCCTTCACCCGCACCATGTCCATAACCGGCACACCTTCAGTGATGCAGGTAATCAGCTCAATACCGGCATCAATCGCCTCTTCAATAGCGGCGGCGGCACCGACTGGCGGGACATAGATTACCGATGCATTGGCACCTGTGGCGTCTTTCGCTTCGGCAACCGTGGTGTATAACGGCAGATTTTGACCGGCAGCACTCGTCCATTGCTGGCCACCTTTTTTCGGGTGAGTGCCGGCAACCATCTGGGTCCCATGATAGGCGAGAGCCTGTTCAGTATGAAACGTGCCGGTTTTACCCGTCAGGCCCTGCACGATGATTTTAGTGTCTTTATTAATGAGAATCGACATGTGCTTAGCCTTTCACTGCTTTTACAATTTTCTGCGCGGCGTCATCCAGATCATCTGCGGCAATCACATTCAGCCCGCTGCTATTGATGATGGCCTTGCCTTCATCCACCTTGGTGCCTTCGAGGCGTACCACTAAAGGCACTTCGAGATTGATGTCTTTTGCCGCCTGGACAACACCCTCAGCAATCACGTCACAACGCATGATGCCGCCAAAAATATTCACCAGAATGCCCTTTACGTTTGGATCGGCGGTGATGATCTTAAAAGCAGCGGTAACGCGTTCGGTTGTTGCGCTGCCGCCAACATCAAGAAAATTTGCTGGCTCGGCGCCGTATAGCTTGATGATGTCCATTGTTGCCATCGCAAGACCAGCACCGTTCACCATGCAGCCGATTTCGCCATCCAGCGCAATATAGGCAAGGTCATATTTCGATGCTTCAACCTCCTTTTCGTCTTCTTCGGTCTCGTCCCGCAATTCCATAATATCGGGATGCCGGAATAGCGCGTTATTGTCAAAAGACACTTTCGCATCGAGCACCTGAACATCGTTTGACTTGGTAACAATCAACGGGTTGATTTCCAGCAAATTCATGTCCTTGCTGCAAAATGCCTCATAGAGGTTCTTAAAAAGTACAATTCCCTGATCACGGGCTGATCCGGTGAGCTTTAGCGCGTCCGCAAGCTTGGCTGCATCGTTATCAGTGCAACCGGTGCTGGCAGTGATTCCAACTGAATGGATCAGTTCGGGAGTGTCATGCGCGACCATCTCAATATCCATGCCGCCTTCGGTCGATGCAACAAAAGACGTTTTACCGGTCTCCCGATCAACAAGGATCGAGAGATATAGTTCGCGATCAATTTCGGCGCCAGCTTCGACATAAAGCTGATTTACTGCTTTACCACTGGGGCCGGTTTGTTTGGTCACAAGGGTTTTCCCAAACATTTCCTTGACATTAGCCAGTGCATCTTCCGCTGAGAAAGATACGCGGACGCCGCCTTTCGCGTCAGGGCCAAGCTCTTTGAATTTGCCTTTACCGCGTCCACCGGCGTGGATCTGGCTCTTTACCACCCAGACTGGGCCGGGAAGGGATGCGATCGCGCCTTCGGCATCGTCAAGATTGGTAATTGCAACACCGGCGGCAATGGGCGCGCCGAATGTCTGTAAAATTTTCTTGGCCTGATGTTCATGGATGTTCATGGCTACTGTCTTTCTCCCACTGTGCGACCTCGCTTGCCGAGGCCACGATAATTGCAACGATCCCGTCTTGGGCGTTCCGCGTTCCGGTGCAAGCCTTATAGCGGACGAAAACCGTTTTTGCCTATATATTGCAAAAGTCGGCGAGGGATAAGTCTATCTGTTGATTCCCCTTTAATTCACAGATAATTTCCATTTATATGGTATACCACACACCACTAATAGCAAGAACTATCGCCGAAAAAACAACCTAAAAACCGCTTGACGAGTGTTGTGTCAGGTGTAAGGTATACCAGATAAAGCGTGTAACCATGCGTTTGTTTAAATTATTTTAACGGGGATTGATGAGGGGGTGATGACATGGCAATTGATGTCAAATTAAAGCCTGTTTCGATCAATTTTACCCTGAAAGACCATATATATGAGGTGCTTCGAGAAAGCATCTTGAAGGTCGATATCTATGATGCTGATGAAGAGTTGCGATTGGATGAGCGCCGGCTTGCCGAGCAGCTTGGTATTTCACGCACACCGATTCGCGAAGCCTTAGCGCGTTTGGCGCAGGATGGTCTGGTTGATATTCTGCCACGCAAGGGGGTGTTTATTCACCGCAAAAGTCTTGACGAGATTCTTGATATGGTTGTGACATGGGCGGCACTGGAAAGCATGGCGGCGCACATTGCGGCGCGTATTGCGTCAGATGCCGAGATCAAGGCACTTCGTGACCTTGCAATGCGGCACAGCACTTCGGTAGCTAAGGCCGAGCTCAGTGAATATTCCGACGCCAATATCAAATTTCATCAGGCGATTTTAGACATGTCTCGCAGCCCGTTGTTGAAATCAACGACTGACGGGCTTTTTGCCCACATGCTTGCAGTTCGTCGGCGGGCGATGGGCGAGAATAATCGCGCCACCAATTCGGTTGCCGATCACATGGAAATTATCGAAGCGCTTGAGTCCCGCGACAGTGAATTGGCTTCGCGGCTGGTGCGCGAGCACACGATGCGCTTGCATGACCATATCCGTGAGAGATGGACGCGACTGGCCAATAAATCAAAGGCACGCGCAAGCCCTGGAAAGCGTGACACAACAATCTAACACCTAAATACGGGCGCGCCGCAAAGAACAGAAAAGCAGCCGCTAAAATTAAACGCTAACCAAATATATCAATTCGAAAATTGCGAAGGTTCTTACAGGAGACAAAAATGACTTCATCCGAGACACAGGCGCTAACTGACGGTTTTCACCTCGTTATCGACGCGCTCAAGCTCAATGATATCAACACTATTTACGGCGTTCCGGGTATTCCGATCACCGATCTTGGACGGATTGCGCAGGCCGAAGGTATGCGCGTTATTTCATTCCGCCATGAACAGCATGCGGGTAACGCTGCATCAATTGCCGGTTATCTGACAAAAAAGCCGGGTATTTGTCTGACCGTTTCGGCACCGGGCTTCTTGAACGGTCTGACCGCATTGGCAAATGCAACGACAAACTGTTTCCCGATGATCCTAATCAGTGGCTCGTCCGAGCGTGAAATTGTTGATCTGCAGCAGGGTGATTATGAAGAAATGGATCAGTTGGCGATTGCCAAGCCGCTTTGCAAGGCAGCGTTCCGGGTCCTGCACGCCGAAGATATTGGCATTGCTGTTGCGCGCGCCATTCGTGCTGCCGTTTCTGGTCGTCCGGGCGGCGTTTACCTTGATCTCCCGGCAAAATTATTTTCTCAGGTTATGGACGCTTCAGAAGGCCAAAAGTCTCTTGTCAAGGTTGTCGATCCGGCGCCACGGCAATTGCCTGCCCCTGATTCGGTTGCGCGGGCGCTTGATGTCCTGAAAAGCGCAAAGCGTCCACTGATTATTCTGGGTAAGGGCGCTGCCTATGCGCAGGAAGATGAGATCGTGCGTAGCTTTGTCGAGAAAAGCGGCGTGCCTTATCTGCCAATGAGCATGGCAAAGGGCCTGTTGCCGGATGATCACCCGCAGTCTGCCGGTGCGGCGCGTTCACTGGTGCTAAAAGAAGCGGATGTGGTGGTTATGGTTGGTGCGCGTCTGAACTGGCTGTTGTCACATGGCAAGGGCAAGAGCTGGGGCGAGCCGGGTTCAAAGCGCTTTGTCCAAGTTGATATCGAGCCACGTGAAATGGACAGCAATGTCGAGATTGCGGCGCCTGTTGTTGGTGACATTGGATCATGCTTGAGTGCAATGACCCAAGGCATGGGAGATAATTGGCCAGCCGTGCCGGCCGATTGGACAGCCACAATCCAGCAGCGCAAAGACATTAACCTTGAAAAAATGGGCGCCAAGTTGAAAAGTAACGCCGTGCCAATGGATTTCCACAGCGCGCTCGGTGCTCTTCGTACGATCGTCAAGGAACGTCCAGATGCGATTTTGGTGAATGAGGGGGCTAACACGCTCGATTTCGCCCGCAGCATCATCGATATTTATAAGCCGCGCAAGCGTCTTGACGTAGGAACATGGGGCATTATGGGCATCGGTATGGGCGCTGCTGTTGCGGCGGCGGTTGAAACCGGTCAGCGTGTCTTGGCTGTTGAGGGTGATAGCGCCTTTGGTTTCTCCGGAATGGAAATCGAGACGATCTGCCGCTACAACCTGCCGGTTTGTGTGGTCGTCTTCAACAATAACGGTATTTACCGAGGCACTGACACGAACCCGACTGGCGGTGCAGATGTGGCGCCGACGGTATTTGTTAAGGATGCCCGTTATGACCAGATGATGGCAGCGTTTGGCGGGGTTGGCGTTTACGCCACAACGCCGGATGAGCTTACCCGCGCGGTAAATGAGGCAATGGACAGTGGCAAGCCTACCTTGGTCAACGCTGTCATTGATGAAAATTCCGGCACTGAGAGTGGCCGTATTGGTAATCTCAACCCACAAAGTGTGGTGTCTAAGAAGTAGCGCAACTGTCCAGTCAATAAGGTTTAGAAATAGGATAAGATGATGAAAGCTCTTGAAGGTGTTAAAGTTCTGGATTTCACCCATGTCCAATCAGGCCCGACCTGTACGCAGCTTCTGGCGTGGTTCGGCGCCGATGTGATCAAGGTCGAGCGTCCGGGGGTTGGGGATGCAACCCGACAGCAATTGGTCGATGTTGAAGGGGCCGATAGCCTTTATTTCACCATGCTGAACCACAATAAACGGTCAATTGAGCTGAATTCAAAAAATGAAACCGGCAAGCGGATTTTGGCGCGTCTTATCGAAACCTGTGATGTGCTGGTTGAAAATTTTGCGCCAGGCGCGCTGGACCGTATGGGATTTACGTGGGAGCGGATTCAGGAAATCAATCCGCGCCTTATTATGGCCTCGATCAAGGGGTTTGGCCCGGGCAAATATCAGGATTGCAAAGTCTATGAGAATGTCGCGCAATGTGCTGGTGGCTCTGCGTCAACGACTGGTTTTCGCGATGGCCCGCCATTGGTGACTGGTGCACAAATCGGTGATTCCGGAACCGGCCTGCATCTTTGCCTTGGTATTGTCACTGCCCTATTTCATCGGGAAAAATCTGGTCGCGGCCAGAAGGTGACTGCAGCAATGCAAGACTCGGTGCTGAACCTTGCGCGGGTAAAGCTTCGCGACCAGCAGCGTCTTGCCGCTGGCCCGTTGAAAGAATATTCGCAATTTGGTGAGGGTATTCCGTTTGGTGATGCGACACCGCGTGCTGGGAATGATTCGGGCGGCGGCCAGCCGGGCCGTATCCTGCGTTGCAAGGGCTGGGAACAGGACCCGAACGCATACACCTATTTTATCATTCAGGCAGCGGTTTGGGAAAAGGTTTGCGATATCATTGGCGAGCCTGAGTGGAAAACCAAAGAAGGTTATGCCAAGCCACCACAGCGCCTTGATAAATTAAATGAAATCTTCGAGCGTATTGAACAATGGACAATGACCAAAACGAAATTTGAGGTCATGGATGCCTGTAACCCGCTGGATATTCCGGTGGGCCCGATCCTGTCGATGAAAGAAATTGCCGAAGATGATGGTCTCTATGCAACTGGCACTTTGGTCAAGGTCGATCATCCAGAACGAGGCGAATATATTTCGGTCGGGTGTCCGATTAAATTGTCTGATAGCCCAGCTGAGGTGAAACGCTCACCACTGCTTGGTGAACATACAACTGAGATTTTGACGGATGTTCTTGGATATTCAGCAGATGAACTTGCCCAGATTATTGAATCGGGCGCAGTCGGTAATGTTAAGTAAATAATTTTTCATAAGCCATTGATCTAATTTGATTATGTCTTCAGAATTTAGCTTGGCACCTGGGGAGAGCGAGTAATGAGAATTGTACTACATGGGCAGCAGGCATTTGGGCAAGCTGTATTGGAACGACTTTTGGAGCGCGGCGAAAACGTGGTTGCCGTATGTTGCGCACCGACAAAAGAGGGCAAGCCTGAAGACCCGCTAGTTGAACTGGCGCGGGAAAAAGGACTGCCGGTTCATCAGCCAGCATCGTGGAAGACTCCCGAGGCGCTCGAATTGATGAAATCATTTAATGCCGACGTCTGCATGATGGCCTATGTGTTGTTATTTGTGCCGCAGGAAGTGCGTGATGCACCAAAATACGGCACGTTCCAGTATCATCCGTCACTATGCCCGGAACATCGCGGCCCGTCATCGATTAACTGGCCAATCGCAATGGGTAAAACTCGCACTGGCCTGTCAATTTTCTGGCCGGATGATGGCTTGGATGAAGGCCCCATGATGCTGCAAAAAACCTGCGAGATCGGCCCTGATGAGACGCTTGGAGATGTTTATTTCAAAAAGCTGTTCCCGATGGGCGTCGATGCGATGATCGAGGGGCTTGAGCTGGTAAAGGCCGGCGTTATTATCAAGCATGATCAGCGCCTTGAAGACGGTTCTTATGAAAGCTGGTTTGGCAAGGCGGCGGCCGAGATCGATTGGTCAAAGCCGGTTGCGGATGTGTATAATATTATCCGTGCTGCCAACCCTGCACCGGGGGCTTGGACAACCGTAAATGGCAGTGAGGTAAAAATTTATGATAGTGCGCGCGTTGAGGGCATCGGTACCGCTGGCGAAGTGGTTTCGGTCGACGAAAACGGCGTTACGGTTCAAGGCAATGGCGGGCGTATCCTGATTAAAAGAGTTCGGCCTGCTGATGGTGGAAAAATGGCGGCAAGTGAATGGGCTTTGGCTGCTGGAATTAACTCCGGAACAAAGTTAGGATAATAGTTGTGAGCTTCAAAACAGACATCGAAATTGCACGCGAAGCTAAAAAAATCGCTATTCAAGATGTGGGGGCAAAGCTGGGTATTCCCAGTGCTGATCTCCTGCCATTTGGACATGACAAGGCAAAAGTTTCTGAGAGATTTATTAAGGGTCTTGCCAACAATAAAGATGGTCGCTTGATCTTGGTGACCGCGATCAACCCAACACCGGCCGGTGAGGGTAAAACGACAACAACTGTCGGCCTTGGCGACGGGTTGAACAAAATTGGCAAAAAAGCCGCTGTGTGTATCCGCGAGGCCTCGCTTGGCCCGTGTTTCGGAATGAAGGGTGGTGCCGCTGGTGGTGGTTATGCTCAAGTGGTGCCGATGGAAGATATGAACCTGCATTTTACCGGTGACTTCCACGCCATTACCTCGGCACATAACCTTCTTGCTGCCATGCTTGATAACCATATCTATTGGGGCAACGAGCTGGATATTGATATTCGCCGTGTTGCGTTCCGCCGCGTATTAGATATGAATGATCGGGCACTTCGTGAAATCGTCTGTAACCTTGGAGGCGTCGCCAACGGCTTTCCGCGAGAAGCAGGTTTTGACATCACTGTTGCATCTGAGGTGATGGCTATCTTGTGTTTGGCAACTGACCTTGCCGATCTAGAGCGCCGTCTTGGCGACATCATTGTTGCCTACCGGCGCGATCGCTCACCGGTATTCTGCCGTGATATCAAGGCTGATGGCGCAATGACAGTATTGTTGCAGCAGGCAATGCAGCCAAATCTGGTGCAAACATTGGAGAACAACCCGGCTTTTGTGCATGGTGGTCCATTTGCCAATATTGCGCATGGCTGTAATTCGGTTGTCGCAACAACAACAGCGCTAAAGCTGGCTGATTATGTGGTAACCGAAGCCGGGTTTGGCGCCGATCTTGGTGCGGAGAAATTTTTGAACATCAAATGCCGCAAGGCCGGACTTCGTCCTGACGCGGTTGTCATTGTTGCCACGGTTCGTGCGATGAAGATGAATGGTGGTGTTGCCAAAGCCGATCTTGGCCAGGAGAATGTCGACGCAGTGAAAAAAGGATGTCCGAATCTGGGACGCCACATTGAGAATATCAAACAATTTGGTGTTCCGGCGATCGTTGCGATCAACCATTTTGTCACTGACACTGATGCCGAGGTTCAGGCTCTAAAAGATTTCGTTTCAGCACAGGGCAGCCAGGCTGTTCTGGCAACACATTGGGCAAACGGTAGTGAAGGCACTGTTGATCTGGCACAGAAAGTTGTCGCTCTGATTGACGGAAACCCATCACAATATTCACCGCTATACCCGGCTGAAATGCCGTTGTTTGAAAAGATCGAGACGATTGCCAAGAAAATCTACCGGGCCGATGAGGTGCTGGCCGATTCGAAGATTCGTGACCAGCTGAAACAGTGGGAAGCACAGGGCTATGGTGACCTGCCTGTTTGTATGGCCAAGACCCAGTACAGTTTTACCACCGATCCTAATCGTCGGGGCGCACCAACCGGTCACAGCTTGCCAATTCGTGAGGTTCGACTGTCGGCTGGAGCCGGGTTTGTCGTGGTGATTTGTGGTGATGTTATGACCATGCCGGGCCTGCCACGCGTGCCTTCAGCAGAGACAATTCGGATTAATAAAAATGGGTTGATTGATGGCCTCTTTTAGGCTTGCTCTGCCGCTAAAGTCTCATAGACTTTAATTAAGAATACCTAATGTTCTAGGGGGAGAACTTTAATGATTCGTATGATTCTTGTGCCAGTTCGAGGCGATGGTAAGGGCGATAATGTCCTTGCTCACGCGGTTGCGTTGGCACGAGGGTTTAACGCACATATTAAAATCACCCATTGCCGCGCCAAGCCGGAAAATCTGTTGCCTTTCGGGGTGCCGATTCCGGCTGCGCTTCGCACTCAGCTTGCCGAGAGTACCAGTCAGGTATTTGACATTGAGGAAGCCGGACTTCGTGATGAAGTCCTCGCGCTGAGTAAAACCCTGAACATTCGATTGTCAGACACACCAGACGGGAAATCTGTAACGGCAAATTTTGTCGAAGAAGCCGGCCGTCAAATTGACGTGATCGGGCATCACGGCCGGCTTGCTGATCTTATTGCTGTGGCGCAGCCTGATATTGATCGCAACCTTGGTGCTAATACGCTAAAGGCCGCGCTGTTTAATACCGGGCGGCCGGTGTTAATGTGTCCTGAGGCAACCAAGCCCATTCCGGAAATCCTCGGCAGAAATGTAACGATCGCCTGGGATGGGTCGCGTGAGGTATCGCGAGCAGTAACAACCTGTCTGCCGTTACTTGTTGCGGCGAAATCAGTGACCGTTATGACTGTTAAGTCAAAACCGGTCACGGTAAAGCCCGATGAATTGCAGGATTATCTTGCGGCGCATGGCGTTACAGCTGACGTTGTTGAGATTGAAACCAAGTTACAGACGGCACAGGCACTTTTGGATAAGTCAGCGGCACTTGGCGCCGATCTTATGGTGCTTGGCGCTTACAGTAAACATCATGATTTAGAGAGGTTTTGGGGTGGCACCACCCAATATATCGTGGATCACGCAACGATCCCGGTGATTATGACGAATTAGGTGTCGGCTCAGCAAATGTTGGGTAAAAATCATTAAAAGCCATCGGGTTAGAAGAATGGCGCGGGGTATGGAGAGGTTCTCCATACAAAGGAAACCAAAGGAGGAGACTATGAAGTCTATCAAAAAACTTTTTATTGGAACAGTTGGAATGGTCTTGGCGGCAACGTCAATTTCAGGTGCAGCTGTTGCCGGTGGCCATGGCTGGGAGCCAAGCAAACCAGTTGATTTTATCATTATGGCTGGCAAGGGCGGTGGTGCCGATAAGATGGCGCGCTTGATGCAGGCGATTGTTGAAAAGGAAAACTTGGCAAACCGTCCACTTGTTCCAACCAACAAGTCTGGTGGTTCGGGTGCAGAGGCGCTTATTGCCGCCTCAAAAGCCAGCGATCCAGACCATACGATTATGGTTACCTTGAACTCTTTCTACACAACACCATTGCGTCAGCCTGGCCTAAAGATTGACAGCATGAGCTTTGCTCCTGTTGCGCGTATGGCTGAAGACACATTTTTGTTGTGGGTTCACAAAGACAGTGGCCTCAAAACATTCCAGGAGTTCCTGACAAAGGCAAAGGCTGATGGGAACAAATGGGTTATGGGCGGAACTGGTAAAAACTCTGAAGACAACATCATCACTGACTTCTTGAATGACACTTACGGTCTTTCAATGAAGTATATCCCATATAAGGGCGGTGGAGCTGTTGCCAAGCAGGTTGCTGGTAAGCAGCTGAATTCATCAGTAAACAATCCATCAGAGGCGCTCGGCTTCTACGAGTCAGGCGATATGGTACCACTGGTTGCTTTTACAAATAGCCGTCTTCCGATGTTCCCTAATGTTCCAACCTTGGGTGAAGTGTTTGCTGGTGGTAAGCAGGCTAAATGGTCTTATTTCATGCAGCGTTCTGTTGTCGGTGCGCCTGGCATGTCTGAGAAGGCACAGGCTTATTATACTGATTTGTTTACAAAGGTTTACAACTCAGCTGATTGGCAGAAGTACAAAAAAGATAAGTCTTTGATGGGCGATTTTATGGCAGGTGATGAGCTTAAAGCCTATTGGAAAGGGCAAATTGCTAACCACGAAAAAATCCTGAAAGCGTCAGGTGCGATTAAATAACGTTACAAAAAAAATAAAATGTTGAGAGGGCTTTTGAGTTATGCGTAAAGCGGAAACAATAACAGCGTTTATCTTGGGAGTCCTCTCAATATATTTCATGTGGAAGTCGGGGGAAGCACCTGAGTGGAACCCTGACATAGCCAGGTTCGATAATATTTGGATGATCGAAGGCGAAGGGCCTGGGAGTGGGTTTTGGCCTTTCTGGTTATCAGCGATAATGCTGATATGTTGTATCTGGATTGGCATCAACTGGTACCGTAGGACATCGCCTCCATCACAGTCCGAGGAAGAATTTCTGGATGGATACGGCCGGCGCATGCTTTTTGTCGTCGGGGGAGGTTTGCTTGGCTTTCTGATCATGATTGAGATCGCAGGCTTTTACGGTGCAATTCTATTGTTCATGATTTATTACGTTCGGTTTTTGGGACGTCATTCATGGACGGCGACACTCTCGATAGCTGTCGGGTTGGTTGTGTCCAGCTTTTTCTTTTTCGATATCGCAATGCGCATCGTTCTTCCAAAAGGGTTTTTGGAGCCGCTGTTCATTCCTTTATATGATATTTTTCTATAGCCGCCACGCAATTAGCTGAGGATTACTAAAATGGATATTATAGCATCGCTAATGCAGGGTATTTTGATTGCACTTGAGCCAATCAATCTTGGTCTTGCAATCACTGGTGTAATCATTGGGTTGTTTGTTGGAGCAATGCCGGGTTTGGGTTCGGTGAATGGCGTCGCGATTTTACTGCCATTTACCTTTGTTATTCAGGGGTTCACTGGTGGTGCAACGTCGCCAATGATTTTTCTTGCGTCGATTTACTATGGCGCAATGTATGGCGGTGCGATCTCGTCGATTACGTTGGGCATCCCCGGGGCGTCGACCGCGGTTGCTACAACCTTTGATGGGCGTCCACTTGCTCTGGCAGGCAAAGCGCATGTCGCGCTAGTTGCGGCTGCTCTCGCTTCATTTGCGGGCGGCACGGTTTCTAATGTCTTATTTACTGCCTTCGCACCATTGTTGGCAACTGTGGCGCTATCATTTGGTGATCCGGAAGTTTTTGCGCTCATGCTCCTTGCCTTTGCGACCTTTGTTGGTCTCGGAGGTGATGATATTCCAAAGACTATTTTTTCAATCTGCATAGGCTTGGTATTGGCGACAGTCGGGTTTGATGTAGTCTCAGGAGAACCGCGATTAGTATTCTTTGATATCACCGGCTTCTCGCATGGCATCCGCTTTC
Source organism: Candidatus Puniceispirillum sp. (assembly GCA_016778895.1). GTDB lineage: Bacteria > Pseudomonadota > Alphaproteobacteria > Puniceispirillales > Puniceispirillaceae > UBA3439. The sequence goes on from JADHOR010000012.1 coordinate 32,988, forward strand.
TGGTGCTGGCGATTGGCGTTTACGGTATTGGGGAAATGCTGTGGACCATCAATACGTCGCGCTATGGTTCTTCGATGTCTAAAGTTGATGTTACGGCGCGGGCGATTATTGATGCGATCAAGGAGTTTCGGCACGCTTGGCGTGGGACGGTTATAGGATCGTTGCTTGGCTTTTTCGTCGGTATTTTGCCGGCGGCAGGTGCTACTCCTGGATCATTAATGGCCTACGGTGTGGCGAAGCTTACATCAAGTAATCCTAGAGCGTATGGCAAGGGAGCGGTCGATGGTGTGGCAGCGCCTGAGGCGGCGAACAACTCAGCTTCCACTGGGGCAATGCTGCCAATGATGACACTTGGTATTCCAGGGTCACCAACGACGGCGGTATTGCTTGCTGGTATGGTTATCTGGGGTCTCCAGCCTGGGCCGCTGTTGTTTACAAATCAGCCTGATTTTGTATGGCCGCTTATTGGTTCTTTTTACATCTCAAACGTTATTGCGGTTTTGATCAATCTGGCTTTTATTCCTGTTTTCCTATGGATGTTGCGCATGCCATTTACCATTCTGGCACCGCTGATCTTTGTGCTGTCACTTGTCGGAACATATGCTGCCTATCAGGATATGTTTGACGTATGGCTGATGGTATTTGTTGGGGTTGGTGCGTTCTTCTTGCGCCTCCTTGATTATCCAGTTGCACCCGCAGTACTGGCGATCGTGCTTGGGCCGATTGCTGAGCCTAAATTGCGACAGTCGCTGTTGTTCTCTGATGGTGATTTCATGATCTTCTTCAACCGGCCAATCGCTGGGCCGATCACGGTAATTGCCATCGTGCTAATTCTCCTGCCGCTGTTTAAACTGATCCGTGACAAGATAAAGCAAACAGCATAAGACCAAAAAGGGGCACCTCGGTGCCCCTTTGCTTGTGGGCGTTGATTGGGCTTCTCAGGATGGAACAAAAACCAGAATTTAGTGATGAACAGCATAACGCATGGAACCCTGGCCTTAGTTCTACTATGCCGACACGTCTTTTGCCGCTGATTACCCTGTTTCGGCCAGAAAATAGTGACGTCGGTTATCAGCAGGCAAAGGAGGCGGCAGATTTCTGCGGCCTTGCGGTTGAACAATTATGTGCCCTAAAGGTCGAACGCCTTGTTGTGCATGAGGTTTTAATACGGGTAACTGCTGATCTGTCGGTGCCGGACGGGCCGAGTTATGAATATCTTGGTATTCAGCTGCGCGGTATGGTTGATCGCATATATCGTCAATATATAGTTCCGGAGCTGGATCGCGTCAAAGCGGATTTTGCTATTGTGAGGCAAAGCGCCGAAGATAGGATTTCCCAGCTCGTTGATGAAATTTATGCTTTTGAAATGATGCAGCCGCCGCCAAAGCAGGGTTTTTTAAACTTTTGGAAAAAAGCTCCAAAACCCTCGGCGTCAACCACGACACCGCCTGAGCTTCAGGCACTTGATAACTTGCGCCGACAAGTAATTCACGCCGATGATTTTACTGCCGCCTGCATGGCTGCCCTCATCAGTGTTGTAAGTGGCATTTTGGGAAAACAGGGGCGGATTGTCACTGACCGGTCGTTGATTGTCGGGCTTGCACTACGGGTGTTTTGCAATGATCAAGGCAGTGCCGAAGTTGGCCGGTTGATTGCGCCGCTGTTTGCGCAGGCAGCAAAGGCCGAAGGCTATCGCTTTTTGCCCGCACAAAGCGAGCCGATTGTGATGAATACCAAAGGTGCCTCTGCAGCTGGCAAAAGTACGATCCGGCCACAGCAACGCTTGCTGGCTGAGCGGATGGGGGTGCCATGGGAGGATTTTGCCCTTATCAGCCCTGATTATTGGCGGAAATATCTGCTAGATTATGACAGTCTGGGTGCAGATTACAAATATGCGGCCATGCTTACCGGGCGTGAGCTGGAATTTGTCGATAAAAAGCTAGATCGCTACATGGCGCAAAAGGCGATAGCTAAATCGGTTCCACATTTACTGATTGACCGGTTTCGGTTTGACAGTTTCAAAATTGACAGCGAAGGCGATTATAAAAGCACGTTGTTGAGCCGGTTTGGGTCAACCGTCTTTTTGTTTTTTGCTATCACACCGCCGCCCGCAACGGTTGAACGTGCATGGCAGAGGGGATTAACGACAGCGCGCTATAAAGCTGTTGATGATTTGCTGTATCATAATATTGAGGCTTTTACCGGTATTCCCGAACTGTTTTTCTCATGGATGTCGATTACCGACAAAAACATCTATTTTGAATTTTTGGATAATGACGTGCCTCTGGGTGATTTGCCAAAAACAATTGCCTTTGGGCGTAACGGATTGATGACGGTACTTGATCCAGTTGCCTTGTCTAATATCGACCGGTTTAAAGAGGTCAATGTTGCGGCAACGCGCCCAGAGGATGTGCTAAACCCTGAATGGACGCCAAGTTTCCAATTTTTGCGGCAATGTATTGCGGCTTTGCCAAAGCTGGAATTTGCCGATCAAACCAGCGCCGCCATATATGGGCGCATTGAAAAGACAGAGTGGATTTACAAAAACGCTGCTACCAAGCCGCAAAATCAGGTCGTTGATCAGGGGCTGGATGCGATTGGATGGAACGCCAAACCATCACCCAAACCGGCGCCGGTTGAGCGGCTTGATATCGACGCCGAAAAGCGGGTGACGCTTGGGGCGTGGGGCGGTGTATCAGCCAATTCCGGTGGTGCCGATTAATGTCATATTCTGATAAATGATTATATCATTTTGAAGAGGATATAATTTACGCCTAATGAGCAATGATGGAGTGCACCTTTGGTGCGCCGCCAAAAGACGCATTTTTCAAGATTTATTTTTGGGCAGTGTTGCCAGAAATTCTGGGCGGGGTGTGGATTGGATTTATTCGTGCGGTCAAGGGTGTTATTATCGGCCAATTGTTGATATCTATTGTTAGGTTTGGCGCGTTGTTCGAACTCTATTCTGCAAATTTCCTAATGAAGCATTTCTGGGCAGTGCTGCTCGTACTGTTTGCGCTGGCTTTCATTATTGCAGAGTTTCTGGCCTATCTGGAACGCCGGGTAGCATATTATGCGGGTCTGATCTTTTTGTTTTGTTATTGGTTAAGAAGGAATTTTCAAAATGACGAATTACGTAATTGAACCGCCAAAACAAGTGACTTTGCCGGTTCGTGGCGGCGATGCTGAATTTCCGGTGCGCCGGATTTACTGCATTGGCCGGAATTATGCTGATCATGCTATCGAGATGGGCCATGATCCGGATAAAGAGCCACCTTTCTTTTTCCAGAAAAACGCTGAAAATGTAGATACAAGCGGTGAGTTTCCATACCCGCCGCAGACCAGTGACGTGCATTTCGAGATGGAAATGATTGTGGCGTTAAAAAGCGGCGGGGTTGATATTCTGGAAAAAGATGCGCTTGATCATGTTTTTGGTTATGGGCTGGGGCTTGATATGACGCGCCGTGATTTGCAGGGTGAGGCCAAGAAAATGGGTCGGCCCTGGGAAATTGGTAAAGCCTTTGAGAGATCTGCGCCAATGAGTGAGTTGGTGCCGGCAAGCGAGACCGGTCATTTGGATCATGGCCGCGTTGCGCTCGAAGTGAATGGCGAGTTGCGCCAAGAGGGTGACCTGAACCAAATGATCTGGAAAGTGCCAGAAATGATTTCTTATCTTTCGCGCTTTTATGACATAGCAGCAGGCGACCTGATCATGTCTGGCACACCGGCCGGCGTTGGCCCGATCAAGCGCGGCGATGTGATGGTTGGCACTGTCGACGGACTGGGTTCATTCACCATTACTGTTGTCTGATAAAGATTGTGGGCGTGGGTGGTTCTAGTTAATTGATAGAACCACGCCCATTCCCGCTGCGGCATGCTCTAACATGTGGCAGTGGAACAGCCATAAACCTGGATTATCCGCGCGGAACACAAGGCTGATACGCTGTTGTGGCTGCATCAGCCATGTATCACGCTGGCCTGATGGCAGGGCGACCGTCGGATCGTCTGATAATACCCAGAAATGATGCCCATGAAGATGCATGGCGTGCGGCCATGCGGTGTCGTTATAGACATCGATCGACACCAGTGAATTCAGCTCAATTTCAGCCATTATCTCACGATAATCACCGACTGCACCGTTAAAGGCCCAAAGTTTTTTATGTTGTTGCGCCAATTCACGAAGCGACTTTTCTTTGCCTTCAAACAATGCTGATTGCAAATTACCCATTGCCCCACCCTGCATATGAATCGGGATCCGTCGTACCTTTTTTAAGGACGGAAGTTTGGGAGGTGCAGGCAGATTAACTGCGGCTTTGGTTAATGATGATACGCCAAGCGCAGGATCAACGTTAATCGTACCAGCGGGGTAAGGCTCGCCGGTACTGACCTCGGATAGTTTGAGGGTGCCACGATCCATATCGAGAATAACATCGGCGCGCTGCGCTGGTGCCAGAACAATTTTATTGATCTGTTCGGGCTGGCATACAGCCCCATCAAGTGCAACCAGCGTCGCTTGAGCATCGTCAAGCTGCATCGTCATCACCCGAGCATTGGCCGCATTGATCATGCGTAACCGGATCCGCGCCTTTTGCTTTACCTGAAAGCTGGGGGCGGATAAGCCATTTATTGTCAGCCAATTGCCAAGGCGTCCGGCGTGCGACCAATCATGCAGGCTGCCCAGTGAGGCTTGATGGATCTGCCCATCATTGTCCAGCCGCCAATCATCAATCATCAGACAAATGTCATGGTCAACTGGCGGGTCGTCATCATCATCAATGACAAGCGGGCCATAGAGACCGCGTGCGACCTGTTCCCACCCCATATTGTGCGCGTGATACCAATAGGTGCCGCTGTCTTTCAGGGGGAATTCGTAATCGAAGGTTTCGCCTGGTTCGATTGGGGCCTGGGTCAAATCAGGAACCCCGTCCATCTCGTTGAGATTACGGATACCATGCCAGTGAATTGTCGTTGGAACGTCCAGATTATTGCGAACCGCAGCCCGCAGAATATCGCCTTTGCGATAGCGCAGCATTGGTCCCGGGCAAGATTGGTTATAGAGCCACAGATCGGTATCGGGCTGCCCGTCACCAGCAATATTCAATCGTGTTTTGCCGGCAGTGATTTGGGTTTGCCGCGCCGAGACAAACGCCGACAGTGACAGGGGCGTTAGAGCTAGTGCGCTTGATGCCCCGGCCGCAGCCAGGGTTAAAAAATAACGGCGTTCCATGACGTACCGATACCACTGAAAACATCCGTTGGCGACGAAAAAATGCGCCTGAAAGGCGATTTGCCGCACCCGTTGTAAGCGCTGAAACGAAGTGGTAAGGCTGATATTTCTTAACGCGCTGGGCTGGCGTTTGGAAAAAATAAGGGCCGGTTCTTGTAATGAAAGGCAGCGATTGCGGCCTGGCCTTTAGCAGAAAGCAGCCATCTGGTGAAACGCTGGGATAAGGCGTCCCTTACCTTTGGGCAATGGCCTTTGCTAACGGTCACGATGCCATATTGATTAAACAATAAAGGATCGCTCTCAAACAGGATTTCATGGTTAGTTTTATTGCGAAATGTAAGCCATGTTGCCCGGTCGCTAAGTGTGTAGGAGTCTGACTGAACTGCAAAGTTCAGTGTAGCGCCCATACCGAGTCCGGTTTCTAAATACCATTTTCCGCTGGCGTCTCTGGCTGATATGCCGGCCATGTTCCAGAAACGGCGCTCGGCTTTATGAGTGCCGCTATCATCGCCGCGCGAGGCAAATCTGGACCTCGTATTGGCGAGTTTTTGAAACGCTTCGACGGTAGAGCTGGCGGTGCGGATTTGGGCGGGATCGCTTTTTGGGCCAACCATTACAAAATCATTATACATCAGATTGTAACGCTGGCTGCCAAAGCCCTTGGAAACAAATTCTTCCTCATCAATTGTTGAATGAACAATCAACATATCAGCGTCGCATTTTTCTGCGTTGCGAAGCGCCTGTCCGGTGCCAACGGCAACAATCCTTACTTTAAGATCGTGCTCAGCCTCGAATAATGGCAGCAAATGCTCATATAGCCCCGAATTCTGGATCGATGTGGTCGATTGCACAATGATGAAGGGCGTTGCCGCAGCGGGGCTAATAGCAAGGAAGCTGGCAAGCCATATATTGCTGCTGATGATCGCTTGGCGCGACATCGACAAAAGCCGATGAAAGGTTCGATTGGGGCTGAAAACGGAAGACAACATCCTATTCTTTTATTTGAGATTTAACGGTGTTGCAAACCGCATATTTGGTTTTTCGTATCGCATCGCCTATCAATATTAGGTTAGATTGGGAGCAGGCGATTTGTTCGATAAGGGAGGCCATTTTTGACCGCAACAAAAAAGACTAGGCATGCGGCGAAAGAACCGGGGGTACGAACAAAACTATTCATCGCTGATGAAACCATTGGTGTTGGCAAGATTAATTTACTGGCCTTGGTTGGCGATGTTGGGTCAATCAGTGCTGCTGCGCGTCAGATGGGGATGAGCTATCGGCGCGCATGGTTTTTGCTTGATTCGATGCAAAGCGGCTTTCGTGACCCGTTGTTTGTTACTGAAAGGGGTGGGGCTAGCAGGGGCGGTGCCACATTAACCCCGCTAGGGGAGGAATTGATTCGCCGCTATCGCGCCCATGTTGCGCTGGTTGATGATCAATCGGCTGATATATTGGCGTGGATGACAGCCGTTCAGATTAGCCTTGATGAGGAATAGATGGCTTTAACCAGCGCAAACCTGTGTTGCACTTCATCTGGTGAAAAAAAGCTGTTATGGTGCTAATATTAACCTGTTACCGAGGATCCTACCACGATGAAATTTCCACCATGGCACCAGCGGCCTGATGTTTTTGATCCTGCAATGCACCGGGAAGGGATCTTGGATAGTCAGGCATTCCTGCGCGCTGCCGATCAGTTTATTTCACTAGCCAACCAGAGAAATAAGAAAATTGAGTCGACTGAATTGCAGATGGTGATGCTATATGCTGCGGCGCGTTACGCGGCACATGTTGGTAAAAACGTACTCGCGGTTCAGGACCAAGAAGAATTCGTTCAGCATATGGTGGCGCAATATACGGATATGCTGCGCGAGCACATGGCCGACCCAACAGTCTAGCGGGGTATTTTGATATTTTGCGCGCGATTTTTTGGAGTATTATCACTTGGTTTTTGGCCGGTAGCGTGGCTCCAATCCCTGTTGCCGAGGCCAGTACTAGCGTTGAACGCGGGCGTGAAATTGTGCGCCAGCATTGCACGCGCTGTCATGTGATACCGGGGATAAACCCTTATGGCGGCATTGGGTCGACGCCATCATTTTCGGCGATGAAATGGCTGGATGACTGGGCGCGTCGTTTTGAAATTTTTTATCTGTTACCGCCGCACCCCTCACTGGTCCGCATTGAAGGGGTGAGTGAAGAGCGAAGCCAATCCTTACCTGCCTTTAGCAAGGAAATCATCCTCAAGCTTGAAGATGTTGACGATATTCTGGAATTTGTAAAAACCCTGAAAACACCTGAATAACGGTCGCAACAGGGATGTCAGCCACATCGTGGCGCCAAGTGGCCGGTTTGCAATTTGCAAGCGCCCCAATTTGAACGGAAAAGATAATGACCAAGGACTCACGAGACGAGATGACTGCCAGCGAAGTGGCAATGCGGAAATTTCTAAAGCAGCTTGGCGTCACCGCGCACCAAGAGCTTGCGGCTGCGTTGGCGCAAGCCGTGGCTGATGGCAAACTTTTATCAGGCGCTGAGGTGGCGGTAACGGCACGCGTTGAAGTTGCAGATTTGCAATTCACACATGACGTTACAGCAAATTTGGTGGTGCCTGAATAAATGGCTGCTTTAACTGAAGATGTGATTCTGGCAGCACTCGCCAATGTAACCGATCCATCACAAGGCAAAGATATTGTTGCGCTTGGCATGGTGACCGGTCTGCAAATCAAGGACAGCAATATTATCTTTGCACTTGAGGTGCCGGCACACCGTGGACCAGCGATGGAACCAGTGCGCCGTGCAGCAGAAAAGGCGGCGTTAGCGATTGACGGGGTTACAAGCGCGACGGTGATGGTTACCGCCCATGCAGGCTCGCATGGCGGCTCTGGTGCTGGTTCTGCGGGAGAAAGCGCGAACCTTGCCGATCAGGGGCCAGTTATTGAAAAGGTTCTGGAAAGCAAGGTGCGCCGCTTTGTTGCGGTGGCATCTGGTAAAGGCGGTGTCGGCAAATCAACGACGGCGGTAAATCTTGCGATTGCATTGCGCCTTGAGGGGTTACGGGTCGGACTGCTTGACGCCGATGTTTATGGGCCGTCACAGCCGCGTATGCTTGGCGTTAGCGGGCGCCCCGCTTCGGCTGGTGGTGACATGGTCAAGCCGCTGGAGAGCTATGGTGTCCAGTTAATGTCAATGGGGTTGCTTGTGCCTGATGACACGGCGATGATCTGGCGTGGCCCGATGGTGCAGTCAGCTTTAACGCAAATGCTGGACTCGGTTGCGTGGGGTGTGCTTGATGTCATCATCATTGATCTGCCACCCGGAACCGGCGATATTCAGATTTCACTCGCCCAGCAGGTTAGTCTCGCCGGTGCGGTGATTGTCTCTACGCCGCAGGATATTGCGCTGCTTGACGTTGTCAAAGCCCTGACTATGTTTGAAAAGGCAAAGGTTCCCGTGCTTGGGATGGTGCAGAATATGTCGCATTGGAGCTGCCCTGATTGTGGGCGTAAAGACCATATCTTTGGCGATGGTGGCGCAGCCCGTGAAGCCGAAAAACGCGGCATCGAATTATTGGGAGAAATTCCGCTGTCGATGGCGGTACGGGTTGGTTCCGACTCGGGCACACCTATTGTCGTTGCCGAACCGCAGTCTGAACAGGCCAAGACCTATCGCAGCATTGCCAAACGTTTGATGGAGGTCGCAGACCTCTGCTATGAGGAAAACGAATGACACTATATTACGAAGATGATCCGGCCGATCCGGCAACCCCGCCACAATTGCCGCCGCTTTTAAGAGCAGTTGATGTGCCGGCAGGTCAAGATGTTCTGGCCAAGGCTGTCGCGGTTGCGAAAAACACCGAAGTGGGTACCGTTTTCTACTCACAACGCGTCGACCGCATGCAAATTGCGGTAAGGCTGGAACCCGATGTGCCAGTGCGCAATGCTGGCCAGATGCTGTTCGCGATGATGATCGGGCTCGGTGATGCGGTTGGTGCGTTGGCACCTCCGGAAATGGCCGTAACATATCAATTGCCCGGATATTTGCTGTTAAACCGGGGCCGTGCCGGATTGGTTCGCTTGGCAATTGATCCGCTCGCAGGTCCTGATGATGTTCCTGATTGGATGATCGTAAGCGCCGAATTGCGGCTGGAATCTGAGGAAGAGGAACAGACTGAATGGCTGAAGGCTGTCGGGCCAGAGCAGACCACAATGGCTGAAGAGGGCGGTGGATTTATTTCACGCACGCGCTTGGTTGAGTCGTGTTGTCGGCATTTTCTGGCATGGGTCAATCGCTGGCAGGATGATGGGTTTCGCCCACTATACGATAGCTGGATGCACCGACTGGAAGTGGCTGCGCCGATCGATTTTGCTGGCGGCGAGCAAGCTGAATGGCTGGGGCTTGATGAGGATGGTGGGGCGCTGGTCAAGCTTGATGGCAAGCCATCATCGCTGTTGCCGCATGAATTAGAGACGGTTTGCGGTGCGCCGTGGCTGCCTTAGTCCGATGATATGCGCTGGCAATTTATGTTGGTAAAAAAGTGATGAAATTAGCACGCACAATTCGTTTCGATCCGTCTGACCTGAACGTGTTTCCTCGCGCTGCAGACGAGGGCGAATGGGCGCTCGTTGGAACCTTCTGTTTCGCCGGCCTTGGCGAAACGGATATAAAAGGCAAGGTACGTCAAGCCTTTAGCAACGGGTTTCTCGGTCTTGACTCAATGGGGTTTTCGACTTTGGTCAGCATCGTTACGGCTAAACCCGGTGACATTGACAAGATTGAAAATCGGCTTTGCGAGATTTTTATCACCGAGTTTGGTGCACCGGATAAAACCGCTGCAATGGTCGCTGCAACCGAGGAAATTAAATTTATGGCTGACCTCTGCGCCGAACATAAAACTGGAACCTTATTGGCGCTTCAGCGCAGTCTTGGTGATGATGGTATCCGCGAGTCATTTCGCAGCCTGCCCAAGCCTGACTCTTGCGCCGAGCAAAAAATCTGGACGATGGTCGAAGATGAGGATAATGAGGCAGATGCCGATGCCGATGCCAAAACCGTTATTGGCGCGGTATCTTAAGAGAATTAGGCACTGATGAATAGTCGTTTATGGAGTTTGGGAACATCATGGGTAATGATTTTTGGCTAACGTCTGGATGGCACCTGACGGCGCGTGACGTTCACGGGCATATGGTACCAAGCGTCGATTTCATGCGGGCCTATTTCATGCGCGAAGAGGTTGCCCCTGAAGAGGGGTCATGTGATGCTGAAATCGCCCTACATAAACGCCTGATTGATGATCCATTTGCCGCAGTTGTGCCAACAGATCTGTTTGAAATTGCCGATAAAGATGTTGTTCATAACTATCAGGCAGTTTTGCGGTTCCGTAATTTTCTGGCGGATTACCCAACTTTGGAATCTGCCTATATGGCGAATGCGCGCAATGCCCAGCCAAACATTCCGCCGCTGTTTTTTGAACAGGTGGCGCAAATTATTCTGCGCAATATCCTTGATGGTGAAACCGACCCTTTTCAGTTACGGGCAGCAGAAATATTGTTCCGAAATCAGCTTGTTACACTTGATGATGGCCGGATCATGGTGGCCGATCATGCTACGGTGCAGCTCCAGTCTGGGATGCAAAAACTGATCGAGCCTGCGACCGTGTCTGATGAGGTGCAGATTGATATTCTGGCAACCGAAACCGCAAGCGAATATTGGGCGCGTTCGGACCTGTTTAACACCTCGGTAGATATCGCCTATACGCAGCCTGCCCTCGATGGTTTGGCGCGTGTCATGGAGAAATGGGTAGGTCATTTCTTGCCATTGTCAGTGCGCATTTCACCAATGGTCAAAATCGAAGATGATGCCTGGTCATGGCACATTGGCCTTGATGCTGAAGCTACGAAAATCCTCAATGATCTGTATCGCGGTGAGGTAGTGGAAGACGCGTGTTTGCGGAGAATTCTATGTCTGTTTAAACTTGAAAGTGATAATGGTTTTGTCCCTGAAATGAACGGCAAACCGGTCTATTTAGGGCTGGCGATGGATGCAACTGGTGTGGTTCATATGAAACCACAAAATTTATTGGTAAATCTGCCGGTTAGTGATCCAACTTAATATAAAGTGTAATTTAATGTTGAGCCAGAAACGGCAGAAAAAAATTTTGGTTTCTGCCCCCAATCGTGCCTTAAGATTGGCGGTTTTATTTTTCGGATTTGATTTCGGATAATCGGGCTAATTCAGATAGTCATCTGTCGTTCGTGGCTTTGGCCGGTCAGCCAGATCCATAACCTTATCATTCTGCTCAAACATTGCCTCGACCCGGCAATCTTCGCACATTTTCAACATATCGGTGCGTGCGCTTTGCTGAAACATGCTGTGATCGGCAAGTTTATCGATCACGCGTTCGATCGATTTTGAGCTGCCAAACGGCTTGCCGCAGGATGTGCATTCAAACGGCGTATCTTCAATCACCAATTCAGCCGCCATCGCACTGTCGGCAAGGTTGAATTGTGGAACGAGCGTGATCACTTTCTCCGGGCAGGTTGCAGCGCAAATACCGCATTGCAGGCAGGCATCCTCGCGGAATAGCAACTGCGGCGCATCCGGGTTATCCTGCAAGGCACCGGCAGGGCAGGCGCTGACACACGACAGGCAAACCGTGCAATTGTCTGTGTCAATGTCGACCCGTCCATAGGGCGATCCGGCGGGAAGCGCGATTACCACACCAGCACTGGCATTTGCATTGGCAAGTCCTCGCATTGCCAGACGTGTCATCGAACGCGGCGCGCCAATAGGGCTGAACGGCGCCGGTTTTGTGCTGCTTTTACACCGGCTGTTATAAAGCGTTTCAGCTACCACGTCTGGGTCGGCCGCATCAATCAGAACAATTCGGTTGTCGGCATCTGCCTTAACGCCGGCAAGCATAGCCTTTGCCAGTGTCACCTGATCGGCTAATGGCGCGTTTTCAATATCTTTAGCTGGATTGAGCAATACAAACACCTGCTGATATCCGAGCGCGATTGCGGCCACCATTAAATCATGGCCGGCGCGCCCCATAGCATGCATGGAAACAGGCAGCAGATTGGCCGGCATGCCGCGACCAAAACGGGCAATTGTTTCAATCATTTCAGCGCCGTATGAATCATCATGCAGCAACAGGCTAGGTGCCTTTCCACCTGCGTCTTGGTAGTGACCAAGCAAATTTGCGATGCCTGAAATCAGCTGATCTGCGGGCGGATACGCTGTTTGCGCCGCACCGGACGGACAAACTGCACCACATAGGCCGCAGCCACCGCAAATTGCCGGATCAATTGCAACATGATCGCCAAGGCTTTGGATCGCCCCGGCCGGGCAAATGTCAAGACAGCGCGAGCAGCCACTGATTTTGTTGCGTGAATGAGCGCATAGATTCTCGTCATATCGTACATAGATTGGCTTTTCGAACTCGCCAATCATCTGCGCGGCTTCAATTTCGATGGCGGCTAACGCGCCAATGTCATCGCCAGCAGCACGGAAATAGCCGTCACGTTTTTCCCATCCTGTGAAAAGTGGTGTGTTACCGGTCAAATCGATCAAAATATCACAACCCGTCTCAACATTGTCGGCACGTGGCTCAAATTGCAGACTGTCACGGCTTGAAGGAAGGGCTGAACCAAATTGGTCGATGATCAGTTCGAAATGAGTGAAATGGCCTCTCGCGCTCTTAATTTTGCCGGTTGTAATAATACCGCAATCACGGCTTGGAAACAAATCATCGGTCGGGTTCGCCAGCATGATGGTAACGCCCAGTTGGCCATTCAGCTTGGCGCCAAGCCGCATCGCCGCTTCGGCGCCGCCGTTTGACCGCCCGGCATCGGCATAGATCAGGCAGCGTCCATCTGAATTTAGCGCAAGACTGCGGGATGGGCGGTGCGCATCACCGGTCTGCATAATTAAGGCGGCAATTTTGGCAGTGCTGTCTTTTGACTCGTCAGACCAGCCGGCACGCTCACGGATATTCACCGTTGCCGGCGCTGGGCAGTCCAGCTCCTCGGCAATCATATCAAAAACTGGGGTTTCCTGTGTGCAGGCAATCAGCAGTGATAAGTTTTGATCCTTGGCCTCACGCATCGCAACGGCAATTGTTTCAGTTTCCGACCGGCATAATGATGTGGCAACTTCACACCCGCCGGCAGCACCGCACGCCTTGGCAAGCTTTGGCCCGTCAATTGCCATTGTGCCGCCGCAATTACAAACCATTACCTTCTGGTTAGATAGAATCATTTCACACGCCTTTTCTCGATCTGTTGCGGCAATGGCATCGTTTCACCACTGACCCCGTTAAACTAGCCTAGATCGGCGTAAAGACAAGACGGTTTCGCGATAAACCTTGCAATGGTGGGCGGTTTTGATAAATAGTGCCAACCTGTTTCTAGGAGCTCTGCGACGTGACCAATTCTATATCGCCGGAAAATCGACATGTTTTGTACGCGGTGCGTCTAATTGTCGAGCGTCAGTCGATCGACAATTTGTGGCAGTCACATCGTTGGGTAATTCATGATCTTGTTCCGCTTGAACTCAGCGCTGGTGATGGATTGCCACCGAGCAACAATATCCATTTTCAGCGATTGCGCCAGCCATCCGAAGGTGACGCGGGCGTGGCTTTGTTCACGGCCGAGGCGTCGTTGGACTTGCATCGGGCCGAGGCTGAGGCCTATGCAGACAACCTGGCATCGTCGGAGCCGGCGATCTATGCGGTGTTACGACAAAATGAAGCGGATGATGAAAACGACGATGCGGATATCGACATTCATTTGGCCGAAATCAGTCTCTCACCATATAACATTCAGGACTATGAGGATTGCGGCGAAGATCAGATTGAAAAGCTGCCACTCCAGGGGCCTGTTGCCAAGTTTGTCAAGGATTTTGTGGATATTCATTTCAAACCTGAGCCTTTCAAAAAGCGCCAGCGAGACAAGGCAAAGCTGGATCGTGACCAGCTTGGTGGTGCTGATCCGAGGTTGCGCCGTAAGGGTGATATGTTTCGGGTTCCATCAGATTTCAAAAATCATGGTGAATATCATTAGACCTGTGCTAGAATTGCCGCCAGTCAGGTTGGGTTCCCAATAAGCCCGGCCTTTTGCTAGCCGAGTATGTTGAGGCGCGTTTGCATCTCACCGTTCCATGGTATCAACCAGTTCAGTTCCAAGAGGTTAAGCGAATGTCGCGGCGCATTAAACAGAGTGATCACGACAAGCTGGAAGGTGATGGCACCGATGGCGGCTTTTTGTCTCGTTGGTCGGCGCGCAAAAGCCAGATTGCCAGAGGCGAGACTGTGCCTGAGGAGGTGCCGCTGCCGCCGGCAGAAGACGGCGCTGGCCTTGCGGTTGAGAGTGATGAAGATGCTGCGCTTAGCGATGCTGAACTCCTTGAAAAATATGAATTGCCCGATCCTGAAGAGGTGACTGAAGAAACTGGCCTTGACCACTTTATGAGTGGCGATATGCCCGAACGCTTGCGGCAGATGGCATTGCGACGCCTGTGGCGGTTGAACCCGATGTTTGGCATCGTTGATGACATGGTAGAATATGGCGAGGATTATACCGACGCCGCCGTTGTCATTGAGGGTATGCAGACTGCCTACACCGCCGGCAAAGGCTACGCGCGCAAGGCCGTTGAGCCGGAAGAAATGGTCGAAGATCAGGCCGAAGATGAGATAAACGACGGGCAGGTTGATCAGGCCGAAGAATCCGGGTCTGACGACGCAGTGACGGATGACATTGACAAAACTGATAACAGCGCTGAAAACGCTGCGGAGGACGCAAAAAACCAGCGAGCTACCGTGGCTGGCGAAAATATGGAAAGCCATAACGCTGAATCGGCAGTGGCTCACTATGAACTGCTGGAAAATCAGGCGAAGGCCTCAGCGGTTTTGCGCGAATTAGCGGAGAATGCGCCAGACTTTGTTGCTGTCATGCCGGCAACGTCACCGCTCGAGGGTAAAGAGCCTCTATACTCAGATGGCGCTAACATGGGACGAACATCACCTGATAGTCAGTCGGTAAAAAGTGGAACTTCTGAGGAAAGCCAGCCTTTTGTGCGGCGTCCGGCGCGGATGAGCTTCCATAAAAATAGCAATTGAAACCGATCAGCGGTAAAACGAATCAGGTCACGCCGATGATTGTTTCGAATATGGGAAAAAAAACTTTTCAAATTGGCACTAAAGTTAGCAAAGATGGTTTGCGGATGGTGATCGGTTGTGATAGCGTTTCACAATTAATTAGGAATGGAGAGGTATGTCAGGTTCGAATGTAGCAGAAGTTGAGGTTCCGCAAGAGGATATCCTACGTGCTGATATGTATGATTTTCTTGCATCTTTGCTGCGCAAGGAGCCCAGTGATGAACTGATTGATGAGGTTGGGCGCCTGCAGGGCGACAGCTCGCCAATCGGCAGTGCCTGCCTGACCCTATCTCACCTCGCCAGAACACTCGATAAAGGATTGATTCGTAACGAATATGTAACGATGTTTATCGGTGTGGGCCGTGGTGAAATCCTGCCCTTTGCATCTTATTATCTGACTGGTTTTTTGAATGACAAACCTTTGGCGAATTTGCGAGCCGATATGGACGCGATTGGCATCCGGCGTGCCGAGGGTGTAAAAGAGCCTGAAGATCACATTGCGAGCCTGTTTGATATCATGTCAGGGTTGATTAGAGGGCGCTTTGGCCGTTGCTATTCAATTGGTGAGCAGGCGATATTTTTTCGTAAGCATATCGAACCGTGGGCAGATTTACTGATGCGCGACATTGAGGCGGCAAAAACAGTCGTGTTTTTTGCGCCGGTCGGCAGCATTGGTCGGGCCTTTTTAGAAATTGAAAGCGAAGCTTTCAGCATGGATGGGACAGGGTAGCAAAAGGCCCCTGTGTCCTGGCGTCGCACATGGTGTGCGGCACATTTTTGGAGGGAAAAATGGAAAACAAAAACAGAAAAGATGCGGTGGCGGATCGTCGTGACTTCCTCAAGCGTTCTGCGGTTTCTGTTGCGGCTGCCGGCGTGGTAGCGGTTGCAGGAAAAACAGCATCAGCAAGCGAAGTTGAGGTGCCTTCGGGCTCTGGCTACCGTGAAACTGAACATGTGAAGGCATTTTATGCCTCAGCACGGTTTTAATCAATTTTCTTGATTCTTTTAGGAGGATAACATGCTTAGAAAGAAGACGTCCGGGGTAGCAAGAGGCCCCCAGTCATCATCTTTCATTGGCAAAGCAGCCGAAACGGTTGTTGACCGCCGCGCGTTTTTGCGTGGTTCTGGTCTTGCTATTGGAGGTATAGCGACTGCTGCAGCATTAGTTGGGTCGAACGTGACACCAGCGCAAGCTGCGATTTCAGGAGCAAAGGTAGAAATTAAAAAGTCTGTTTGTACACATTGTTCTGTTGGTTGTACGGTTGTTGCCGAAGTTCAGAATGGCGTTTGGACTGGGCAAGAGCCAGGTTGGGACAGCCCAATCAATCTCGGTGCTCACTGTGCAAAGGGCGCCTCTGTTCGGGAAACTGCAAGCGGCGAGCGCCGCCTGAAGTATCCAATGAAGCTTGTAGGCGGAAAATGGGTGCGGATGAGCTGGGATGAT
Organism: Candidatus Puniceispirillum sp.; assembly: GCA_016778895.1. Classification (GTDB taxonomy): domain Bacteria; phylum Pseudomonadota; class Alphaproteobacteria; order Puniceispirillales; family Puniceispirillaceae; genus UBA3439. The sequence continues at coordinate 49,809 of JADHOR010000012.1, forward strand.
GCCATCAATGAAATTGGCGACAAGATGTTGGAAATCCGTCAGACATCGGGCCCTGACTCAGTTTACTGGCTCGGCTCTGCCAAGCATAGCAATGAACAGGCATATTTGTTCCGTAAGTTTTACGCTTATTGGGGTAGTAACAACGGTGACCATCAAGCACGTATTTGTCACTCAACAACAGTAGCCGGGGTCGCAAATACCTGGGGCTATGGTGCGATGACTAACTCTTATAATGATATGCACAACTCAAAGGCTATATTCATTATTGGTGGTAACCCTGCCGAAGCTCATCCTGTCTCGCTGATGCATGTCCTCAAAGCAAAAGAGCAGAATAATGCGCCAGTGATCGTTTGTGACCCGCGCTTTACACGGACTGCGGCACATGCAGACGAGTATGTTCGTTTCCGCCCCGGCTCAGACGTTGCCCTTATTTGGGGTATCATGTGGCACATCTTTGAAAACAAGTGGGAGGATAAAGAGTTTATCCGTCAGCGTGTTTACGGCATGGAAGATGTAATGGCTGAAGTCAAGAAATGGACACCGGCTGAAACCGAGCGTGTAACTGGTGTTCCGGGATCACAGCTCAAGCGTGTTGCCATGATTATGGCAAATAACCGTCCAGGCACTTTCGTATGGTGTATGGGTGGCACGCAGCACACCAACGGTAACAACAACACTCGTGCATATTGTGCGCTTCAGCTTGCTCTCGGAAACATGGGTACTGCTGGTGGTGGTGCAAATATTTTCCGTGGTCACTGTAATGTTCAGGGTGCAACCGACTTCTGTGTCCTGTCACACTCACTGCCTGGCTATTATGGCCTGTCAGCTGGCGCGTGGAAGCATTGGGCGCGTGTCTGGGGCGAGGATATTGAGTGGCTTAAAGGGCGCTTCAGATCCATCAAGGGGAAAGACGGCAAGTCAAAGAGCCTGATGAACATGAGCGGTATTCCTGTCTCGCGTTGGATAGACGGTGTTCTTGAAAACAAAGAGAATATTGACCAGCCAGACAATCTTCGTGCGATGGTGTTTTGGGGGCATGCTCCAAACTCGCAGACTCGCATGAAAGAAATGAAGACGGCTATGGAAAAGCTCGACTTGATGGTCGTGGTTGATCCATATCCAACCGTTTCTGCTGTACATTCCGATCGTACGGATGGTGTTTATTTGCTTCCGGCGACGACACAGTTTGAAACTTACGGTTCTGCAACAGCATCAAACCGTTCGCTTCAGTGGCGTGAAAAGATCATCGAGCCTTCATTTGACTCGTTGCCTGATCATACGATCATCTACAAGTTCGCGAAGAAGTTTGGTTACGCTGATCGTATGTTCCGCAAAATCAAAGTCACTAATGACGAGCCACTAGTTGAAGATGTGACACGTGAATTTAACAGCGGTATGTGGACAATTGGGTACACTGGCCAGTCACCTGAGCGGATTAAGGCCCATATGGCGAACCAGCACGTATTCGACAGAACAACGCTGCAAGCCGTTGGTGGTGAGCTTGATGGTGAATATTATGGCTTGCCTTGGCCTTGCTGGGGTACACCAGAGATGGGTCATCCAGGCACACCGTTGCTCTATGACACATCCAAGCCAGTAGCGGAAGGCGGTCTTTGTTTCCGTGCCCGTTTTGGTGTAGAGCATGAGGGCAACAATCTGTTGGCTGAAGGTTCTTACCCCGTTGGGTCTGAAATCAAGGACGGTTACCCAGAATTTACGATGGGTATGCTCAAGAAGCTTGGCTGGGATAGTGACCTGACTGCTGACGAACGTTCGGCAATTGAAAAGGTTGCTGGTGACAAGACCAACTGGAAGGTTGATTTGTCAGGTGGTATCCAAAGGGTTGCGATCAAGCACGGTTGCGCGCCATTTGGTAACGCGAAGGCACGGGTGAAGGTCTGGACATTCCCAGATCCAATTCCGCTGCATCGTGAGCCACTGTACACATCGCGTCGTGATCTGGTGGCCGATTACCCAACCTACTCAGACCGGAAGCTCTATCGCCTGCCGACTTTGTATAAGTCGATCCAGGATAAGGACTATTCGGTTGAATATCCGATGATTCTGACTTCAGGTCGTCTCGTCGAATATGAAGGTGGTGGTGATGAAACTCGTTCAAACCCATGGCTTGCTGAATTGCAGCAGGACATGTTTGTCGAGATGAACCCATTCGATGCCAACGGAAAGAATATCCGCAACGGCGATATGGTTTGGGTGAAGACACCTGAAGGAGCGCAGATCAAGGTCATGGCCATGGTCACTGAACGCGTTGCCAAAGGAGTTGCCTTCCTACCATTCCATTTTGGTGGACATCTTGAGGGTGTAGATCAACGATCCAAGTATCCAGAGGGCTCTGATCCTTATGTACTTGGTGAATCAGCCAACACAGCGTTCACTTATGGTTATGACTCAGTGACATTGATGCAGGAATCGAAATGTTCGCTCTGCACAATTGAACGCGTATAAGGGAGGTACACATGGCAAGAATGAAATT
>JADHOR010000038.1 GCA_016778895.1 Candidatus Puniceispirillum sp.
GCCCAAACGGCAATCAATGTCTGGCTTCGCCAATATAATCACATCAGGCCGCATCACGGTCTGAATATGCGACCTCCAGTACCTGAAACATTAATAGAGAAATCGAAAAATACTGGTACAGAAAATTGGGGCTAGACATGTGGCTCAAGTGATAACCTGCATTTTGATCACATCTTGCCCTACTCTAAAGGTGGCACGTCTTACTCATCTGAGAACGTGCAGATACTGTGCGCGAGGCATAACCTGAGTAAGTCAGCAAGGATAATTTGATGACGATTTCAGACGGGGGCCTACCTTTTGCCGATAAAGAAATTGCAGCCACTCATGTTGAATATTGGGACCAACATCGTGTGTGGATTGGTATTCAGCAAAATAAAATATGGGACAGCTGGTTTGACAATGAAGGCAAATTTAGAGACACAGAACCAAAAGATAAGTACTCAAGGTACATGTACGAAGATTTCATTGCAGAATTAAATACCGCTGTTTACCACTACTACCAAAATCTTAAGCAACCCAGCTTGTTTATGCTTTTGTCAGTAGATAAAGCCACCGCAGTTGTAACCTCAATAACTCAAGCCTATCTTGCTCAGCAAGCTACTATATCCTGGAGTGTAATAGTCCAAGAAAGCAATCGACATGAGCAAAATAATGAATAGAAAAAATGTGGAATGTCGATAGTTAACCTCACCTTCAGGACAGTCTTATGCCGAGATTGCGGTGAGAAATCACCCGAAGCTATAATGTCCAGCTTCAATTCAAGCGCACATCCTCCTAGTAAATGGAGTTACGACGGAACTTGTACCCATTGCCACTCTAGCAACACAGAAATTCTGGACCCTTTTCAAAAGAAACCTAAATAACAAGAACAACAACCCGACCCTTTAGTCACCCTTTGTGAAATCAGTGTTTGTCTTCCCCCACTGGGGGTGTCTTTCCCTTGAACATGGGACCCACGCGATCAACTTTGGTCACACGCCGGTCACACGCCGGTCACACAGACTTTGACAAATCGGCATGAATCAGTAGAATCGACGGAAATCACATTGAGGTGATGACTGACAAAGGCTATTGATTTTCTTTAGAAAAAGTGGTGCCCGGGGGCGGACTTGAACCACCGACACGCGGATTTTCAGTCCGCTGCTCTACCAACTGAGCTACCCGGGCATCATTGCGGCCAAGGTACTGGCCACCTTGGTGATCAGTGCCTGTCCAAACTATTCTCTGCTATGCAGAAACCTACTGCGGCGCGCTTCTGACTAAAGGGATATAGCCGCTTGGCTTGCCGCTGTCTAGCCTGAATTCACTCCAAAAAACCAATGTGTTGATTTGTGAAACTGCGATAGGCGGATTAGCCCTCACCATCATCGAAAAGCGGTAGATCGCCAGTCGCCAGCAACGCCTCGATAATTGTGTCATCGGCCGCATCAACCGCCGGAATAGCATATTTTCCCTGAAACCAGCGACCAAGGTCAATTTCAGCACAGCGCGTCGAACAAAACGGCCGCGCCTTGGGATCTGCTGGCGCCCCGCAAGTTGGGCATTTAGGCCGCTTTTTTGCAGGCGCAGTTTGCTGGTCATCATCTATGTTACTCATCGCCTACCACCATTTAGCCAAGAATATGCGCTGTCTGATTCCGCGTATCATCCGACCAAACAACAAGCTGGACCGGTCTGTCAAGGTGATCGAGTGCAGGCCGCCCCGCCCCCTCAAGCCACACCGCCATGGCACGGCTAACCGCCAGCTTAACTGGCTTAAACGGTGGCTGCTGCATTACCAAACGTAACCCGGCAAGCACATCTTGTGCCGGCTGATCTTCCATCACCGCCTGCAACGCCATCTCACCATGTGGCACCTGCAATTCCAGCAAACCACCGCGGGTCATGCCCAGAAAATCTGGCTGGCGCGGATCGTCACCAAGCGCGGTCTCAAGCGCGCGGCGGAATTTCTTGGCTTTCGCCGGTGCAATGCGCGGCAAATCAACTAGCACGGGGCCCGACATGGCGCGAAGCCGCATTTGCCGAGGAATTTCAATCGCTGCTTCGGCAAACAGCCGGTCAAAATCAGTTACGCCATTGCCATCAAGATCAATTGACCACAGGGCGTGTGATTGTGCACACCACAGATTTCCACCGCAAGAAAGCGGGGTTTTTGGCTGACAGGCAGCCAAAATTTCATCATCCAGCACAACCGGGATAGTGGCAGCCTCTGCCGGGTTGTCAATAAGCGTGAGATCACCAAAAAGGCGGCGCGCCCGCACCAGCAAACCGCCACCATCATAAATACAGCCGGTTTGATCTGCCGCCAGGGGATTAGCCTGATCCTGCCACTGGCTAAGAAGTTGCGTTACCGGCACAGAAAAGTCGCTTATTTTTGTGCCGCCACGACGCAGGATTACACCAAATCCTGATGGCAATTCTGGTGCCGCCTCCGCCATTAAGCGTGCCTTTAGAGCGGCGTGATCCTGGCTCGGAATTTTGCTTGAAAGGGCAATGTTCCCCGCGCCTTCAGCCAGACCAACGAGAAGGATCATACCAGCCGATGCCACGCGTGCGCCAAGCATTGCCTGCCACGGTTTGCCATGACGCGGTGCAGCGATTATGGTCACTGGCAGAATACTCCCCGCCTGTGCCAGAACAGCATCAGATTTACGCAGCCGGATGCTTATTGCCACACCGTTGGCAAGCGTTGCGGTCGCGCGGTTCTGGCTGGCAAACACCCGCTCGATACGAACATTATGGACGGTTTCCATCAGATTGGGGCGATGCCACGCGTCAAACCACACCTCAAGAAGACGGTTATCAGACCCGAAAAGCCCAAGCCGCGTCTGACCCGGAGCGGTTTCAAGATATAGCTTTTTTACGGCAAGTCTGCTCATCACCAGCAGCCTTACTCGGCAGGCGGCATTTGAGCAGATTTTCGGCTCAGATTTTGCCACCCTGCGGCGTCAAGCATCGCCGCAATATCATAAAGACTAAAGCCAACAATATTGGAATAGCTGCCGTCAATCGCACGAATAAACCGCGCCGCCATACCCTGAATCGCGTAACCGCCGGCCTTGCCTCGCCAGTCCCCCTGTTCGATGTAGTGATCAATATCAACCGCCGAGAGCCGCCGAAACCGGACATGACTAATCACCAGACGTTTACGCTGACGGCCATCCGGCAATCGGAGAGCAATACCACCATAAACACGGTGACGGCGGCCTGACAGGATGGCCAGACAGGCGCGCGCCTGCTGTTCAGTTTCGGCCTTTGGCAAGATATGCCGGCCAGCAGCAACCACCGTATCGCCGGCAAGCACAAAGGCGGTTGATAATTTTGGCTTTGTCGTCGTTACAATATGAAGCGCCTTCTCGCATGCCATGCGCAGCGCATAATCACCCGGGCGCTCGGCGCTCAGCGGCGTTTCGTCGATATTTGCGGGCAGAACCTGATCGGGTACAAGCTGAATTTGCGCCAATAAATCCAGCCGCCGCGGTGATGCCGAGGCCAGAACAAGCTGTTGGTTTTGTTGCTGATTTTTGCTTGGCACGCCGCCTTGGCTCCTGCTCGTCTACGGTAAATATCAGGCCCAAAGATTATCACAAAAAAAGGACACAGGAATTGCCATAAAGATTGCCCTAGCGAAGACTGTGTCAACCAACGGGCTACAGGCGCCTGAATGGCATAGCTTGGCGGCCTTATGAAAAACCGGCCTGTTACTTAAACCTGAAAGTAATGCGGCCTTTGCTCAGGTCATACGGCGTCATTTCAACATTGACGCGGTCGCCAGCAAGCACCCGAATGCGGTTTTTTCTCATCTTGCCACTCGTATGAGCAAGTACCTCGTGATCATTGTCGAGTTTGACGCGAAACATCGCGTTTGGTAGCAACTCTGCTACCGTTCCAGAAAACTCGATTACGCCTTCCTTGGCCATGTGTGCCTTTCCATCTCATCAAATTGAGCCATAGGAATGCGCAAATTTGGCTGAAAGGTCAAGTTTTTACTGCGATTGATTTATTTAGATAATTTTCGAGCTTGGCCTTAATGTCATCACGGACATGACGATAGGCGCGCAAACGCTCCTCGCGCGACCCGGTTAATTCGGCAAGATTATCAACCGGCCAATATAATGTCTCACAATCCATGCTCTGGGTCAGCTCCAATGCGGCGGCATGCGCTTCTGGCGAAAAGGATATGATGATATCGTAAAATTCGGAATCCAGATCATCGAAGGATTTGGGTTGATGCGCGCCCATATCAATGCCGATCTCGGCCATCACCGCAATCGCGAACCCGTCAGGGTTGCCGGGCGCAACGCCACAGGAGTCAACAAAAATTTGACCCGGAAAGGTTAACTTCACCATAGCTTCAGCCATCGCCGAGCGGACCGCATTAATGTTACAAGCGAACAAGATAGCCCCGACGCCCTTTTTTTCGGGCTGGCCAGCATCGGCTTTTGATGTTTCAACAGTCATTTTAGGTCATAGCCCCCTAGTGGCTTTGCAAAACACAAATCAACGTGAATAAGCGCCGCGCAGTTTGAAAATCTGTTTCCACCTTGCCCTCAAGGCGTGCTTGCAACAATTCAGATCCTTCGTTATGGAGCGCGCGCCGCCCCATATCGATAGCCTGAATCTGTGACGGCGATTTCGTCCGGATAGCATCATAATAGGTATCGCAAACATGGAAATAATCGCGCATGACTCGGCGCAGCGGCCCCATCGCCATAAAAAACTGAATGAGTGGCGTGTCATTCACCTCGCGAACATCAAAATGAACATGCCGCCCCTCAAGGCGAAGATGCAGATGATAGGGCCCTGAATTGTCACCAAGGCGGAACATATTATCTTCAAGAATATCATAGATCGCGATGGCGCGTTCCTGTTCAGCCTCAGCTGACCGGCGGGGTTTGCCAGCATCGTCCAGATCAATCTTCACCAGCCGGTCTTGGTCTTTTTGGTCCCCGTCCGAAGTCATAACGTCCCTATCGGTTCATTCGGATACGCATGGATAAAGCATGCGCCCCAAGCCCTTCGGCATTCGCCAATTCAACACCAGATGGCGCAATGGCCGCAAACCCATCAGCATCACAAGCCACCATCGTGGTGCGCTTCATAAAATCAGCAACGCCCAGACCGGATGAAAACCGAGCGGTTCGCGCCGTTGGCAGCACATGGTTTGGCCCGGCTACATAATCTCCAATCGCCTCAGGCGTATAGCGGCCAAGGAACATCGCGCCGGCGTGCCGGATCTTTCCTGACCAATGCGCCGCATTATCAAGCGCCAGTTCTAGATGCTCGGCGGCGATGCGGTTTGCAAGCGCCGGCATTTTATCCATTGAAGGTACGGTAATGATGGCACCATTATAAGCCCAAGATTGACCAGCAACCGTTGCACGCTCCAATTGTGGAAGCATCGCCTCAACCGCCTTCGCAACATCATCGGCAAATGCAGTATCATCGGTGATTAAAATTGACTGTGCCGCTTCATCATGTTCAGCCTGCGACAGCAAATCCGCGGCAATCCAGTTTGGATCATTATGCGCATCAGCCACCACCAGAATTTCGGATGGGCCGGCGATACTATCAATACCTACCTGTCCAAAGACCTGCCGCTTTGCCTCAGCAACAAACGCATTACCCGGCCCCACAATCTTATCAACCTTACCCATTGTCTGGGTGCCATAGGCAAGCGCGGCAACCGCCTGTGCACCACCGATTCTCCAAACCTCACTGACACCGGCAAGCGCGGCCGCGGCCAATACAAGTGGATTAACCTCGCCATCGCGCGCTGGCACCACCATAACACGTCGTTCAACACCGGCAACCAATGCTGGAATGGCATTCATCAATACTGATGACGGGTAGGCCGCTTTGCCTCCCGGCACATAAAGCCCGACGGCATCAACCGGTGTAAAGCGCATGCCAAGCTCGACCCCGACCTCATCTTCATAGGTGAAATCCTGCGGCAACTGCTTTTTATGAAACGTGCGAATACGATCTGCCGCAAGCTCAAGCGCATCGCGCAACGCAGTTGTAAGCCCGTCCAGTGCTAAGGCCATTTCATCCTGACCAACCGCCAGCTCAGCCATTGTTTCAGCTTGAAGATTATCAAATTGCGCAGTCAGCGCCAGCACCGCCGCATCGCCATTAGCACGCACATCTGCAATGATTTTGGCAACAGCATCATGCACGTCGCTATCTTGCTCGCGCTTGCCCGACAGCAGCGTCTCAAAATTCGCCACAAAATCTGCGGAATGAAAATCCAGCCTTCGTACCATTGCCCAATTCCACTTCACCGGCGCCCCAAGGGGGCACCCTATACATCATGCGCCGGTTGAAAACTTGTCGGGTGACCCGCATCAAGATCAGCCAGCGTAATATCGATCCTATCCGTTATTAGCCGGAGGCTTGAACCACCAGAAAACTCAAATTGTAAACCAGTTCTTTTCTCTGCCTGTTCTGCCATATCCACATGGCGCAGCGCAAGCAGGTTGAACAGTGTATGATGGCGCATCTGCGGCCAGTCATAATGCTGAACCGCCGTAACATTGCCAATCCGCACACCACAAAGTCGGCGTTCATGGACGGGCTTGCCATCACTGCTTGTCACACCAGCAATTGGCGGTATTTCCCAGCAAAACCGGTTTGCAACAATGATAAACTGATTGTTCTTAGGGTTATATTCCATATCAGCGCCGGGAATGATCGCATCCTGCAACAATGCCGACACCACTACAACATCATCACCATCACACGCCAAAAGGCGTAGTTGACCATCCAGATTATACATGTCTAAGCCACCTTTATACGGCGCAGCTTGGCACCGCAATTGCCAAGTTTTTCCTCAAGCCGACTATAGCCCCGATCAAGATGATAAATGCGGCTTATCTGGCTTTTTCCCTCAATCGTCAACGCTGCCAGTACTAGTGATACCGACGCACGCAGATCTGTTGCCATAACTGGTGCTGGGGTTAAAGCATCGCGTCCCCGCACCATGGCAATACCGCCATGAACCCGAATATCAGCACCCATCCGCAACAACTCAGGAACATGCATAAAGCGGTTTTCAAAAATTGTTTCAGAAATGCGCGACGAGCCATCAGCAATGCACATCATCGCCATGAATTGCGCCTGTAAATCAGTGGGGAATCCGGGAAACGGATCCGTGGTAATATCCGCAGCAATCGGGCGGCCATTAGCAACAACCCTAATCGTATCATCGGTCTCAGTCACGGTTGCGCCACTTTCGCGCAGTACCATCAATAATGCGTCGAGCGTTCGTGCTCTGATCCCTTTCAGGGTCAGATCACCGCCAGTCATTGCCGCCGCAATAGCAAATGTTCCTGCCTCGATTCGGTCGGATATCACGGTATAATTTGCCGCATGTAGGGCCTCCACTCCCTCGACCATGATCGTGTCAGTGCCCTGACCAATGATTTTTGCACCCATCGCATTAAGACAGTTTGCAAGATCCGCAATTTCCGGCTCACGCGCAACATTTACCAGTTCGCTTGACCCTCTTGCCAGCACCGCCGCCATCAGGGCATTTTCAGTGGCACCAACCGATACCGTCGGAAACACGATCCGCCCGCCACTTAACCCGCCGGGGGCGCGGGCCTGAATATAACCATCAGCAAGCTCCACCACCGCGCCAAGCTCCTGCATCGCGCGAACATGCAGATCAACAGGTCGCGTGCCAATCGCGCATCCCCCGGGCAACGATACCCGGGCCTCGCCATAACGCGCCAGTAATGGCCCCAGAACAAGCACAGATGCTCGCATTTTGCGGACAAGCTCGTAGGGCGCGTCATAATTTGTCGCCCCGCCCCGCATAGTCACGGTTTCACCATCACGCGTTACCTCAACACCATGATGACGCAGCAACCCCTCCATCAAAATCGTATCTGCCAGCTCAGGGACATTTCCAAGCACCAGTGGCGCACTGCTCATCAGGCCAAGACATAGCAGCGGTAAGGCAGCATTCTTCGCGCCGCTGATGACAATATCACCACGAAGCGCCGCACCGCCCTTAATTTCCAAACCATCCATGCGCCTGCTAACCTTTGCTTTTTCGGGTTAAATCATGACGATCAGGCTGGATTGCCGTTTCATCATTACTCAGTAAAGGGCCGTTTTGCGCCAAGCCTGCATCGGTTGATTTACGGGCACGCGCTTGTGCTTTGCGGCGATGTAAATTATCCCGCAACGCCTTGGCCAGACGATCAGCAGCGTCTTGCTTGGCCTGTTTTGCGGCTGTCTTGCCGGTTTGCTGATCATTACTCACGACTGCTCCCCTGTTTTAGTTCGCCGATTGCGCCCATCACATTGATGTCATCTTGATATGGCATATTTATGGCCGATTAATCCGGTATTGGGCGGCCATGTTAGGCGCTGTTTTAATGTTAATGTTTCAATTTACTTGTTTCAATTTATAGGCTGCTTTTAAGATTAAATCTAGCAAGGATAGGATCGTGATCATGCCACCCGAACACGCACGGCAAAACCCCCGGCAAAAGCCGAAATGCACGCCCCATCCAAAGTCAGGGCAGGGCGAATGAGACCATCATCTGCAAAGCGGTTTCTATTACCGCTGATTTTGATTACCGGATTAGCTGGATTTTTCGCCAGCGGTGCCAATCAGGTGATCAGTTGGCAATTCCTTGGCCAGCATTATGCGGCAATCAAATCCTTCAGTATTGATCATTTGTGGCTTGGCTATCTGATATTTTTTAGCGCCTATAGTCTGGCCGTAGCGTTTTCACTGCCACTTGCAAGCCTGTTTACCCTTGCGGGCGGGGCGATCTTTGGCTGGCCTGCGGTTCTGCTTGTGGTTGGCGCGGCAACGACCGGTGCTGGACTGGTTTTTCTAGCGGCGCAGACGCTATTTAGTGATCTTCTGCGCCGCCGTGCTGGGCCGTTTTTCAACAAGTTAGAAGCTGGCTTTTCTGAAAATGCCTTTTTCTATTTGCTGGCGCTGCGCCTTGTGCCAGCCATGCCATTCTGGGCGGTTAATATTGTCCCCGCCCTTACCCGCATGCCATTGCGCCAGTTTCTGGTTGCAACATTTCTTGGCATCATTCCAGGGACCGCGGTTTATATTTCGGTTGGACGCGGTTTTGATTATATCCTTGCCGACGGCAAGACACCTGATCTTGGCATTTTGACTAGCACGCAGATATTATTGCCGTTGGCAGGGCTTGGCATTTTATCGCTGTTGCCAATTATCATTCGCCGCTGGCGGGCGGCTTAAACACGTCACACAGGGGAACTGGACAATGCAGCAAATTGAGACTGATATTTGCGTGATTGGTGGCGGTTCGGGCGGCCTAAGCCTTGCCGCAGCTGCGGTGCAAATGGGCGTGCATGTTGTGCTATTTGAAGGCGGCAAGATGGGCGGCGACTGTCTTAATAACGGCTGCGTGCCGTCCAAGGCGTTGCTGGCTGCGGCCAAGGCAGCCTATCAGGCCAATGGCAATAGGGCGATGGGCATCAAGAATAATCCGCCACAAATCGATTTTGCCACGGTGAAAGCGCATGTTGCCAGCGTTATTGCAACGATTGAGCCGCACGACTCGATTGCCCGTTTCGAAGGACTTGGTGTCACCGTTATCCCCGAAATGGCGTATTTCAGCGGCCCGCGCGAGGTTCAATCGGCCACAACGACAGTGCGGGCAAAATATATCGTAATCGCCAGCGGTTCAAAGCCAGTACTGCCACCAATTCCCGGATTAGATCAGGTTGATTACCACACCAATGAGACAATTTTTGCCGATCCTGAAAAGCCCGATCATTTGCTGATTATTGGCGGCGGACCAATCGGCGTTGAAATGGCACAGGCACATGCGCGGCTCGGCTGTTCAGTCACGCTGATCGAGGCCGCTCAGATCATGGGTCGCGACGATCCAGAATTGGTAGCGATCCTGAAACAGGAGTTAATGAAATCAGGCGTAACGCTGATCGAGGGAATTAGCGTTACCCGTCTGTCACAGTCGATCAAGGGGGGCCAGCCCCTCATAACGGCCAATTTTTCCAATGGCAAACAAATGACATGTAGTCATTTATTAATTGCGGTTGGGCGGAGACCGGCACTGGACAATCTGGGACTGGACGCTGCCAAGGTTCGCCACAATGTCAAAGGCATTATTACAGACCGAAGATTACGCACAAGCAACCGTTGTGTCTACGCCATTGGCGATGTCGCCGGACGCCAGAAACTCACTCATGTTGCGGGCTATCATGCGGGCATCGTGATCCGCAATACCCTGTTCAAGATACCCGCCAAGCTGAATGATAGTGCTGTGCCATGGGTTACTTATTGCGATCCGGAATTGGCGCATGTCGGGATTGGGTATAACGATGCTCAAACCCGTTTTGGTACGGATAAAATCACCCTGCTTGAGGCGCCGCTTGCTGCCAATGACCGCGCAATTGCCGAGCGCCGAAGCGAGGGCATGATTAAGATTATCGCCCATAAAAATGGCCGTATTCTTGGTGCCTCAATTCTGGCGCCCGCGGCCGGTGAAATGATTTTAGCGTGGAGCCATGCTATTGCAAATAAGGCCAAGATCGGCAGTATGGCGAGCCTGATCGTCCCTTACCCAACCTATGGTGACGCCAGTAAACGGGCGGCTGGCAGCTTTTTCACCACTAAGCTGTTCTCACCCTTAACGCGCCGGCTGGTGAGGCTTTTACTAAAATTCTAGGCGCAGGTTCGGCAATTCACTGATTACGGTTTTTATCGCGCGTATTACCGATCCAATTACCGCGTTGATCATGCATCATCATGTAATGTTTGGCCAGTCTATTTCCCCTTGTCATTTCGGGGCAAGACTGTTAGTACCTGTCACGAATGTTAGGCTAGTGATAACGCCTCGGTCTTGGCGCTAACATATAAGCGTCCGGATATAAAAAAGATGCTGCCATAGCTCCAGCGGTAGAGCGCACCCTTGGTAAGGGTGAGGTCGCGTGTTCGAATCACGCTGGCAGCACCATTACCAATGAAAATGCGCTGTTACAGCCAGTTTATATATCGTAGATTCACTGTCAATCCACGTAGATGTTTCTCAGTTTGTTTCACAGTGATGAGAAATCTTCGGGTAATGGAAAGAAGGTATATACCCTTATCGTTATCAGTACAGAGTAAGTGACCAGCTAGGTGATATCTGAGTAGTTAATTGGAAGCAAAATGATTATTGTATTTTTTAGGGCCTGACGATTGGTACGTGCTGGTCTTCTTATTCCCCTGATCATGACTACTACTGCCGGAATTTATCCTGCTAGCGCGGCAGACTCTGCGAGGCGTGATATTTCCTGTGGCAATTACCGCTACATCATAGAAAAATCTTTGTTTGGTGTTAATGTCAACATCATGAATATTAATGATAATATTATTGCATCAACCGAACGTCCTTATTGTCAGTCAAACCCCGATGCTCAGATGGTGGCTGAACTTTCAGTAGATGGTGATGATATATGGTGTGTTGAAAAGTTCTTTATCGTGATGGATCGAAAGCCCATTGCAAAAACTTCGCGTTTGCTAAACCTCACTCTGGACCGCGTCTTTGAATATGACTATTTGTGGCAAGCTAGTGACTGGGTAAAAGCTGACACACGGACCATTACTTGTGCCAGTCACAAAGAGCCTAAAATGCAAAAAATCCCCGATTAGGACGGGTAATTTCTCGCCTCGCTCCTTTGCTGTCCTCTCCTATTGGTTCTAACCGCGCAGGTAAGTGAACTCAACCATTAGCCTCGCAAAAGGCGCTTTGATTAGTTTGTGAGGAAATTATGAGTGCAAATCTGAAAAGTATAATCCTAATGGTTATTGGGATGGGTTTTTTAACCTTCGGTGATTTGCTGATCAAAATCGCCAGCCAAACATTACCGCTCGGACAGGTAATGATTATATTTGGTGCCGGCTCAATAACGGTATTTTTGGGGATTATGCGTATTGAGGGTGAGTCTGTTCGGCTATCGCCATTCACTAATCTTGCAGTAGTGTTGAGAAATATTGGTGACCTTATTGCCATAAATGGTATGTGCTTGGCATTAGTATTTGTTCCCATATCCACTATTGGGGCAGTGATTCAAACTGTACCATTGATGGTTACCGCAGCCGCAGCTTTGTTTCTTGGCGAGCGAGTTGGCCCACGGAGATGGTTGGCCATTCTTATTGGTTTTTTAGGAACTCTGCTTATCATCCAGCCGGGTGCTGCTACCTTTGATATCGCGACAACCCTTGTATTGATTGCTGCAGCAGGTATGACGTTACGAGATATCACGACCAAGCTGGTTAGTGAAAATTTTTCAACTCTGCTTCTGTCCTCGTATACGTCTGTACTATTTATAATAAGTGGCGGTGTTTTACTCATAATCTCAGGTGGAGCCAGCATACCTGATATAAAGATGATAACCATACTTGTAGCAATGATCGCCTGCGGTTCTTTGGGTTTTTTCTTTACAACTAAGGCTGTCAGGTTGGGAGATGTATCTGTTGTAATCCCTTTTCGTTACACTCGACTTCTGTTTTCTGTGGCGGCTGGCATTTTAATTCTTGGCGAGCAGGTAAATTCGATCATGCTAATTGGTAGCGCTTTAACGATTTCATCTGGCCTTTACATTTGGCGCAGAGAAATTGTTATTCAAAATTAAAATAGGCGTGGCAATAAATTGCCTCGCTTTCTCATACAGCTTTCGATTAGTGTTTTTTTCAAAATGAAACAATCATCCCACCCTCATAATTTCAGGGCAAAATTGACAAAGCCTATTGCTACAATATTAGTCCTTTGTGGGGCTTCAATGATGAGTTTTGTTGGGGTGCTGATAAGGCTGCTTGATGA
>JADHOR010000039.1 GCA_016778895.1 Candidatus Puniceispirillum sp.
TTCCTATACCACACTATGGTAAAATTGAAGATGACGAAGAGCGCATGGTTGCTGTAGTTGAAAATACAAAGTATCTTTTATCTCATAGAGAACATGATGAAGAAATAGCTAAAGATGTAGAGTTTAACTATAATTTGTTAATGCAAAAAAATGACGAACAAAAAACAATGTGGAGACATTGGCATGACGATTTAGGAGTAGATTGGTGGCAACTAGAAAAGCTAATTGTTAATCGTATTGGTTATGACGATGTTATTATGAACTTACCAGAAGAATATTTACCTGACCATCTGTATGACGACTCGGACAGGGGCATAGGTCATCGTGCTGATAATAAAGGCAATAATGAATGAAGAAGTGTGCAGCATTTTGGAAACATACTAATTTAAGAAATAGCGACAAGGTATTTCCGTGTTGTCGTTTTAAACAGCCTGTTGGTGTCTTTGATGGAAATGTTTCTGAAATATTACACAGCGATGTTTATAATAAACTAAGACTAACAGATGTTTCTACTCTGCCAGCTTGTGCAAAATGTATGTACGAAGAAGATAACGGCAAAAAAAGTTTACGTGAAAAATTTAATGAAACATACGACATGGAAACTATTGGCTTAGAATATTTAGAAGTAGGACTAGACAACATATGTAATCTAACTTGTGATGGGTGTTGGGCAGAGTTTAGCAGCAGTTGGAGTGAAAAACAGTTTCCCGACAAGCCAAAAAGTTTTCATATACGTTCTGGCAAAGACATTGAAGTATTGCCTGACACACTTAACAAAATATTATTTTTAGGCGGCGAGCCATTAATGACAACACGTCATTATAAAATTCTACAAAAGATAAAAACGCCTGAAAATGTAGAAGTGACGTACAATACAAACGCAACATTTATGTTGTCCGAGCAACATATAAGTTTACTAAACACATTTAAGAAAGTACATTTTATAGTTAGTATAGATGCTTACGGTGAACTAAATGACAAAGTACGCAGCGGAAGTAAATGGAGCCAGATACTTGAATTTATTGATCAAATCAAAAGCACTAAATTTAGCATGTCAATAAACAGCGTATTACATATTAATAACTGGCGCGGCTTTATAGACTTAGAAAATTTTGTCAATGAAGTTAATGTTGATTGGGAAGTTAATGTATTAACTTTTCCTAAGCATTTAGACGTAGCTAATAATAACAACAAAAAAGAAGTTTTAGATTTAATAAGAAAAACAAATATACCAAATAAAGAATATGTTATTAACCACTTATCATAATATGTTGAGCAAAGCAATAGAAGAAGCTCAGAGTATAGATTACATCAAGCCGTATCTTTTGAAGGTAACTGATGTAGACGATTCTCCTGATTTGACTGATATTCATCCTAGAGATAGAGAAGACATGGATATGAGATTTCTATCGCCCTTAATTCATAAGGATATATTTAAGTTAACTAGTAAATTAATAGAACAAGACTCTAATATTATAGATGCACTTGTAATAGCATTTGCACCTCAAACACAATTACATGAACACGTAGATACAGTTGAGCTAGAACCGTATGCCGAAATAGATTGGTTAAGTGTTTATATGCCTATGTTTGTTCCTAGTATAGACTCTAGTAAAGTTGGTGTAAAAGTAGGGGACATAATTTATGATCATAAAGAAACAATTGTATTTGACACGCAGATTCCTCACAGTGCTTGGAACTGGACAGACGACTGGTGGGTGTCGCTTAGACTTAGTGTAAAGAAAGAAATAATATGAAGATATCAACTAACAATCATTGGGATCCGCTAGAAGAAATAGTAGTAGGTATTGCAGATCATGCTCGTGTACCTACAGTAGATGCAAGCACAATGAACATGAGTTATACTAACTATGACATTGAAGATGTTAAGCCGTTAGAAGGTGCATACCCAAAATGGTTAATTGACGAAGCAAATGAAGACCTACAAGGCGTAGCTGATACACTTACTAGTTTAGGTGTTAAAGTACATAGACCTAAAGCACTTGACCATAGCGTAAAGTACAGCACACCAGAATGGGAAACAACAGGATGGTATACATGGTGCCCAAGAGATCTGTTACTACCGCTAAACAATTTAATGATTGAAACACCTAGTGCATGTCGTTCGCGGTTGTTTGAAACAAGAGCATACCATGACATATACTTAGAAGCAGTGCGTGACGGTGTGGAATGGATTGCTGCACCAAAGCCTATACTGCCAGATGAAAGTTTTCAGTTTGAAGATATCAACGGCAAACCTAGTTTGCGTAATTTAGAACCTATTTTTGATGCACCAAATTGTGTACGTTTAGGTAAAGACATTCTATTCCAAATTAGTAATACTGGTAACCATTTAGGTATGCAGTGGTTAAAGAATACACTAGAGCCTAGAGGATACAGGATACATGCTGCTGAACACATTTATAGTTTTGCACACATGGATAGTACTATTGTTCCATTAGCGCCCGGTAAAGTATTGTTAAACAGCACAAGAGTAAATCCGGATAACTGTCCTAAGGTATTTGAAAAATGGGATAAGATTTATTTTGAAGATGTAAATGTTAATCCAGCAACAGACTCTGGTCCGGGAAGCATTAGTCCATGTTCGCCTTATATTGGTATGAACATACTAAGCGTAGATCCAACTACGGTTATTGTAGGTGATGATCAAACTAATTTAATACGTGTACTAGAAAAGCAAGGGTTTACAGTAGCACCTGTAAAAATGCGACATGCACAAACACTTAGTGGCGGCCTGCATTGTACTACATTAGATTTACGTAGACGTGGCGGGTTAGAAGATTATACTTGAAGAACTTTAATTTTCTTAGTAACCGACCTATGAGGAAGTTTTATTTTCTCAGCCCAGGGACAAAACGCACATTGTGATTGTGGTTCTAATCTAGTTTTACTCCATTCGGGTAATTCTTCAGCAGTACATCCTAGGTCTTGCTCTGCTAGGTTTTTATACTTTCCGTCAATTTGGAAGTGTTTTGATAGTTGGGGAAGTATTGCTTGTCTTGCGCATCTATAAAATCTACCTTCTAAAAAATACATACAATGACGTGCAATACAGTTTTTATGTGCAGTTTCTACATCATATAATTTATCCCAAGTGAGTTTTTGTCCTGGCTTTGCAATTAAACTTTCTTTAAAAAAGAACCAAGATTCACTTATTTTAGCAATTTGAGCCCCACCTAAACAAACTTGGTAATGTGTATAAGCATCCTCGTCATCTGAATAGTATTTTTTCATTACTGCATGTGGACATTCGTCTTGAAACCATTGAAATATTTTAGCTAAATCAACAGGAGAATGTGCAGAAATTTCTAATTGCCAATCTCTAGTTATCCAATTATCAGGTAGGCTATTTAGATTACGTCCATTCGTTACAATCCATTTGTCCCGATGATGTTCCCAAACATCATCAACTAAATCCATCCATTCATGTAAATACGGATTAGTTGTAGGCTCTCCTCCTAGTATTGCAATAAAGTCAACCCAGACGTTCTTTTTAAGTTTTCCTAATTCATCCCAATCAGGTTTAAAGTGTCCGCCCCAATTTAAATTATTATATGTAAAACAACTAGGACATGCGATATCACATGTATGGCTAATATATAAACTTAGTTCTGGCAAAGTTAGCATCATACAGTATTTATGGTGTTATCAGAAGTCTTTGTTTAAGATAGAACCATAGATAAGTATACTATATGACATGAAGAAAGGAAATAGATGAAAATTTCTGAGATACCCGGATTAGGATCTTTTGGACATTATATCGATGATGTTAACTTTTCACATCTGTCAAAAGAAGAATGGTTTGAAATAGGAAGAATACACCTAAGTGGACTTGTAACAATACTTAGGAACGTTAACATAACAAGAGATCAGTATGTTGCACGTATAAGAGAATGGGGACCAAATAAAGGAACCCGTAATTCACGAGCACACTTTAAAATTAAATACGGTGAAGACTTTGATCCTAAAAACGAAGGAGCATTTGACCAATTTAATGTTAGCGAAGAAGATCGTAATTATTTAAAATTTAAACGTCATTTTGTTGAACAAACAGAAGGCGGCAATTATCTTACACGTATTAGTGGAGAAAAAGATGCTGAAGGTAATTCTCTAGGAGCTTTTTCAGATGGTGAACTATATTGGCACAGTAATGAATCTAGCGAATTAACTTTTGCACCGGAAGTGGCACTATTGGGCTATCAACATATGACTGGTAGTAGTACTGGATTTGTACAAACTGCGGATCTTTATCAATCTTTTAGCGACAGTTTCCGTAGCGAACTTGATGAAATGGTTGTAATTCATGAATACATCCCGGGAGGCATTAATGACAGAGAAATTACAGATCCTAATTTAGGTAACGTACTAAGAATGGAATTTTGTCAGTTTGACGGATCAGAAGTTCCTATGGTGTTAACAAGTCCCGGCGGACACAAAGGACTACATTATACAACTAACACTGCAACTGGTATTAAAGGCATGACCAAAGAAGAGTCTAGTAAAATATTTAAAATGATTGACAAAAAATTGTTTACAGACAAATATGTTTACGACCATAAATATGTAACAGATAACGAGCTGTTATTGTTTGATAACTCTATTACAATGCATAGAAGAAAAGATCCAGGACATCCTAACAGACTGGCATACAGAATACAGTATGATCCGTCTAATGTTTTAGATAGTCCTTGGTATCCATACAATCATTTACCTGAATATGCAGAAAAATATAAAAAGCAAACACACGAGCTTATTAATCTTTTACAATTAAAGGATTTTAAATTACCATAATGAAAAATGTTTATCTCTTTCAAGTGAACTATCAAATGGGTCACGGACAATATACTAGTCTCTGGCTACCCTACAGTATTGCTTCAGTTTGGACCTATGTAAATCAATTTGAAGAAGTTAGTAGTAATTTTAAAATAAAAGAGTGTATATTTAAACGTGAAGAATTTGAAGATGTTCTTGCAAGATTAGACAATCCTGATGTTTGCTTGTTCAGTCATTACCTTTGGAATGATAGTTATAACTTACAACTAGCAAAATTAATTAAACAAAAATTTCCTAATACTATTATAATATTTGGAGGACCGCAAGTTGATGAAATAGGATTTAATTTTACTCTTGCTAATCCATTTGTTGATGCTATTGTAGTAAATGAAGGAGAAGTATCGTTACACCATCTGCTAAAAGATTATTTAAACAACGAACTGAAGCCAATTTATCAAATACAAAAGCGAGTAGATCCTGCAGGATTGCCAAGTCCGTTTGTCGATGGCGATATTTTACAGACAGTAGTAGATGATAATCCTGGTATTAAATGGGCTACGTGTTTAGAAACAAACAGAGGATGTCCGTTTAGTTGTACATTCTGTGATTGGGGCAGTTTAACGCAAGCAAAAATTAAAAAATTCGATCTTGGCAAAGTCTTTAGTGAATGGGATTGGATTGTAAATAACGGTATTGAGTACGTACATATAGCAGATGCTAACTTTGGTGTATTCTATGATCGCGATAAAGAAATTGTTGATTACATTGTTAAAAAGAAAAAAGAAACAGACTATCCGCACAATGTAAGTGCTACGTGGTATAAAAATAGTGCTGAAAAAATGATCGGACTAGCAAAGATACTTGAAGATGTAAATCTTAACAAAGGGTTTACGTTAAGTGTACAAAGTATGAATGAAGAAACATTAGATAGCATTGAACGTAAGAATATGGAAATGTCAAAGTTAGCTGATATGTATGCAGAGTGTGACAAACAAGACGTTGCATACTACACTGAGTTTATATTAGGATTACCTTTTGAAACAAAAAAAACGTGGCGAGAAGGATTGTGTGCAGCAGTAGAAGCAGGCTGCCATTTCTTTATTGATATACATCCATTAGAAGTACTAAAAAACAGCCAATTTGCAAAACAAGTAAAAGAATTTAATTACGAAGTATTTAATTTTTCTGTTACTATGCCTAACCAAATATCACGTATACCAGAAAATCATAACTATGTAATTGCTAGTGAGTTTATGTCACGTCAAGACTATATTGATTCTTGGATGTGGGGTTGGGTAATGTTACATTTCCATCATTATGCTTGGACACAAGGACTTGCTAAATTTGCACGTCAGCATATGGACATTTCATATTTAGATTTCTACGAAGACTTACTTGAAAATTGTATTAGAAAAGATAAACTTCTAAATACACTGTATGAACAACAAGAACAGCAATTAAAAGACTTCTTTTGGAATACCGAAAGTGGTATGGTGTTTGATAACGATAATGTTATTGTTGTACTAAATCAAATTGAATGGCACAAAAATAGAGAACAAGTTCTTACTAGCATTGAAAAATGGGCTGTAAACTTTTTTAAAGATCTAGACAACGACTTAGTCAGTGAAGTTATACGTTTTTCAGAAACATATCTTGTTAACAAAGACAATAGCTTTGACTACACTAAAGACTTTGAATATAATATAAATGAAGTATGTAATGAAAATGCTGAATTAACTAAAGAAAAATATACATATAATTTTAAACATAAGTTTAAATGGACAGATGATAAAGACTTTAAAGATAAACTATTCTATAAAAACAGAAACGGGTTTAGTATTAAGAAAGTAGAAAGGATTAACAGTGCCTAAGTTTGTAATTAATGTAGAACCATTTTGGCAACAAGAACTAAAGGATCACACATACGCTAGGACAGTAGATTGGAGTGCAAAAAACTTTGATCATTTAAATAAAGAAGATTACAATACTGGACATTTACTACAAAGTTTTAACGAAGAATTACCGTTGTGTGTAGACGCTTTTAAAGACGTCTTAGACGCTCATACAGCGTCTGTAAGCTGGACTTGTATAAAGCCCAATGTAATACTTCCAACGCATAAAGACACCTTTTACACGCTTAGACAGGAGCATAATGTAGAGCTAGATGATTGTTATAGATATTTAATTTTTTTAGAAGATTGGATATTTGGACAATATGTAGGCTTTGAGCATTGTAGTATTACTAAATGGAAAGCTGGAGACGCATGGTGTTTTACAGGACATGAATTGCACTATGCAGTAAATGCTAGTGCATCAAATTTTCATTCATGTCAGGTAAGTACGTTTAACTAGTGTAAGTCAGTCCAAGCACTGCCATTGTATACTTGTGCTTTGTTTGTAGCAGTTAAATAAATCATCATTCCTGCTTCTGGAGAAGCAATTGCAGCATCACGTGCAGTTGTATCAGCATAACTCATTAATTTAGCAGGACCAAAGAAAGATGTTTTTTGCAAATGGTCAACACGTAGTGCCGCAACAACTCCGCTAACTGGGTTTGATGTAGCAATAAGGAAGTCCCCTGGAACAACACCTGCGGTTGGCGCAGCACCTACGCTAGTCTGTAAGACAACAGCAGCCTGTGCATTATTATTTGAGTCATAACCAAAATAGTTAACACCCATAAGTTCATCATCAGCTTGGTTCCCAACTGGAGCTGCTAGTGTTCCTCTTGATCTAATATAATTAATTGCTGAGCCTACATCGCTGTTTGATGCACTGTAAATTGTAAATAGATCGTATTCGTCATCAGCGTTTTGTTCAGTCTTTATTGTCAGCCCGCCTGTAGCACCTTGTGTATCAGCTGATTCAATTTTTAGCAATCCTGTTACAACACTATTGGTTGTTTTACTTGATAAGTTATCTACAGGACCTGTAATAACACTGTTTACGCCATCTACTAATAATGTGCTGTCATCGCCAAATACACTACCTTTTACATCACCTTGTACGTCACCAAATAATAAACCTCTAAAAGAGTTTGTATCTGTATCAACTAGTAGTGTAGAATCGTCACCGTAAATATTAATTCTGTAGTTCATCTGCTCTTGGAAGATAGATGTTACAGGGGTTGTAATAAAGTTAAAACCGTCAAAGATTAAAATATCTAATGCGTTAACGTTAGTATAATTCACGTCAGTAAGATCATTCATTCCAATTGGACTAGCACCAGGAATTGGAATTGGTTCCCACTTATTTGATGCTCCAACAAATGTTAGTACATCACCATCTGTGTAACCTGCTAAGTCAGTATCAGTTAAGCCGTTTAGTGTAGTAGAACCGCCTCCTCCACCGGAGCCAACAACTTCAATACCACCTGTTGCGCTGCCATCACCGATGAATAGCTTACCAGTATCGGTTACATATATAAGTTCACCTTCTGCTAAAGGTGTTACTAGAGTTTGACGTTCACTTTCAGTTCCGCGTCTTAAACGTAGTGCCATTTGTTATACTCCTGGAATAATCTTCTTACTAGTAGTATTTATGCAATTTGTCAAATAACTCATTGCCGCTTTTTCATAAATGTTTTGGTACGTTCTTTAACATCATTTACTACTTTAGAAGTATTAAGCCTAAAATCGACGTGTGATATAGATTCATCGTATTCTGTGAAAAAAGCATCTAAACTATTTTCAATTTCATCGATATTTACTTGCTCTTTATCATCAATTGGATCAACTCCTATCTCCCATACTTTACCGTCTAAAAAATGTACATGTACACTGTGAATGTATTGTATAGGAACGGCTTTAATTTCAACATCACCGAACACTTCTGGCCAATGTTTAATAACTTCTGGCGGCAATTTTCCTCTTTGTTTAGGCACTTTGAGTTGACTTCGCTTTAGACTTCTTTGTTGTCGGTACTAATTCTTCAGCCATTTCTCTAAGTTGTTTTGCTTCCTTATATAAACGATCAGCGTCTGATCTATACTTAGCCGCTAAAGCAGCATCATCTAATACGTCAGGCGAGCTAGTATCGCTAGTAGCAGTACTTGGTACGTCACTTACTGATGCTAATGTCTCTGGGCCTTTTACCGCTAAGTCAGATACGCTAACACCTTTTTGTTGTGCAATAACTTCGTTTAGTTCAGACAACAAAATGGTTGTGTTTGAGTTAGGAACCATTTCAACATCTTTAGTAGCAACCTTAACCATTTTACCTGTTGTATGAAATCTAGCTAACATAGTGCTACCGTCTGATAATTTAGTTCTAGCCATCACTGTAGCAAGGTCTTCAGCTTCTTGACCTGCTGGAGATTCTACTAATTTAATTAACGAGTCGTGATCAGCCGCTTCTAAATTTTCTGTAGTTACAACTACGCAATGATCAGCATCATTAGGTAGAGTTTTGTATGCAACTACAATTCTTCTTTGATTTTGGACCATACGTCCTACATGCTTTAACATATTATACTCCTTGTGGGGGTTGTTGGTTTGCTGTTACAGCAACCAAAAATGCATCTAATTTGTTGTAAGTTTGACCAACTGTCATCATTTCATTTGGCTTAAATGCTCCGCGCTGACTTGCAACATCGATGATGCTTTTTAATGCTTGTAAATCAGTAACAGTTAAATCAGGTGCTTGTGCTGCTTCAGCAGTAGCTTGCTCTGTCGCTTCTGTTACTTCAGCAGTAGTTTGTTCATCGCTCATAATAATCTCCTTGTATAGTATATATGCGCATATTATTTATTTGTACTTCAAATGTGGACACGCCAACATGAAATAACTCATGTCTTTTCCGTCCTCAAAACCTATTGTAAGTACTTGTGTAAGTTTATTATCATCATTAAGAATAATGTTTTTACCTACAAAGAATCTATTTTTTAAATGAACTTTAATCCATTTGCAAATAGAATCTTCTAAGTTGTAAGATAGTGAAACGTTAATATATTCAAAGTACGTAGGAGGATGTTTTAACCTACGTACATTAAAAACTTCTAACGGATTTACTTTCTTTTCTTTTATCATTTTATGCCGATAATTCGTAATGTGCCGTTTGGCCAAAAGGTGCTTGAATGTTTTTGTTGTGGTTACTGTGAACTACAAAAATTGTATCACAGTAGTCTGGATCACCCCAGCTATCCCAAGCATATCCATCTGTAAACATAATAAACTTCTTAGGCTGAATATCATGTTCTTTCATGTAAGACCAGTTAACCATAAAGTCAGTGCCGCCACCGCCTAATACTTCATATTCTTCGATATTTTCACCATTATCCGATGTAAAATCAGCTTCGTTGTATACTTGTGTATCAAAGCACCACACTTTAATTTTGTAGTCTTGAAACTCGTCCATAATGCCTTGTACTTCACTTAGGAAGTCTTTAGCTTGTTTATCACCAATTGAACCGCTCATGTCAATACTAACACAAATATCAATAGTATTTTGAAAACTCATGCCAGGCAGTATTGCACCGCTCATTTGTCCCTTGCGTGACGGGCGAGTAAATGTAAAGTCGCTTTTAATAGTTGATTGTATTTGCTGACGAAGTAGTTGCCGCCAATTCATTTTTGGCTCTGTTAACTCTTTAATAATACGTTGTACACCTGCTGGAGTATTACCAGCACCAGCACTCTGTGCGGCATTAATCATACTCTCTTTAATCTCGTCACGTATCTTTTTAAGTTCGTCTTTGGAGTACGAAGGACGCTTGTTTTCACCTTTACTATCTTTGCCTTCTTTGCCGTTACCTTCGCCGCTGTCGCCGTCACCTTCCCAGTCAATATGCTCATCAAGTAATTCGCCTAATTGCTCAAGCTGTTCTTGATCGTACTTTTCAAAAATATCATCGTATACTTCTTCAGATGACCAACCTTCATATTTAAAGTTTTGGAAGCAATCAACTAGTTTGGGTATTTCACCAATGCGATCTCTAACTAGTAAATTATTAACAATGTAGTCAGCAGCAATATTAAATATCATTGCGTCACGATCTTCACGTCTTAAAAGGTGATCAAAGACACAATGTAGTATCTCATGTGCAATAACAAACTCAATTTCTTTGTTTGACATTGCGTTAAAAAATTGTGTATTAAAATAAAGGTTGCGTCCGTCTACTGCGGCTGTTCCTAGCCATTCGTCAGCTTCTACAATACGCAAACGTGTAGCCATATTACCAAAGAATGGGTGACGTAGTAGCAAGCCAATTCTAGCAACAATAATACGATCAAGTACTTCGACACGCATCTCTTCGAGTGCTTCGGGTGTAATATCTGGGTCGGGTTGCCAGCGTTTTTTGCCTTCTACGCTATATAGTACGTCTTGATTAAACATTGTGCTATGTCCTTTATCTTAGTTTATATGTATATTATACACGTATTTACAGAACTTGTCAACCAAAAAAAAGGAGAACGAGCTCAAAGAACCCGTCCTCCTAGCCATTAATGAACTGTTTGAGCAGCCTTAATGTACTTTCCAAAACGTTCGTGGAACTCGTCAAAACAAGCCACTTCGTCTGGATCAATGGGTAACTGATACTGTGTTAGTGCGAGCTTAATGCCCATAACTACTAGCTCAGTTTCAAAATTATCCATTGCAAATTGCAGGAAGTTATTGACTTTGTCATCAAACTTTTTATCGTTCTTGTCTGATGCTTCTTTCAATTCATAGCAAAGAGATACAGTTAAGGAATACATAGCACTGATTTCTTTCTGTTGCATCTCTTTTACTTTGCCTGCAAGTATGTCAGTAGGGTTAGGCATGCTCGACGCTACCTTGCGGTGAGCCATAAATTTGACAGCCAAACCTTCGCCTACTGCACCAGCTACAAGATCTGTAGTGGTATTCTCGTCAACACCGTCATCTAACAGTTCGGACACAAATGCCCAGCTACGTGGAGTAGCAAAAGAACGACTAGATGATCTAGGATCAAAATCGTAAAGATCCTTTTTGCTGAATGTAATGTAACCTAATACATCTTGGTGTATCTTGTTATCCGCGGCCCACTGGAACCAATCGTCAAAAGATACAGCAAGTTCTAAGTGAATAAAACGGTTAGCCAACGGAGCAGGCATACGATATGTAACACCTTTATCAGCTTCACGGTTGCCTGCCGCTACAATAAGAACATTGTCAGGTAAACGATACTTACCTACTTTACGGTTAAGAATAAGCTGATACGCTGCCGCCTGTACGCTTGGCGCTGCCGAATTCATTTCATCTAAGAACAATACGACATAATCAAACTGCGATGCAAATTCTTCTGTAGGAAGTTCTTCTGGTGCTCCCCAAACCATTTTGTTAATATTACTATCGAAGTACGGAATGCCTTTAATATCTGTAGGTTCCCACAACGATAAGCGAATATCAATTAAGTGTGAATTACCTAAGCCGTCGGTAATTTGACGAACAATGTCAGACTTACCAATGCCTGGAGGTCCCCACAAAAAGATTGGACGTTGCTTTTTAAGCGCATGTCTAATTGCGCCTTTTGCGCCATTTGGCGTAACTGTACGAGTTGCTGTTGCTTCCATGATGTATTCCTCTTTAAGTTGTCAGTGCTAATTTCTAACTATGTATATAGTATAGCAAAGGATCACTGTAAAGTCAACCGTTTTCTAAAAAAAGATATCGTTAATAATCAATAACTTAGGAATTTTCTTTATTTTTCTTTTGACGAGACATTGCTTTTTGTAAGCCGTATTTGCGTAAATCACCGGAAAATAACGATAATTCAACAGCTTTCTTTTGATCTGTTACAGCAATACTTCTATTTGTAAGATAATACGGACAATCAATAAATTGATCTAAAAAGATAGCAACTTGCGGAGTCATTGGCATTTCTTTAGGATATGGTATATCATATGTTTCTAAATCAATCTCAGTTAATACATCAAACCCTGCTTCAGTAAGGCGCAATCCGCCTGCATCTTTTGTTCGTGTATTTTGCCACCATAACGGCAAATATTCTTTTACATTGATGTCGTTTG
>JADHOR010000040.1 GCA_016778895.1 Candidatus Puniceispirillum sp.
AATACATCACTGGTTCCAGTTGCAAAAAAATTGCCTGCGGTACGCTCTTCGAGAGCAGATAATAAGATATTTTCGCTTTATGACGGTGAGAGGCATTTCACAGACCGGGAAGAAGTTCGTGAATTTTTACCTGACATTTTGGGCAAGGCACTTGCCCGCACCTGGATTGATTCAGAATTTCAAAGCGCTTTTGATCAGGATCCATCTGGCACATTAGAGGCACATGGTGTCTTCTTGCCAACAAATATGACGATTGAATTTCAGCGCCAGAATTCAGACAGACCACGAATAGTTGTATATGAAAAAAGGCCAGACTCAAAATTCAAAGTACGTGTACTTTATCTTCAGTTGGTGATGATGGCGGGGCGATAATGACCCGTCACACCACTACTAAAATTGCTATCTTAAGTCTTTTTTTAAGTGCTAGTGCGCTGCTTGCCCCAGTAGCGGTGGCAACCAACCCAAAAACACTTGTAGAAAACAGAGCCTTTAAAGAAGCTGTAAAGGCGGTCAAAAACGGTAATTATGCGCACGCCATCACGCTATTTGAGGCTCAAGCGAATTTACCGCGCTATGATGCTCAGTACAATCTGGCGGTCCTACTCAATGCTGGAAAAGGACGCCCCCGCAATTATGTTGAGGCACTCTACTGGTCATGGCAGGCCCAGCTTGGTGGCATTGAAGATGCAGAAGATCTTGCCAATGATATCGTTGATCTGCTGCCCCCAAAAACCACCGACGAGGTCCGCAATCGGGTTGCAGACGCATTACAAAAACGAATTGAAAACAAAGACTTGACTGCAATTTCACAACTGGCCAACTATCACTTAACAATTATGACCGAACCCGATTATGAAAACGCTTACATCTGGTATTCGATCGCGGTAGCTTTGAACCTTCCTGAAACAACGGATGCGCGTGACGATTCCGAGTCACAAATTGACACTAAAAACCTTGTTGATCTTCAGATAAAATCCCAACGCCTCTTTGAAAAGTATAACTTCAAACCTCTGCAGACTCAGCGCAAAGGAGACAAGAATGATAGTTAAAGTTCAATGGATAATCGATGGCGTGATGGAAATCGAGGCTGCGTCAAACGATGCAGCGGAAGCGATTGCGGATGAAAAGCTCCGCAAATTCATTGCGGCACATCCTGACCTAACGGAAGCTTTGGGGGCGATGGCTATTCAAGGCCATGCAGTAATCGACAACGAGACGTCCTAGCCAAAGCTGTCCAACAATTCAGCAATCGTTTTTTCGAGGTCATCATTGTCATTTTCAATCTCAGTAATTTCTTGACGAAGCTCTTCAATGCGCTGTTTGCGCTTTTCCATAACGTCGCGAATTTCTTCAAGAACCGTGGCAAGACGACCGCTTAGATCGGCTTCGTTGACCTCTTCTTCTGCCATTTTACCCATCCTCATTATCAAACCTGATGATCACCGCAATGACCTGACAATCGTCAGCGGTGGATCATTACATTATCTTTTGCTAAATTTAAGCAATCGAAATCTGCGATACAACCCTTGCAGAAACCATGCCAATCGCAAATGTGAGGTAACGCCATGTTTTTAACAAGACTGACCAATATCGGGCATAATCTGACACGAATGGCGCTTGGGATTGGCGTGGCAGGCTTGTTTCTGTCTTTGTTGATTGGCATGCCCCCGGTACATGCGAATAGCCATATCAAAGGCAATATTGAGCCATGTACGATCAATCTGGTGTTTGGCGTCGATGAAAATGGTATGTCGGTTGTGTCTTATGAGCTGGAAATGCAGCTTAGCAACCGACAAACCCGCACAATTCAGGGCATCTCGATTCACTGGCTAAACAGCAAATCAGAGATTATTGGCAATAGCGACGCTGTTTGCGGACAGGAACATAATGGTATCAAACCAGCACAATCAGGATCGTGCCGCCGCATTGTGCAGAAAATTGGCAGCCGGCTGCTTGACCGGCTTGGGCAAGATACATGGACACAAATTATCAATTCGGAGTTGGCGAATTTCCGTGAAGTGAGGCACTGCGAGATCATTGGATACCGATTTGGGGATAACGCGGTTAAAAGCTACTAACCGCCAAACACAAAGCTTGGCATTAAAAATGCTTAACGATAGGCAAGACAATGCTGATAAACCGCCGTTTCAGCGCGGCATCGGCATGAAATCTCTTGATAAATGAAGGCAATAGAGTGATGGCAAACCCCAGCTTAAAGGCGCAAATCGAGGCGGCCAAATCCGCCCTCGCCAGCGGCCTTGGAGCGCCATCACGTGAAGCACCATTGCCACAAGACACGTCCCCCCAGCCAACGGCGCCCCAGCCAACGGCCGACGACAGTGCCACATCAATGCATGAACCAAATATGGGGCCAAACACCAAAGCGAATAACGCTGAAACCAGCCAGAATGCCCGCGGCACACACGGACAATCCGGCATTGGCGCCACGCCAAACACCGATCAATCAGCAGCTGGCATAACACCGCCGATGAGCAGCGCCGCCGCCTTGGATCAACGCATTGCCCGGCTCGAGGCAAAATTGGCTGAAAACCAGCGCGACCTGCACATATTGCTGCAAAAAATTCGCGAGGTTTCGCGCTTTCAAAACCCGTCAAATCAGGCTGCGAAACCGCCTATTGCAGATGCCGCCGCCCCGCGCCGCCGCCATTTCAAACCGACCATCTTGATCGTTGCAGCCGTGCTGGCCGGGCTTGTGATCGGTCTTGTCTATTTCGTTGCAACTGAGAATTTTGATATATCAAGCCTAACCCTTGCAGGATGGATTTTCAAAATCCTCCAAAGCTTTAGTGGCTAGATTGGACTGAGTTTATGGCTGAAGACAGTATCGCAAAATCAAAATCAGGTAGTCACCACCGGCTTTTTTTACCGCTGATGATCGGTAGCTGCATCTCGTTGGTACTGGTCTTGTTCGTGATCGGCTATATGACGTTGACCACGCCCGAGCCTCGCCCGGATGACATATACACCATCATGAAAAATGCAAAAGCCAAGGCCGACGCCGATAAAGCCGGTGCAGGTAACGGCGATGATGCGGCACCAGCAGTCCCGGAAGATGCGACGATGCTGCCAGATGGTACCTTTGATTTCGCGCGCTACAGCTATTACAGCTTTCCGCTGCCATTTGTTGCCAATCTGTCAAATGGCAAGGGGTTGCTCACCGTTGAAATTGCTATCGCCACTTATGGGAATACGTTGGCCAGCGAAAAAGTTATGAAGCAATTGGAAACCTTCAATCCAAAAATGCGGTCAGCGATCAATTTTAAACTGTCAGATCAGACGCTTGATGATGTTAATACCGTCGCAAAACGCAACAAGCTGGCAAAGGCTTTATTGAGCGAGGTGCGGCTTGTGGTCGATGGGCAGACCCCAACCGCCCCCTCAGCCATTACCGATTTGCATTTTATAAAATTTGTGCTTAGCGGCACCTGATATCGCCAACAACTCATATCACCAACATTACCTGTCGGGATTACATGTCGGGGTTGGCATCACACCATTTTGATATTTAGTGGCTGGCGCCAGCAAACGACAAAACTAACGTTTCAAAAGCTGCGTTTTCCTCGGGCGAGAGCGCCGTTTTCTGCCGTGCATCACGATGATCATACTGAACAGCCTCTTGCGGGAATGACCAGCACATTTCCAGCCGGTTTTGCCGCGTCACCCTAAATTCAATATTGATATTCAGCGGTTCAAACAGTTGTGAGACCCGCCGCTGAAAATCTGGCACGTTATAAATCTGGATGTTTTTCGGAAAAACGACCGACCGTTTTACGCCTGCGTTTCCAGTTTCAGAAGATGGCATATCATCAAGGTCCAACGATAACTGGCGCGGTGCTGTTGATAAATTTGGGTGGGATGCCATTGGGTAAAATTCACCTTAACACAATAAAATAACTGTGGATAAGTTAGGTTAATCCAATATTTTTGTCAACATAAGCGGTAGCTTAGCGGCAGATTACGGCTGTGGATAAACTTACTGCATCATAAAGAGATAAGTGACTAAATCATGGCCCGCTGGGCTGAGGATAAACCAGCCAAACACTAGCATTGCAATCAACAGCCAATAGCTATGGCGACGCTGAAACCGTTTTTGTGATGGTGATTTTTTTGCCGCTAAGGCTGACATATCGAGGGATGACAGTAATGTAATCAATTCATGGATATGTTTACGGTTTTGCGCAATTTCGGCCTCCAGCCTATCGAGGCGCTGGCGCATATCACCATTCGGCAGATCATCACGCACTGATTGGCTTGCAGGGTCAGCTGTCCTGCTACGATGAAAAAATTGAAAACCAGCATCGGCTGGGCGGAGACGGCTTTGATCACTGTCCCGAATTTGACCGTCATTACCGGTACCATCAAGCGGCGGGACTGCGCTTAAAATAGCATTGTCATTTGCCATTGGGGCTTGCCCAGCAATAGCTGGACTAGCAGCTGTATCGATACCGCGCAAAGCGACAGGGCCTTTGGCTTGCTGATCATCAAAATCTACAGACAGGATTACCGGCTGCATTTGCGCAAGATCGCGTTTTGCCGCTTCAATCTGTTCCTTTAATTTTGCAACCGAGACCTGCTGCCCCATCGACGCCTGCCCTCAAACAAATCTAGATCAACTGCATGTTCGCTGAATTTTGCGGTAAGATTGCAAAAACCCCGCTAAGCTCGCACCTCTTATAGTGCATGACAGTTATCTAGAGTGCCAGCTTTTGAGCACCTACCAGTTAATTATGCGCCAACCTTTTTTGCAGAGGCACCTCGCCGATTGCAAGTCTAGCCTGTTGTGAGCCTAGCCAGTTGCATTAATCGCCCGAAACACACTTAACCAGTGATTGGTCGTATAGCCCTTGTGATAACGACAATGATGCACGGGTATCGCAAGCCAGTCTTTTGGATCATAACCGCCTTCGCTGATCTCAATATCATCATCGGACGCACGATGCTTGCTGGGTTCACGCGGCGGTGCTCCTAAATCTTTTTGAATTTGCAAAAGGTCATTCATCATCACGCCGATAAAAACGGCATAAAGGCGAAAAATGTTAGGTTTTAGACCCCTGCAACATCAAAACTCACAATAATTTATTAGGATGATTTTAGAGCTGATGGTGACGCTGATTACTGGCTCTGGTTACGGTCCGCAACCAGTGGCGCGCGTGTGATCCAGCCGCCGCCAAGCAGCTGGTCTGGATTATCGCCATCATACAGCGCAGCAGCCTGACCGGCAGCAATACCAAATTCGGCATCATCAAGGCGAACCACAACCGTTCCGTCATTGCCACAAAATACCCGCGCCGGCATTGCAGGCGCGGTATTTCGCAACCGCGCCAGCACAACTTTATCATCAGCCGGCGCACCATTGATCCAATTCACCTCGCCAAGATGCACCTCAAGGCAAGCAAGCGCCTTTTGCGGGCCGACAACCAGCTGATTGGCCTCGGCATTGATCGCCACAACATAGAGTGGGCCTTCCGCCTCATCAGCACCCGCGCGCCCGCCAATACCCAGGCCTCGACGCTGACCAATCGTGTAATCAATTACCCCGTTGTGACGGCCAAGAACCGTACCATCAAGATGGACGATGTCACCTGCATCAACCGCGCCCGGTCGTAACCGGCGAACAACATCGCCATAACGCCCATTTGGCACAAAGCAGATATCCTGACTGTCAGGCTTTTCCGAGACGGAAAGACCAAATTTCCGCGCCAAATTACGGGTTTCATCCTTGTCAAGGCCGCCAAGTGGAAACCTTAGGTAATCAAGCTGCTCGGGGGTCGTGGCAAACAGAAAGTAAGACTGATCCTTGGTCAGATCAGCACCGCGCAAAAGGCGTGTGCCGTTATCACCAACCACACGTTGCACATAATGGCCAGTGGCAAGGCAATCAGCCTCCAGATCACGCGCCGTTTTAAGCAAATCGGTAAATTTCACCGTCTGGTTACAGCGCACACAGGGAATCGGCGTTTCACCGCGAATATAGCTATCAACGAAATCCTGCATGACCTGATCATGGAACCGGCTTTCATAATCAAGCACATAATGCGGAATCCCAAGACGCGCGGCAACTGTACGCGCATCATGGATATCAACCCCGGCGCAGCACGCGCCTTTTGCCTGAACCGCAACGCCATGATCATAGAGCTGTAGCGTAATACCGATCACATCAAAGCCCTGTTCACGCAACAAAGCAGCCGTTACGGATGAGTCAACCCCACCCGACATCGCGACAACAACTCGGGTTTCGGCAGGTGGCTTGGCAAATCCAAGCGCGTTGAGACCAGCAGAAACGCTGTCCTTGGTCATATTTTCTGCCACCTGAACCGCCATGATTAGCCCTACATTTCCTCAGGAATTGCGACACGCAAACCATCAAGCGCATCCGACATTTCAATCTGACATCCAAGTCTCGATGTCTGGGCAATGCCAAATGCCAGATCAAGCATGTCCATTTCATCTTCACCCGGCGCACCGGTTTTAGCAAACCAGTCAGCGTCAATAATGACATGACAAGTTGCACATGACAAACAGCCACCACAAGTACCCTCAATGCCCAGTCCGGCATCGCGTCCCGCTTCCATTACGGTTACGCCATTATCGACAGTCACGTTATGTTCCGAGCCATCTGGTTTGGTGAAAATGATATTCGGCATTTTGGACGACTCCTTATCTCGTCAATCATCATAGATTTTCTGCATTCGTGACAGCTATTAGGTGGTCATTGTGACCCCGCTCCACCTGACTATGCGGGTTTCTTGTACAGGTGCAAAAACACATCCGCAAGCGTTTCAAAGTCCTTTATACAGGTTGCCCAGCCGCCAGATATGCGAACAGCCTCGCCAGCACGCGGCCCTGCCCCCATCGACTCCAGCACATGACTGGATTTAACCTTGCCGGACGAACAGGCAGCGCCAGCACTGATTGCAACGCCGGCAATATCAAATGCCATCACCATTGTTTCGGCAGATTTACCCCTGGCGGCTATTGAGCTGGTATTACCAAGCCGTGGCGCACCCTGCCCAAAAATCTGAATACCACCGCGTTCGGCAAGCATACGCGCCTCAAAATCATCGCGCCATTTTGCCATTTTCTGGTAATGCCGAATATCGCCAAGCGCATCTTCTGCCGCACCGCCAAAGCCAGCAATGCCAACAAGGTTTTCGGTTCCGGCCCGCCGCCCCTGCTCCTGACCGCCGCCGCGAAGCAGGCTTGACAAACGGCTTCCCGGGCGCACCAGCAACGCGCCGACACCGGCAGGCCCGCCAATCTTATGTGCCGAAAGGCTGGCATAGCTGATGTCAGACGCGGTAAACTCAATACGGCGCTTTCCAAACATCTGCACCATATCACTGTGAAAGGCGATATTGGCACGGCGCGCCATTTCGGCAATCTCGGCAATTGGCTGAATGACACCAGTTTCGTTATTAGCCGCCATGATCGAAATCAGTGTATGTGGCCTTTGTGCATCGTCAATATGCGCGATTGCAGCTGCCAACGCAGCAACATCAACCACCCCGTTATGATCAACCGCAATCTGCTGACAGTGATCATGCGCATGACGCACGGAATCATGTTCAATGGTGCTGGTAATTACATGATTGTACTGCGCCAGAACAATATTGTTCGCCTCGGTACCGCCACTGGTAAACACCACATCAGCAGGACGGCACCCAGCCAGCATCGACACCGCCTCACGGGCTTGTTCAACAATCAATCTGGCATTTCGGCCAAAGCTGTGAACCGATGACGGGTTTGCTGGTGGCCCCATCGCCTCATTCATCGCCGTAACCGCAGAGCTGCGAAGCGGCGCCGTTGCGTTATTATCAAGATAGATTGGCGTTTTGCGCATCACAAATGGACGTCTCTCAAGCCCTGCCTAGCTAATAGATTTCGGTTTGGTTTTGACAGCTGCTTTTTTTGCAACGGCCGGAGCGGCAGCGCGCGCCAATTGCGCCTCGAGATTCTCTAAACGGGCGCGCTGACTTTGCACTTCATCAACAAGGGCGCGGATCGTGCGCTCACGCGGATCAAGATCAAGGCCGGAATTCACCGCATAAGCCATGAAGCCGGCATCAACATCTGTCTTGACCGACGTCTTACTCATCTGGCGTGCAGGCACCCCAACAACTGTTGCCGCCTCCGGAACGTCCTTTGTTACTACCGAGTTACCGCCAACTCGCGCACAGCGATGAACGGTAATCGGGCCAAGGATTTGCGCACCAGCACCAACAATTACGTAATCACCCAAGGTCGGATGCCGTTTGGCGTCGCGCTGCTTGTCGGAGTCGATTGCCGGCATAACCCCTCCAAGTGTCACACCATGATAGAGCGTCACATCACGGCCAATTTTAGCAGTTTCCCCAATCACGGTTCCCATACCATGATCAACGAAAAACCCCGGGCCAATTTTTGCGCCCGGATGAATTTCAATCCCCGTCAGCACCCGTGCAACCTGCATAATTAGCCGCGCAATAAACCGAAGCCGCATTTTCCACAGATTATGCGACAAGCGATAAGCCAGCATCACTTGGAAACTTGGGTAAAGAAACACCGCCGCCAGACGATTACTGGCTGCTGGATCACGTTCCATAATGGCATCTAGGTCACGGCGTAAATTTGCAAACATAAATTTAAATCCAATATCGGCTTTGTTGGGACAGCTGGTTCGGCGATCCAATTTGTCGCTGAGCTCGTCTACAGCGAGCAGTTTTCCTTCACTCGCAAAAACACAAATCAAGCATCGGCAGGCATTTAGATGATAAACCTCCCTTGGCGCGGCCCACATATTAAGATATAAGCCCTCATCGCGATAGTGCAAGTTGAACGGAAAAGATATGCCCGAGGTCATCATTAACGGCCCAGACGGTCGGTTGGAATGCCGCTATATGCCGAGTGAGGTGCCAGACGCGCCAACCGCGCTGATTCTCCACCCAGAGCCCGACAAGGGCGGAACCATGAACAATCGCGTCACCTATGCGCTGTACAAACATTTTCAGGCGCGAGGCTTTGCTGTGTTCCGGTTTAATTTCCGCGGTGTCGGCCGCTCGCAGGGCGAGTATGACAATGGCGAGGGCGAACTGTCCGATGCCGCAACCGCGATGGACTGGTTGCAGGCGCAAAATCCAGCATCCCGCCAATGCTGGATTGCCGGATTTTCCTTTGGGGCGTGGATTGGCATGCAGTTAATGATGCGCCGCCCAGAAATCAGGGGCTTTATTTCCGTAACGCCGCCAGCAATCACCCATGATTTTTCATTTCTGGCGCCTTGCCCTGCATCCGGCCTGATCGTCCATGGTGAGCAGGACGAGCAAATCCCGCCAGATGCGGTACACAAGCTCGTTGACCGGCTTTCAATTCAAAAGGGAGTGAAAATTAATATTGATATTGTGCCTGGCGCCAATCATTTTTTTACCAACCATCTTGATCCGATGATCGAACGCGTTGGTACTTATCTTGATGCAGCGCTGGTCGAGCCGGATTTTGATCCGCTAGCTTAGTGGCAAGACCAAATGCCAGCGCTGAACGACCCTACCGCGCTAGTCTTGAAATTTTGACAATCTGGACCGAATATGAACTATAAATCTAGCTTAATCCGGCAATTCAGTGAACGTGGTTACATTCATCAAGCCACTGATATCGAAGCGCTTGACACGCTGGCAGCCGAACACAGCATTCCAACCTATATTGGCTTTGACTGCACGGCTGACAGTCTCCATGTTGGCTCGCTTGTGCAGATCATGATGCTTCGTATTCTACAGCAATGCGGCCATAAACCTATTGTTGTTATGGGCGGTGGTACGACCAAGGTTGGCGACCCGTCAGGTAAAGACACGGCGCGCCCACTATTGTCTGATCAGGATATCGAGATCAATAAGGACGGTATTAAAAGCGTCTTTGAAAAATATCTGATCTTTGGTGACGGCCCATCAGACGCATTGATGGTTGATAATGCCGATTGGCTGGACAGCCTTCACTATATCCGATTCCTTCGCGATTATGGCCCACATTTTTCGATTAACCGCATGATGGGCATGGAATCGGTAAAACTGCGCCTTGAGCGCGAACAGCCATTATCTTTTCTAGAATTTAACTATGCTATTTTACAAGCCTATGATTTTCTTGAACTACGCCGCCGTTATGGCTGTCAACTACAGATGGGCGGATCCGATCAATGGGGCAACATTGTCACCGGCATTGATTTAACCCGCCGTGTCGACGGACAGGAAGTCTATGGTCTGACCTCGCCCCTGATTACCACATCATCAGGTGCCAAAATGGGCAAGTCGGCCAATGGCGCGATCTGGTTGAATGACGGCAAGCTCTCCAGTTTTGATTTCTGGCAATTCTGGCGCAACACAGAGGACTCAGACGTTGAGCGCTTCCTTGGCCTGTTTACCGAATTACCAATGGATGAAGTCCGCCGACTTGGCGCACTTGAAGGTGCAGATATCAATGCAGCAAAAATTATCCTTGCCGATGAGGCAACACGGCTTTGCCACGGCGCCATGGCGGCTGAAAATGCCAAAGCCACAGCGCAGACAACCTTTGGTGACAAAGGCATGGGCGCTGGATTGCCTCAAGTTACCATCAGCAATGAGAATGCGGCCGGCCTTAGCGTTATCTCGGCATTAAATATGGTTGGCTTTGCTAACTCTAACGGCGAAGCAAGGCGGTTAATCAGGGGCGGCGGTGCACGGGTCAACGACCAGCCGATTACCGATGAAGACGCCGCAATGAGCCTTGCAGATTTCAATGATGGTAGGGCAAAAATTTCCGCTGGTAAAAAGCGTCACGCCCTCCTTGTTCTGGCGTCTTGAAATTTGCGTTTTTTGCGAGGGGTTCCTTATCCGCCTCAGGTCTATTCTGATCGGCAGCTACTGCGGCTGATTTGTGTTTGGTTTTTCATTGCCAAATAAACGCTCTTCTTCACGGTTAAGCCAGTTTGGCGAAAACAGGTCACGTAAAACACCCGGTGCCACTGACGTCACTGGGTCGAGCATTGTTTTCAGGTTATCGGATGTCCCAGTAACCTTAAATTGAGTCACAAACACCCCACTTTTGTCAGTACCAGCGATAAGGCCACCCAGAATAGGCAACTCACCCAGAAAATTGCTGATTTGATTTACCGGCACCAGGTTACCGCTTACATCAACCTTTTTACTTATGCGATTATAACGGCCAAGCATCGTCACCCCGACTGCGTCACCACTCGCGCGCACCTTCACGATTTTGACCTCTGGCCCGCGTGTTTCAAGAATTGCCTGGCCCTTTCGAAATGCCGTTCCATCCCCTTCAACAAGCGAATATAGACCGACAAGACTGAGAAACGAGAATGCACGTAATGCCCGTGGCGCCTCAACAACACGGAATTTTTCAAGATCAATTTTGGTATCATAAGATTTGAAATCACTACCGTTAAATGTGTTTTTGAGACGCATCTTGCCGCCGCGAACAGCGTCAGTAACACCCAAGCCAGACAACACCCGGCCCGCATTACCGGAAACAATCTCCACTTCAGGGCTGGCGTCAACCTGTCCATCAAATGAAAATTCAACCTCACCACCGCCGATAAGACCGGTCCCCTTAATCTGCTCTGTACCTTTACCAAACCGCATGATTAAATTTGATTCGGTAATCAACGGCTTGTCATTAGAAAGCATTGTGCCCAAAAAATTGGCTGTTCCAACGCCATCCTGGTCGCGCTTACCAGTCAGCTGGCCGGATAGAGTGATAGTGTCATCAACAACAAATTGGTCGGCGGTAAAATCAAAAAACAGCGAACTGCCCGTGCTAACCCCTTTGTTACGGCGAAATGGACGTAGATCTAGAACCTGCGCCATTCCCTCAACGTTCCAGGAGTTGTCCTCGTTTCGTCCAAGTGAAAATTCAGCCTCACCACCGTCGATAAGACCGGTCCCCTTAATCTGCTCTGTACCTTTACCAAACCGCATGATTAAATTTGATTCGGTAATCAACGGCTTGTCATTAGAAAGCATTGTGCCCAAAAAATTGGCTGTTCCAACGCCATCCT
>JADHOR010000041.1 GCA_016778895.1 Candidatus Puniceispirillum sp.
AACGCTGGTGGGCTTTTTTTGCTACTTGACATACTGCTGACGTAAACAGAGGATGTACAATGAATTCTTTAAAGATTGGAATGGCAAGCATAGTTGCAATAGGAGTGGGTCTGTTAGCGAGAGATGTGGTGGGTAGTGGCTTTGCAAACTTGCTTTTGGTTATTGTTTTCGTTGTCGGCTGTTTATATTTTGCACAGCACCTCATGGCAAAAATGCTAATGGATAGAGAAAACAAGTGAAGGTTGTTATCCCCACAAGGAGATAGAGATGAAATATGTCGTAACTTCAGTCTGGAAGCACCCCAATAAAATCGACTGGACGGAAATGCGCCAACGTATGTCTGAAGCTAAAAACAACCCGCATATCGCCGAAATCCATTGGTACGAAATCGATGAGACGACACACGGATCAGTCGCTATCTATCATTCGAAAGAGGCTTATAAGGCTAACCTTGCCTACCAAACGGAAGTTCGCACGAAGTCGACCGGTGACCGCAATTACCAGATGCTCCATGAAACGCATGGCGAGAGCCATGTCGACTTCACCAGCTTTCTGTAACCTAGGCCTGATTTCCGACTTAAAAGACTGCAGACTGGCAGCCCCAAGATGATAATTGGTGTGCACCGGCCTTCCAAGAGCCAATACTCCCCCTTTCTGCAAGGGGTTAAAACAGCGGCAATGTGAATAAAACAACTTTTGGTCCAATATCATTGCTAAAGAGGTCAAATTGCTTACAAGTTACACTGTTCATCACTTTGCCGTTTTTCAGTTAAGGTAAAGGATTGCAAAACATATCTAACACCCAGAAAAAATTATATTTATAGAAAGAGAGACAAAGACTGATAGTCGCTTGGCCGGCGATTCGAATCCGTCCAGGGGGGCATTTTTTATTATCGACAGCTTTGACGCTGGCACTGGAAATCTAGGTGGCACGCATCGACGCGTCGCCGCCATTCCTGTTCTCGTCTGCTACAGCTGTTACCTTTTTATGGCGCGCTTCTAAAACCGCCACCGCATCGGTTAATGACAAGCCGGCATCTTCCAGCAACACCATCATGTGAAATAGCAAATCAGCTGCCTCATTCACCATTTCTGAGCGGTCACCCTTCATTCGCGCCAGTGCCAATTCCACTCCTTCCTCGCCGACCTTCTGTGCGATGCGGGCCTTGCCTTCGGTAAACAGGCTGGTCGTATAGCTGCCTTCGGGCATGGTTTTATGACGTTCGGCAATCAGCGCCGCTAATGTATCCAGAAAGCCGATAGTGGTGTGCGTGTTATCATTAAAGCAGGTTTTTGTGCCAGTATGGCATGCCGGGCCGTGAGGAGATGCCTTAATAAGGATTGTATCGGCGTCACAGTCAATCTCACCGCTGATAAAATCAAGCCAGTTGCCCGAGGTCTCGCCTTTTGTCCACAGCCGGTTTTTCGACCGACTGAAAAAAGTTACCTTACCGCTGCTAAGCGTCTTTTCAAGCGCCTGACGATTCATATAGCCAAGCATAAGTACCTGACCGTTCGATGAGTTCTGGATAATCGCCGGTACCAGACCCTCGCCCTTGTCCCAGTCAATTTGATCAAGGTTGATATCCGGCATGGTTAAACTCGCACTTCGATTTCTGCTGATTTCAGATATGCTTTTAAGTCTGGCATGGGGATTTTACCACTATGGAATACCGACGCCGCCAGAGCTCCATCAATATCGGTTTGCCGGAATAAATCGGCAAAATGAGCATAGTCTCCGGCCCCGCCCGAGGCGATAACCGGTACCGTCACCGCAGCACGTACCGCAGCAAGCTGGGCAATGTCATAGCCCTGACGAACGCCGTCATTATTCATGCAGTTCAAAACGATCTCACCAGCACCAAGGCGGGTAACTTCGCGTGCCCATGACACTGTATCCCGCTTTGACTTTATCGTTTTAGTCTCATCTCCAGTATATTGATATACTTGTAATTTATCGCCTTCGCGGCGGCTATCAATACCGGCAACAACACATTGTGTGCCAAAGGTGGCAGCCAGTTCGGAAATAAATTCAGGCCGTTCCAAGGCAGGTGAATTAACCGAGATTTTATCGGCGCCATCATTCAAGATGGCCTTGGCATCAGCGATCGTGCGAATACCGCCCGCCACACAAAATGGAATGTTTATTCGGCGCGCAATCTGATTAACCCAGCTCTTGTCGACAACGCGGCCATCACTACTGGCGGTAATGTCGTAGAACACCAATTCATCAACGCCCTCGTCGGCATAACGCTGGCTGAGTTCCAGAATATCGCCCATATCAACATGGTTGCGAAATTGCACGCCTTTAACAACGCGGCCGTCTTTAACGTCAAGACAGGCGATAATCCGTTTGGTTAGCATGCGACCGCCTCCAGTGCTTGGGCAACGGTAAAGCGCCCTTCATAGAGTGCCTTACCAATGATTACCCCGTCCGCGGTTAATCCATCAAGGTCGTCAAGCGCGCTTACCCCGCCGGATGCTTGTAATTGTAATTGCGGATATTTTTGTTTTACCTCTTGATAAAGGTCTCGATTACAGCCTGTTAACGTGCCATCACGATCAATATCGGTGCAAAGCGCATGGAGAAGCCCGCAATCTTGATAGGTTTCGATAAAACCAAACAAGGACAGGCTGCTGGCTTCTTGCCAGCCAGAAACTGCAATATAGAACCCGTCATTTTGCCAGATCACATCGGCGGCTAGGCAGATTTTCTCAGCACCGAAAGCGGTAAAAATGTTTTTGGTGGTAGCGGCGTCACGAACTGCAAGGCTACCGATTACGACCCGGCTCGCACCGGCGTCAACCAGTGCAGCGAAATCGTCAAATGACCGGATGCCGCCGCCGGTCTGCACCTTTAGGCCAGTGCTGCTGATAATCTTTGCAATCAGATCAATCTGCCGGTTTAGAGGGTTTTTTGCACCATCAAGATCAACCAGATGCAACCAATCGGCACCTGCATCCGCATAGGATTGCGCAACCGCTACAGGATCATCACCATAGGTTGTTAGCTGATCAAAATCGCCCTTGTGCAAACGCACAACCGAACCATTGATCAAGTCAATTGCGGGATAAATGATCATGACGGCATCTCCAGAAAATTGCGTAAAATCTGGGCGCCAACTGGCCCTGAACGTTCGGGGTGAAATTGGCATCCCATAAAATTATTTTTGGCGACAATTGCGGTAAAATCATCGCCATATGATGACGCCGCAACGGTATCAGACGTCACTGGTGCAAAATAACTATGAACAAAATAGACGTGAGCGCCGTCATCAATGCCGGTCATCAGCGGATGGTCTTGCCGGCAGGCAAGCCGGTTCCACCCCATGTGCGGCACCGATCGCCCGGACGCCGGTGTAAAGCCCGAACAATCTGACGAAAAAAGCCCCAAAAGCGGCGTGTCGCCCTCGGCCGAATGCGCAAATAAAAGCTGCATTCCAAGGCAGATTCCCAGAACTGGCTTGGTTAGGTCGCGAATACAGTCGACAAGGCCGGTTTGGGCAAGGCGCTGCATCGCAACCGGCGCCGCACCAACGCCCGGTAGCAACACCTTATCGGCGGATCGGATGGTGGTGGCGTCGTCGGTTAATACAGAGGCCGCACCAAGGCGTTCCAGTGCAAATTGAACCGAGGCGATGTTGGCCCCGCCGCTATCAATAATGGCGATCATAATGTTCCCTTTGTGCTGGGCATCTCGTTGCCCTCGATCCGGATAGCCTGACGTAACGCGCGGCCAAACCCTTTGAAACAGGCCTCAACCATGTGATGCGTGTTCTTGCCGGTTACTTCGATATGTAAATTTGCCTGCATATGTTCAGCCAGCGAGTAAAACACGTGAGGCACCATATCGCATGGTAAGTCACCAACATTCCTTTCCGGAAAATCAGCCTTGAAGTCCAGATAGAAGCGACCGCCAAAATCAAGCGCAACCTTTACCAGTGACTCATCCATCGGTAGGAAAAACCCATAACGGCCGATGCCACGCTTGTCGCCAAGCGCACCGCGTATGGCCTGCCCAAGC
The DNA here is from genome assembly GCA_016778895.1 of Candidatus Puniceispirillum sp. Classification (GTDB taxonomy): domain Bacteria; phylum Pseudomonadota; class Alphaproteobacteria; order Puniceispirillales; family Puniceispirillaceae; genus UBA3439. Next base: position 4,025 of record JADHOR010000041.1, read on the forward strand.
GCAATTGCGCAATCTTCGACCGAATGATGTGGATCAATATGCAAATCGCCATCACATTCCAGCTCAAGTGAAAAACCGCCATGTTTGGCGATCTGATCCAGCATATGATCATAAAAGCCAACGCCGGTATTGATTTTAACTGGGCTGGCCTGATCAAGATTAACAGTAACCGAGATTGCGGTTTCGCTGGTTTTACGGGTTACGCTAAAGCGGCGCTGAGCTGGCAGGGCGTCGATGGTCTGGCCCGACATTACTGCCAGCAGCCGCTGCATCTCGGCCTCACTGCCAATTGAAATACGAACCGCATTTTCTAGCCCGGGCTGATGCGACTGATCGCGCAAGATAATACCGGCATTGCGCGCCCGGTTGCAGAGATTGGCGGCATCACGAACCAAAAGCAGCAGATAATTTGCGTCTGATGGCAAAACCGACAAAACGTCATCACATAGCGCCATCTGCTGCGCATAGACATCGCGGCGAGCGATAATATCAGCGCGCTTTTGCGCCAGTTCTGCGGTGTTTTTGGGGTCTAGAATGGTCGTTGCCGCCTGTGTAACCGGCACCGCCAACGGATATGGAGCCAAAACTTTTTGCAACAAGTCAGTGATATCAGCCCGCGCCACCACCGCACCGCACCGTAAACCGGCCGCCGCATGTGATTTGGATAATGTCCTTAACACCACCAGATTGGCAAATTGATCTAGCCAAGCAATTGCACTTGGCTGATCGCTGAATTCGATATAGGTCTCGTCGACGACAATTAATGCCGTATCAGCATATTCATTGCAAAGGCTTTGAATTGCCGCGGCATCCATCAGGTTGGCTGTTGGATTATTTGGTGAACAAACAAAAATCATTTTGGTATGCGTATCGACAGCCTTGGCAATTGCCTTGAGATCAAGGCCAAAATCACTGTCTAGCATAGCCGAATGTACGGCCACACCCTGCAACATCGCCGATTGCGCGTACATAGCAAAGGTCGGTGGGCAGATCACAATATTATCAACCCCCGGAACACAAAACGCCCGCGTCAGGCAATCAATGCCCTCATCCGCGCCGCGGGTAATGGTCAGGTTGCGCGATGAAACGTCAAGCCAGCGGCAAAATCCATCGACTAACGCTTGCGGCTGCTGCGCCGGATAGCGTGACAGGCCATTGGCACCAACGAAGGGCTCGAAGGAACATTCATTGGCGTCGAGAAAGACGGTCTGGCTGCCTGGCAGTTGCAGCGAGCGCGCTGAAACATAACCAGCCATGGCCAGAATTTCTGGCCGCGCACGTTGACAGATTGCTGTCATTTCGGAGTTTTGATCAGATGCCATGGCGTTAATCCAGCATTTTTTCGATTGGGACAACAAGTATTGAATTGGCACCATTGGCTTTCAGATCTTCCATCGTGTCCCAGAACACCCCCTCCTCGCAGACAGCGTGAACCGCAACCATATCATCACGGCCCTGAAGCGGCATAACTGTCGGAGATTGCGAGCCGGGCAGCACTGCCTTGATCGCGTCAAGCGAGTCAATCGGGCTGTTCAACATGATATAGCGGCTATTCTCAGCGCGCAGTACTGCCTTAATGCGCGATGTGACTTTTTCGGCAAATACGGCAATGTCGGGATCATTAATCTGATTGCTCACAAGTACCGCCTGTGACTCGAGGATGATATCCTTTTCCACAAGGCCGTTCGACGCCAAAGTGCTGCCAGTTGACACAAGATCACAAATCACATCGGCAAGATGTGTTCTTGGCGCCACCTCAACCGCGCCTTGCATCGTTACAATGTCAGCGTCAATTTTGTGATCTGCAAGATATTGAGCCAAGAGCCCCTTGTATGATGTGGCAATGACCTTGCCGTTAAGTGAGTTGATTGATCGGTAATCAAAATCATGTGGTACAGCAATCGACAGGCGGCATTTGCCATAGCCAAGAGGTAACAGCTGGCGAAGTCCGGCAAATTTTCCATTGCCGAGCGCCTGTTTTTCCAAGAGGCCGTTCTGCCCTAAAATGCCAAGTTGGCACACATCAGTTGTCAGAAACGCCGGAATATCGTCATCACGAACCAGAAAAATATCCAGCGGAAAGTTCTGCGCACGACACAACAGCTGATCACGGCTTTTGGCCAGCGAGATACCGCATTTTTCCAGGAGCTGGATTGACATATCAGCAAGCCTTCCCGATTTCTGGATGGCTATCTTCAGCCGTTTTTCGTCACTCATAACTTACCCTGTCTTTGCATGATTGTTTTATAGCCATCAAAACCGTTGTTTAAAAACCGCGCGACGCGGACGATTGTTGCGGTACTCACATTGGTTTCCTCGGCGATTTTGCGATACGGCACTTTTTGCACAAGCATCTGTGCAACACGCCAACGATCGATTAACCCCTCTATTTCAGTTGGCGTGCAAAGGTCGTAAAAGAAATTGCGCGCCTCATCAGCATTTTCTAACGCGAGAATGGCATCAAAAAGATCATCCTCATGCGTCGTGTCTATCTGTTTGCGTTTCAACAGCACCTCATCCGGAATTGATTAATGCTTTAGTGTGATAGCGGTTTAATACGCTAAAACAAGCCTGTCAAGCTGGAACAGCGCATCTATCTCTAGGATTTTTTATTTATGGCAATTCGAGACAGCCGGATTAATCGCATGACAAAACAAGCATGTCTGCAGCTATTCATCAACGGCTGAACCAAAGTTCCTGTCTGTGTTTGCTAGAGATCACGGGCGCGTTTGATTGACAATAATCGGCCCTCATCTGAGGTAATATCGCAAATTTTTGGCGCAACAAACCCGATATCTGCGATACAGCAGGTTGGAAAGTAGCCGAGATTTTGCTCGGCATGGCCGTCACCAACCATATGATTTAGCAGCACGACAAGGCTTGGGTTGTGCCCAATGACAGCAATTTCTGACAAATCACCAGCATGATCAATAATTGCTGACAGCAATGTGCTTGCCGACGCTTCATAGAGCGCCTCTACATATTTAGCCGCAACATAATCAGGCCAGTGCGGCTTTATGTGCTCGTAGGTTTCGCGGGTGCGTGCGGCCGGGGATACCAGTACCAATTGAGGCAGCATCTTATGTGCGGCAATGAATTCACCGACAGCTGCGGCGTTTTGTTGGCCGCGCGTAATCAACGACCTGTCGATATCTTGTTTGCCGGTCATTGGCGTCTCGGCCTTGCCATGTCTGATGAGTGTGATGCGCGCCATGATGGGTGATGTGGCTCTTTTCTCTATTTTTTACAACGTCGAGACCTCGCTTGTGCGCGCCATCTTTTGCCTGATGATGCGCGCCTGGTGGGCCAATTGCTATCGCGTGGCGCCATTGCCACCTCTTTCCTTGTCAGATCTTGCCACGAACAACAGAGCCTGCCAAGAATGGAATTTCACCGAATAAGACTTTCAACCATCGTAGAAAATGCAGTTTTAGATTTACAAATAATATGTGGCTTTTACAGTAACACCGGTCCTTTTCGCTATCATGTACATTTTTAATTTTTGCTTGATGGACCAATATCAGAGTCAAGATTCACAAAGGTTAATCCATGTCGCAATGCAATGTTCCCGGATTTGTTGCTGCAATTGGCAACACGCCGTTGATCCGTCTAAAAGCTGTTTCGGAAATGACCGGATGCGAGATTTATGGAAAAGCCGAGTTTATGAATCCGGGTGGGTCGGTTAAGGACAGGGCGGCCAAAGCAATCATCGAGGATGCAGAGGCGCGCGGCCTTATCGGGCCTGGTGGCCTGATTGTTGAAGGCACGGCTGGCAATACCGGCATCGGGTTGACCATGGTTGGCAATGCCAAAGGCTACAAGTCGGTGATTGTGATGCCGGAAACCCAAAGTCAGGAAAAAAAGGATGTATTGCGTATTTGTGGCGCAGATTTACGCCTTGTTCCAGCAGCACCCTATAAAGATCCGAACAACTATGTGCGCTATTCCGAAGCGTTGGCAAAAGAGCTGGCGGCGACGCATAATGGCGGCGTAATCTGGGCTAATCAATTTGACAATACGGCGAATTTGCAGGGTCATTACCAGACTACTGGCCCCGAGATATGGAGCCAGACTGACGGGCTGGTAGATGGCTTTATCTGCGCTGTCGGGTCTGGTGGTACACTGGCCGGTGTTGGCAAATTTCTCAAAGACAAGAACAAGGACATCAAAATAGGTCTTGCGGATCCTGAAGGCTCAGCGCTGTTTAATTATTATCGTCATGGCGAATTGAAATCGGACGGAAATTCGATTTCTGAGGGTATCGGTCAGGGGCGGATCACCGCCAACCTTGCCGAGGCTCCGGTCGATATGGCGTTCTGTCTGAATGACGGCGATGCCTTGCCGCTGATTTTTGATCTGATGCAGCATGAGGGGCTTTATCTTGGCGGGTCTACTGCAATTAATGTGGCGGGCGCTGTCGCTATGGCACGAGAATTAGGGCCGGGTCACCAAATTGTTACTATCTTGTGCGACTCTGGCCAGCGCTATCAGTCAAAAGTCTGGAATCCTGAATTTTTGAGGTCTAAGAATTTGCCAGTGCCAAGCTGGCTTTAGGCCTTGGCTGTCACAGCAGCATAGTTACAAACTGATTAAATAAGAGGTTTTCATGCCATCTCCAGTTTCATCAACACCTTTGACCGTTACCGCGCAGTGGCTTTTCGATAATCTTGGTAAGGTTGGCGTTAAGGTGCTGGATGCAACATCGCATCTGCCAACCCTTGGGCGTAATGCGAATGACGAGCATCTTGCCTGCCGTATTTCCGGCTCAGGCCAGTTTGACATTGATCAGATTGCCGATAAATCATCCCCTCTTCCGCATACGCTTCCATCGGCGGAATTGTTCCAATCGCAGATGCAATCGCTTGGCCTCAATAATGATGATCATGTGATCGTCTATTGCGACTCGGTGTTTTTAAGCGCGGCGCGTGCATGGTGGATGCTGCGCCTGTTCGGCCATGAGAAGGTTAGTGTTCTTGATGGCGGCCTGAAATCATGGCTAGCGATTTCTGGGCCAACAGAGTCCGGCCCAACAAATAGCGTTAATAAAGGCAGGTTTAGCATTCGGGCGCCCGTTGGGGCACAGGTGATTCCGATGGAGAGTCTTCGCCGGCTTGTCGAGCTAGGCGTTGCAGGGCAAATAGCTGATGCTCGTTCGACCGGCCGTTTTGCCGGCATTGACCCCGAACCAAGGGCCGGTTTACGCGGTGGTCACATGCCCGGCGCATCAAACGTGCCGATTTCCAGTCTTATAAGTAAAGATGGTGGTTTGCGTTCACTTGACGAGATTGCTGCGGCATTTGCCGCTGGCGGGATTGAAACCAGTCGTCCAGTGATTGCTACCTGTGGTTCAGGTGTGACTGCTTGCGGCCTGGCGCTGGGGCTGGCGCTTCTTGGCAATGAGAATGTCTTTGTCTATGACGGGTCATGGAGTGAATGGGGTGCTTCTGATGCACCGATTGAGACTGGTGCCTGATTTTTGGGTACCTGCGTGCTTGAATAATGCCGCTTATTTTGCCTTTGGAAGGCTGATGCCAGCATTATGGGCATAGACTTTGGCAACTGCGGCATCGTCCTCACCGCCTAGCCCCTGCCCGGCAGCAGCAACAAATTGCTGCAAGGCAGCGGCGGCCAGAGGCGCTGAAAAGTTCGATCCCTTAGCTACATCAAGCACGATGCCAAGGTCTTTGAGCCAGATATTTACTGCCGAATGCGGCGTGTAATCACCATTGACAACGTGTGGTGCACGATTTTCAAACATCCAGCTAGTGCCGGCGCATTTTGAAATCACCTCGACAATGCGCGCCGCATCAACGCCCTGACTTATGCCAAACGTCAGCGCCTCGCCCATTGCCGCGATATGCACCCCGGCCAATAGCTGGTTAACCGCTTTCATCGCTGATCCCGGGCCAGCCTCATCGCCTAGCCGGTAAACAGTCTGGGCAATGGCATCAAGCGTTGGCTTCGCCGCGTCAAAGCTTGATGAGCTACCAGACGCCATCATCGTAAGTGCACCTTCAGCCGCCTTTACCGACCCGCCAGAGATTGGGGCGTCAAGGTATAAAACCTGAAACGCATCGCACCTTGCCGCCAGATCACGTGCCAGATCAGGTGCCAAGGTCGCACATGACACGACAACGCTGCCCGGGCGCATATGCGCTACAATGCCCTTATCGCCAAACAGGACATCAGCAGTTTGCGCACCGTTCAGCACCACCGAAACAACAACATGCGATCGCGCGCCAGCATCAGCAACCGAAGCCTGATCGCCGCCCTTGGCAAGGAATCTGGACTGACTGTCCGGGTCAACATCAAAGCCATAGACATGATGGCCGGCAGCCAGCGCCGAACAGGCCACGCCAAACCCCATTGAGCCAAGCCCAAAAACCGAAATCACTTGTTTTGACATCGCTCTCAATTCTTATATGCCGCTCCGCCGATTGGCCTTGGTCGACGCGATAAATCATTGCTGTGGGTTGTGCAAGCGGTATTCGCCCAAATGACAATAGCCCAAATGACATTAGCACCGGCAAATCACTGTGCTGTTGAGGTTGTACAATGATGCCCGCCACTTGGTGCCACCTAGTGACTGTCAAAAAATTAATATCGGATTAAACGTGGGTTAGACGCGAATCACTTGAACAGAGGCAGGTTTAAAGGCGAATTATTGGGCGCCAACCTGTGCCCATTCAGGAACCCATGTTGGATAGCTTGAGCATGCGCCTAAGGCAAGACAGCTGGCCAAGAGGACGATTGTTACGACAGTTTTTTTCATAATTAACCCCTAATAAAGATAAAATTTGATATGTGATAGGGTCACAGACTGGGGGTTAAAGTCAATAGTTGAAAAAGCAAAGGTGTCGGTAATTCTCAAAATTGCTACTTCGGCTATTATTCCTAAATTCCCGGGATCAGCGGGACACCGCTGCAAGCAGCAATAATTGACATTGCGCCAATCAAAGCTGCAGCTTGAAGGGTTCGATCGACAATGCGGATTATCGTGCATGGCCGTGATTGGCGGGTGTGGCGCGTTTCCTGAATTGAATTCGTGGCTAAAAACAAAGTTATTCTCCCTATTTTTTTACAAATAAATGGATGTCAGAAAAGTGGCAAAGCAGTGATAACGTTACCACAACTCTTTTTGTACCTCATTCGATCATGTGGCAAGTGAATCACAGAATAGAGGGTTTGTGAATCGTAAAAATGCTTTTTTAGATGAATGAAAAACCTCACTGCCTGGGGGAGGAAGGCAGTGAGGCTTATAAGTCCAAATTCGGGTTGGAGGAAATGAATTTGGGTGTCGTAGGGAGGTAAGGCCCGATGGCAATTCCTGACAACCACCGGACCCCCCTCCCTAGACCAAGGGTTTTAAAGGCAAACAATCATGCAAAGAAGGGTTGTTTTTGCATGAATATGATGCGTTTTTTGCAGCGCTAACCTGATTGCCGTACCACCGGCTTTTCTAGCCCGTGCCAAACATTTACCACCACGATACTGAAATATAGCGACGTGTCACGCCATTGGAACAAGAGTGGAACTAATCA
>JADHOR010000013.1 GCA_016778895.1 Candidatus Puniceispirillum sp.
GCTCTGTTTCTAGTTTTTATTGATTTTTTGGTTTAACGCCTTGGCCACATTTTCTGGCACAAAGCTGGATATATTGCCGCCAAAAAGTGCGATTTCTTTGACAAATCGCGATGCCACAAAATGCTGCTGTTCGGCAGCCATCAAAAACATTGTTTCTAATTCGCCATGCAATCGTTTGTTGATACTGGCCATCTGAAATTCATATTCGAAGTCGGCAACCGCCCGTAGCCCTCGCAAAATCGAGGTTGCGCCTTGCTCGCTGGCAAAATCGGTCAGCAAACCGGAAAAGCTTTTGACCAGAACCGGCGGGCCTGAATTTGTTTCGGCATTGATCCTATCAACCTCGGCCTTAACCAGCGCTGTTCTCTCTTCAATCGAAAAAAGTGGCTGTTTACCCAAATTAAGCGATACGGCAACAATCAATTGATCGCCAAGCTGTGCGCCGCGTTCAATAATGTCGATATGACCGTAGGTAAGCGGGTCAAAGGTGCCCGGATACACAATAACCTTCTGGCTCATCAATTATCCTTATCTTTGGCCATTGCCGTGTCTTCTGCCGTGTCGTCTATCTCTGCTGTGGTTGGCTGTGCAGTGGGATCACTGTCTACGCTGCTTCCTGCCTGTGTGTCAGCGCTATTTTCATTATCGAGATTACCCTCATCCAGATCATCATCGTCACTTTCGGTCTCTCGGATCAGGCCTGCTGATACAACCTTTTCACTATCATCATCGGCAACGTCAAACAGCCTGACGCCTTGTGTTTTGCGGCTGGCGATACGGATAGAATCCCCCTCGCCGCCATGCACCCTGATGCGAATGATTTGCCCCATGTTGGTGACCAGCATCAGCTGGTCTTCTTCAACGACAGCGAATGATGCCATAACCTTGCCATTGCGTTTGCTGGTCTCGATATTGGCGACGCCCTGCCCGCCCCGGCCAGATTGGCGATAGTCATTTACCGGCGTGCGTTTGCCATATCCATTTTCGGTAACTGACAGGATAAATTCCTTTTCCTCATCAGCAATGATGGACATTGAAACCACACGGTCATCACCAAGCAGACGGATGCCGCGAACACCTGTACTGTCACGTCCGCGGAACACCCGCACCGCATTGGCCGCAAAGCGGATTGCCTTGCCATTACGGGTAGCCATCAAAACATCATCATCATCACTACATGGCAGCACACCAACCAGATCGTCACCGTCCTGCAGCTTCATGGCGATCTTGCCATTACGCTTGATATTGGTGAAATCGCTGAGGTTATTGCGCCGGACATTGCCCGATGCAGTGGCAAACATCACGTTCAAATCGGCCCAACTAGTTTCATCTTCTGGCATTGGCATGACCGTATTAATGGTCTCTTGCGGCTCAATCGGTAAAATATTTACCATCGCCTTGCCAAGTGATTGCGGTGCTGCCTCCGGTAATTTATAGCATTTCAGCTGATAGACTATGCCCCGCGACGTAAAGAACAATATCGGCGTATGTGTATTGGTTACAAACAGCCTTGTAACGAAATCTTCATCACGTGTTTTCATGCCTGCCCGGCCTTTGCCGCCGCGCCGCTGGGCACGATAAACCGATAATGGCACCCGCTTGATATAGCCGCGATGGCTAACCGTCACCACCATGTCTTCTTGTTGGATCAGATCTTCATCATCCTGATCGCCAAGCTGGTCGGTGATCTCGGTGCGCCGCGGATTAGCCAGACGTTCACGGGTTGCAGCCAATTCATCGAGAATGACACGGCTAACTCTTGTATCGGATCCAAGGATATCGAGATAATCGGCAATCTTATCGGCAAGCTCACGCGTTTCATCACTTAGTTTTTCGCGTTCCATGCCGGTCAAGCGTTGCAGCCGCAATTCCAGAATGGCCCGTGCTTGTGTTTCAGACAAACGATAGTGACCATCAACAACCTCATGCCCGGGATCATCAATCAGCGAGATAAAATCGACCACTTCGGCCGCTGGCCAGTTGGTCTCGCAAAGGGTATTACGCGCTGTTTCGGTATCAGGCGCCTTTTTGATCAATTCAATAATGGTGTCGATCGAGGCCAGCGCAACCATCAAACCTGCCAGAATGTGGGCGCGGTCGCGCGCTTTTGCCAGCAGGAAAGTTGTCCGCCTTACCACCACTTCCTTGCGGAACGCGCAAAAGGCAACAATAACATCTTTCAGGCCCATTTGTTGCGGGCGGCCACCATTCATCGCCAGCAGATTCACCGGAAAACTGGTTTGCAGCCGGGTATGGCGATAAAGCTGGTTCAACACCACATCGCCCGACGCATCGCGCTTTATTTCGATGACAACGCGCATACCATTACGGTCAGACTCGTCGCGGATGTCTGAGATCCCCTCTAGCGTCTTTTCACGCACCATTTCACCAATGCGCTCTAGCAATTGCGCCTTATTCACCTGATAAGGGATTTCGTGAATGATGATGGCCTCACGATCCTTGGCGTTTGTTTGCACTTCGGCCTTGGCGCGCATGATGATTGATCCACGGCCAGTGGCATAGGCCTCGCGGATACCGTGACGCCCCATAATTAGACCGCCTGTCGGAAAATCTGGGCCGGGCACAATCTCGGTCAAGGCTTCGGTGGTGATGTCAGGATTGGCAATATAGGCCTCACAGGCGGCAATCACCTCGGCAGGATTATGCGGCGGAATATTGGTTGCCATCCCAACCGCAATACCATTCGCGCCGTTCACCAATAAATTTGGATATTCTGCCGGCAAAACAGTTGGTTCCAGTTGGGTTTCATCATAATTGGCGGTGAATTCAACGGTGTTTTTGTCGATATCACGAAGCAGACTTTCGGCCGCGCGCGCCAGCCGTGACTCCGTATAGCGCATCGCCGCTGCTGGATCGCCATCGACCGAACCAAAATTACCCTGCCCGTCAACCAGCGGCATGCGCATCGAGAAATCTTGCGCCATGCGCACCATGGCCTCATAGATCGACGAGTCGCCATGCGGGTGATAGTTACCCATCACGTCACCAACGATACGCGCCGATTTACGCGGCGGTTTCGACCAATCGTAATTGCCTTCCATCATCGCATAGAGAATGCGGCGATGAACTGGCTTTAGCCCGTCACGAACATCTGGCAACGCCCGCGACACAATCACGCTCATCGCATAATCCAGATAGGATTTGCGCATTTCATCCGAAATCGAAATTGTTGGATTGGTCGAATCGGTAATGTCGGTCACGCTGTGGTACTTTCTGCCTTTTGGGGAGGCAAACCGGCGCTCCCCACACTGGTCGGTAACAATGCCCAGCACCGTCACATCTATCCATAATATTTACATGATTTAGGCGCAATATGACACCAAATATTGTGGTTTTGACAGTTTTTTCCCCAAAAAAACGGCACCTTGCTGTCACCGCAAGATACCGCTTTATGTATGAAGTTTAATTTACTGAATTAAAATGGAATATCATCATCCATGTCGTTTGAGCTGCGCATTGGTGGCGGGCTTGACTGGCCATCATTAGGCAGTGACTGGCCATAGCCGCCTTGGTTGTTCCCATATCCGCCGCCGTCACCCATGCCGGATGATTCGCCGCGCCCGCCAAGCAGGGTCAACTCACCGCGGAAGCGCTGCAATACTACTTCGGTGCTATATTTCTCAACACCCTGCTGATCTGTCCATTTACGGGTTTGCAGCTGGCCTTCGATATAGCAGGTCGATCCTTTGCGCAGATATTGTTCGGCAATCCGGCCCAGATTTTCATTAAAAATTACAACACGATGCCACTCAGTCTTTTCACGTTGCTCACCGCTGTTCTTGTCTTTCCAGCGTTCTGATGTTGCCAATGATAAATTCACCACTTTGTTGCCGTCTTGCATGGATCGCACCTCAGGGTCGCGCCCTAGATTGCCGACTAGGATGACTTTGTTGACGCTGCCTGCCATTGCGAGATTACTCCTGAGTTCATGATATCTTCGGTGCGTTGGCACCAAAAACATAAAGGTGATTAAGAGCTAAGATTACCCATGCCGATAAGGGTATGACAAGGCCAAATTGGCGGATCGCAGGATCAATCGCTGTAATGTAAAATTTGTCGGTTTTGTACCCAGTTATTGCAACGGTTTTTGTGAAAGTTGCAAATCAGTTTTTTCGTCCGGAATTAGGGCTAAAAAGAGTGGCTAATGGCAAGCCAGCCGGTTTATAGTCCGACGATGCCAAATGAAGCTAAATCTCCGTCGCTTGCCGCTGCGGTAAAGCAAAGCGCCCGCGCTGATAAAACAATCGAACCGCGCATGATTTCGGTGCGCGGAGCGCGTGAACATAATCTGGCCAATGTTGATATCGATCTGCCGCGTGATCAGCTGGTGGTGCTGACTGGCCTGTCTGGATCTGGCAAGTCCTCGCTGGCTTTTGATACAATTTATGCTGAAGGCCAGCGCCGCTATGTCGAATCACTCTCGGCCTATGCGCGTCAGTTCCTTGATATGATGAACAAGCCGGATGTCGATTTAATTGAGGGGCTGTCTCCGGCGATTTCGATTGAGCAAAAAACCACCTCACGAAACCCGCGCTCTACCGTCGGAACAGTAACTGAGATCTATGATTATATGCGCCTGCTCTGGGCGCGGGTCGGGATAGCCTACTCACCGGCGACCGGCCTGCCAATCCGCAGCCAGACGGTCAGTCAGATGGTTGATATTCTAATGGCGCTTGACGACGGCAGCCGGCTTTATTTGCTGGCGCCTATTGTGCGTGGCCGAAAGGGTGAATATCGCAAGGAATTGGGTGAATTACACCGTAAGGGCTTTAGCCGGGTGCGAATTAACGGCGAGATTTATGATGTCGATGACACGCCGCAGCTGGATAAGCAGAAGAAGCATGATATCGAGGTCGTCGTTGACCGGGTCGTGATCACCGGTGATCCGGATGAGTTGGCTACGCGGCTTGCTGACTCGCTTGAGACCGCGCTTGGGCTTAGTGATGGTCTGGCGTTTGCCGATTATGCGGATAAAGATGATCGCATCGTCTTTTCTGCGCGTTTTGCCTGTCCTGAGTCCGGTTTCACCATTGATGAGATTGAGCCCCGTCTGTTTTCATTCAACAACCCCTATGGTGCCTGCACTTCATGTGACGGTCTTGGGGTCAGTAGCCACTTTGACGAACAGCTGGTTGTTCCAGACAAACAAATTAGCCTTCGAAACGGTGCGTTGGCGCCATGGTTGTCAAGCAGTTCACGCTATTACCTACAAACGCTGGAGTCGCTGGCAAAGCAGTTCAAATTTTCGCTGGATGTGCCGTTTGCAGCACTTGATGATGATGTGCAGTCGATCATCCTCCATGGAACGGGCAAAATGCCGGTGACAATGGAATTTGACGATGGTATGCGCTCATACCGTACAACCAAGCCGTTTGAAGGCGTGATGCCCAATCTGGCGCGCCGATATCGTGAAACGGATTCATCATGGGTGCGTGATGAGCTGGAGAAATTCCGGGCTAATTTACCCTGCACCAGCTGTAAGGGAAAGAGGCTGAAGAACGAGGCTTTGGCGGTAAAAATTGATAAGCTCGATATATCTGATATCGCCCGTCTGTCGATTGCTGACGCGCGTCAGTGGTTCATTGATCTTGGGGCAAAACTGAGCGGACAGGATTCTGAAATTGCTGCCCGTATTCTAAAGGAAATCAACGAACGCCTGGGCTTTTTGGTGAATGTCGGGCTTGGTTATCTGGCAATTTCGCGGAATTCGGGCACATTATCGGGCGGCGAGTCCCAGCGGATCCGCCTTGCTTCGCAAATTGGTTCAGGCTTGACTGGCGTTCTTTATGTTCTTGATGAGCCTTCGATTGGGCTGCATCAGCGCGATAATGACCGGCTTTTATCAACCCTGATCCGGCTGCGTGATCTTGGCAATACGGTGTTGGTTGTTGAACATGACGAAGAGGCTATTTTGCTGGCCGATTATGTGGTTGATATGGGACCGGGCGCTGGTGTTCATGGCGGCCATATTGTGGCTGCTGGCACTCCTGACGACGTGAAGAGGCACCCGGAGTCTCTAACTGGAAAATATCTATCCGGGGCGCTGGAAATCTCGGTGCCAAAGAAACGCCGCACGCCAAAGAAAGACCGCTTCATTCGGGTGGAAAATGCCACTGGCAATAATTTACGGGATGTTTCCGTTAAGTTCCCGCTTGGGGTTTTGACTTGTGTCACCGGGGTTTCTGGTGGCGGAAAATCAACCTTGGTGCTGGAAACATTGTGGAAGGCTTTGGCGCGCAGCCTGCACAAGGCACGCGAGGTCCCTGCCCCGCATAAAGCCATTTATGGCGCCGAATTCCTTGATAAGGTGGTGGACATTGACCAATCACCAATTGGCCGAACGCCACGTTCAAATCCGGCCACCTACACAGGCGCCTTTACACCGATCCGTGAATGGTTTGCCGGCCTTCCCGAGGCCAAGGCGCGTGGTTATGCGCCCGGGCGGTTTTCGTTCAATGTCAAGGGCGGTCGGTGCGAGGCTTGTCAAGGCGATGGCCTGATCAAGATCGAAATGCATTTTCTGCCTGATATCTATGTCACCTGCGACAGTTGCAAAGGCCGGCGTTATAATCGTGAGACGCTGGAAATCACCTGGCGCGGCAAATCGATTGCCGATGTTCTGGATATGACCGTTGAAGAAGGGGTCGAATATTTCAAGGCGGTACCGTCTATCCGCGAAAAGCTGGAAACGATGCTGCGTGTCGGGCTTGGCTATGTGCGGATTGGTCAGCAGGCAACTACCTTGTCAGGTGGTGAGGCACAGAGGGTAAAGCTGTCCAAGGAATTATCGCGGCGCGCGACGGGGCGTACAATTTATATCCTTGATGAGCCGACCACTGGCTTGCACTTCCATGACATCGCCAAGCTTCTGGAGGTTCTGCAAGAGCTGGTCGAGCAAGGTAATAGCGTGATTGTTATTGAGCATAATATGGATGTGATCAAAACCGCCGACTGGATCATTGACCTTGGCCCCGAGGGCGGTGATGGCGGCGGTTACATTGTGGCTGAGGGCACCCCAGAAAAAGTGGCAAAGACGTTGGAATCGCACACTGGCACTTATCTTGCCCGTATTTTGGGAAGGTGATGCGTGATGACTAATATTGCTCCTATTCATGTGATTGGTGGCGGGCTTGCCGGGTGCGAGGCCGCGTTTCAGATTGCCAGCTTGAATGTGCCGGTCGTGCTGCATGAGATGCGGCCGGTTCGCAAAACCGACGCTCATCACGGCGAAGGGCTGGCAGAACTGGTTTGTTCAAACTCGTTTCGTTCGGATGATGCAACTGCCAATGCCGTCGGTGTTCTGCATCAGGAAATGCGGCTTTTGGGGTCATTAATTTTAAAGGCGGCTGATGCTGAAAAGGTGCCAGCTGGTGGCGCGCTGGCGGTTGATCGTGACCGGTTCTCTGCCGCAGTTGAGGCCGTGATTACGGCGCATCCGCTAATCACCGTTCAGCGTGAGGAAGTGGGCGATATCCCCGATGATTGGCAGCAGGTCATAATCGCAACCGGCCCGTTGACATCGCCTGATCTGGCCGAGGCAATCCGCCGCTGGGGCGGTGAAGATGATCTGGCTTTTTTCGATGCGATTGCGCCGATTGTGCATTTTGACAGTGTAAACATGGATGTAGCGTGGTTTCAGTCGCGCTATGACAAATCTACCGATGGCGGCGATGGCAAGGATTATATCAATTGCCCAATGACCCAGCCACAATATGAGGCTTTTATTGACGCGCTGTTGGACGGCAAGAAAATGTCTTTCAAAGAATGGGAGGAAAATACCCCCTATTTTGACGGCTGCATGCCGATTGAAGTGATGGCATCGCGGGGCCGTGAAACATTGCGCTGGGGGCCGATGAAGCCGGTTGGCCTGACCAACGCACATGATGGCTCGCGTCCACATGCGGTCATCCAGCTGCGCCAAGATAATGCTCTTGGTACGCTCTATAATATGGTTGGGTTCCAGACCAAGCTGAAATATGCCGAACAGGTGCGTGTATTCCAGACAATTCCCGGGCTTGAAAACGCCCAATTTGCGCGCCTTGGTGGATTGCATCGCAATACGTTTATCAATTCGCCGCGCCTTCTTGATCAACAATTGCGGTTGAAGGCAAAACCAAAATTGCGGTTTGCTGGGCAGATCACTGGTGTTGAGGGCTATGTCGAATCCGCGGCTATCGGCTTGCTGGCTGGCCGAATGGCGGCGGCTGAAGTGCTGGGGCTTAAATGGGTCGCACCTCCGGTTGATACTGCGCATGGCGCGCTGCTGGCACATATAACCGGCGGCGCAATGGTGGATAGTTTCCAGCCAATGAATGTTAATTTTGGTTTGTTTCCCGAATTACCGCTGAATGAACGTGGCCGACGGCCAAAAGGGCGTGACCGTAAAGCCGCCTATGCTGAACGTGCGTTAACCAATATGACCGTATGGCGTGATGCCGCGTTGGCCTAGGCGCTTGTTCAGTGGCGAGCCCCCATCTTAATTGCGCCAAGGTGGATTCAGCTCAGATTCATTGTGGGTTTTAGCTTATTTGGGCGGCCTGAAGATGTGCCATATCAGCATATGCCAGCCAAGTGCTGGATGGGAAACATCAGCTGTCGGCCGCGCCATGTAGCGCAGGAAACAGCCAGCCAGATATAGCCATGACCGTTTTCTGCCAGCATCATCGCGGCGCAAGGCAATGATCTGCGGCTGGTTGAGATTATGCCCGTCATGTGCCAGCTGACCCCTCACAACATGATGTAAATAATGGCCGATATCAGCTGCTGTTGCGGCCTCTTTTTTGTGCCCAAGCCGTGTTGCAATGAGCGCCCATGTTGCAGCCCATCCTTCGGTGCTATCCCGCGTCTCATCATGGCAGGCAGATTGCCAATGCGCGATCAGCGTAATGATCTGTTGCCGAAGCCCTTCATTGATCTCAAATAGATCCTGTAATTGACTAACCAGCGGCGCGGTATGATGCGTTTCAGCCGCCAAAGCATCGGCCCACCATTGCACACGGATCGCGGCAAGCAGTGACTCGCTAGGGATATGCAGCGCCGCATCAAGCGCCATCGCAAGGTCAAATACCGAGGCTGCAAGCCATTGGTCTTTTTCAGTCTCAAACATCAGACAAAGCGCCAATGGTCTGCCAAGTGGATGATCATTGTCGCGTAATGCCGCGATGGCTGTTTTGGCGTTACTCGTCATTTTTTTTCGGATGTGCTGTGATGGGGCATCATCGGACTATGATCGAGTTAGGCAACCGCATAAAGACCGGCGCCAGCGGTGCGGCCCTCGCTCATCAGCACGTTCCATGTCCGGCAGGCCGCCGCTGTTGACATGATCTCAAGCGCGATACCCTGTTCATGAAGGTAATGCGCCAAGTCATTCATTGGGTCCATAGGCGCGCCGCCAACTCCTAGAATAAATAATGGCGGTAACGCCTTGCCAAGGCCGGGCAGAATATCGTCAATCTTGAGGTCAGCCGGATTGGCAGGCGGTGTCCAGATCGCAGTTTTGCGCGGGCCCAGTAAAACCGAGCCGCTGTAGCGATTGCCTGAAATGCGGAAACTGTGATCACCATAGCCATGAACAAGCTGTAGGTCACCTGTTGCCTCAAAGGTTTGGATATTAACAAGGTCACTTGACCCATCATGGGGTGATTTAGGATCGTTCATATTCAGGCTTTTCAACGCCGTGATCTTCATCGTCATTGCGTTTTAGGTCAAACCGTGACAGCAATCCTACGGCAACAAAAACCGATGAATAGGTGCCGATCAGCACGCCCCATATCATCGCAATGGCAAAATCACGCAACACGGCGCCACCAAAGATAACAATGGCACCCAGCGCAAGTAAGGTGGTCACCGACGTCATAACGGTTCGTGACAAAGTCTCGTTTAGCGATTTGTTTAAAATATCGACAATGCTGTATGATTTGTAGCGGCGCAGGTTTTCACGAACCCGGTCAAACACAACTACCGTATCATTGATCGAATAGCCGGCGATGGTCAAAATTGCGGCAACAGTTGCAAGGTTGAACTCAAAACTGGTCAGCGCAAACAACCCAACCGTTGTTAAAACATCGTGCGTTAACGCCAGAATTGCCGCTATCGAGAACTGCCACTCAAAGCGGAACCAGATATAGACCATAATGGCAAACAACGCGCAAACAACCGCCAGCATTCCCTTTTCAGCCAGTTCTGCACCAACAGTCGGCCCCACAAATTCAGTGCGCCGGATATCAAAATCACTGCCAAGGGTCTTGCCAATAAGCTGAATTGCCGCAATTTGCGCATTTTCATCACCGTCTTGGCGTTGAATACGGATCAAAACATCGGTTTCAGTGCCAAAGCCTTGGAGGCTGATATCACCAAGTCCCAATTGTTCCAGATCGCCGCGAAGGCCGGCAATATTTGCCGGGCCGGTTTTGTCTCGTGCCTCGATCAGGATGCCGCCCTTGAAATCAATACCAAGGTTCAGGCCAATCAAAGCAAACAAGCCAATTGATGCCGCGACAAGAAGCGACGAAAAAATAAATGCAAGCCGGTGGAATTTAAGAAAGTTTATTGATGTGTTGCTTGAAACAAGTTTAAGGCGCATCGGAAAGACCCCTTCCTAAAGAACAAATTTGCTGGGGCGTTTGCGTTCAACCCACAAAACGATGAACAAACGTGTCACCATAACAGCTGTAAACATCGAGGTTGCAATACCGATGCCCAGCGTGACAGCAAATCCCTTAATCGGGCCCGATCCAAAAATATATAAGAATAACGCCGCAAATAATGTGGTGAGGTTTGAGTCAACAATCGTTGAGATAGCGCGTTGATAGCCGCCATCAATCGCGGCAATCGCAGAGCGTCCGTTGGACATTTCCTCACGAATCCGCTCAAACACTAGCACATTAGCGTCAACTGCCATTCCCATTGTCAAGACAATGCCAGCAATACCGGGAAGTGTAAGAGTGGCTTGCAAAGCCGAAAGAGCAGCAACGATTAAGATGATGTTGACCGCCAAAGCCGCAACGGCAAGTCCGCCAAAAAAGCCATAGCTGGCAACCATGTAAACGGCCACCAATATCAAACCAATCAGCGCGGCAATTTCACCGGCGGCAATCGAGTCTGCACCCAGCCCCGGGCCAATTGACCGTTCTTCGAGAATAATCAGGGGTGCAGGTAACGCCCCTGCCCGCAATACAAGTGCAAGCTCATTGGTTTCAGCAACGCTGAAATCACCGGTAATTTGACCGCTGCCAAAAATCTGTGACTGAATGGTTGGCGCCGAAACGACCTTGCCATCCAGAATAATCGCAAATGGGCGCCCAATATTTTCGCCCGTTACCTTGCCAAAACGCCGCGCCCCGGCTGCGTTAAGGGTAAAGCTGACCGCCGGGCGATTGTTCTGATCAAAGGTTGCGGTTGCCCCATCCAGCATTTCACCACTGACCATGACGCGCTTTTCAATGACATAGCTGCGTCCATCTGCGTTGGCGCTTTCCATCAGAATGCTGCCGGGCGGCGTGCGGTCACGCTGGATCGCTTCGCTTGCGCTCATCCGCAAATCAACCAGCTGGAAGGTCAGTTTTGCGGTACGGCCAAGTAGCCGTTTAACTGCCTCGGGATCGTCGACGCCGGGCAGTTGAACCAGCACCCGCTCAGCCCCCTGGCGCTGAATAATTGGCTCTTTCGTGCCTTCTGGGTCGAGCCGGCGGCGGATAATCTCGATTGATTGCTCGACTGTCCGTGTCCGCATTTGGGTCAGCCCTGTCTCGGTAAAGGCAACGCGGTAGGTTGTTCCCTCACTGCTGACACTGTAATCGTTGCCAAGCTCTACCAGAATTTCTTTTGCTTTCGCCGTGTCTTCAGCGTCGCGAACTTTTAGCGAGACCGTTTCCTCGGTGACCTGAAGGTCGCTGAAACGGACTTTTTCGGTCCGGAAATCACGCCGGATCATCTCACCCAGATTTTCCAGTCGTTCCCTTTTAACCGCATCAACATCAACGCGCAGCAGCAAATGCGATCCACCTTGAAGGTCGAGACCAAGGTTGATCTGCTTTCCGGGAAGAAAGCTTTTGTCGATGCCGTCGCCAATTACATTAGGCAGCGCGAAAACGACCCCCAAACTGGCGATTGCGGCAACCAACAGTTTTTTCCAAAGCTGGAATTGCAACATGATGACAACACTCTTGGTTAGAGGTGGAAACGGACAGCGCCGGAATTAAACGGCCGCAATAGCGGGCCATAATATCTCCGGCGATTAGCTGGCCAGCGTTACGCTTTTTTTGCTGGTTCGGTCTTGCCTCTGATGTCGGCAATCATCGCCCTGACGACGTGAACTTTCACGTCCTTAGCAATTTCGACTTCTACAGTGTCGCTGTCTTCCGTCACCTTAACGACAGTGCCGGTCAGGCCGCCTGACGTTACGATCTTGTCACCACGCCGGATGGCAGCAAGCATCTCGCGGTGTTGTTTTGCACGCTTTTGCTGTGGGCGGATCAGCAGAAAATAGAAAATTACCATCACGAAAAGTATTGGTAACAGGCCAAAACCGCCTTCTGCAAAGCCACCTGATTGTGCAAATGCTGGGGTAATAAACATCTTGGAATTTCTCCAATTATCGTTGAAAATACTATTTGGAAACATAAACGCCCTTGCGCTTTGCCGCAATGACCCATATTCCCTTTTTACAAAGTTTCCTCAACAATCTTGATCCGACCGAGCGAAAAATGAATATGTCTGACGATACCGGCCTGCTTCTTGGCGAATTGACCCGCATTGCTGACGCACTGGAGCGCCAATATCCGGCTGATATGAAGCCTGAAGCGCTAGTCAAGGCTGACGCTTATGTCTGGCAATCTGAGGTTCGCAAACTGGTGCCGGTGACAAAGATTAGCCGGCTGGATATTGGCCTTTTGAAGGGGGTCAATGAGCAGCGCGATAATTTACTGTCCAATACCCTCGGGTTTGTCAGCGGATTTCCAGCAAATAATGCGCTTTTATGGGGTGCACGTGGCACTGGTAAATCATCGTTGGTAAAGGCGGTGCATGGCACTGTGATCGAACGTGGGTACGATCTGGGCCTCGTTGAAATTCACCGTGAAGATATCGCTGACCTGCCGTTTTTGATGTCTTTTCTTGCGCAAATTGACCGCTATTTTATCATTTTCTCAGATGATTTGGCCTTCGAAGGCGGTGAAAGCACCTATAAATCACTGAAAGCGGCACTTGAAGGCGGCATCGAAGGGCGGCCTGAAAATATTGTATTCTATGCCACGTCTAACCGGCGTCATCTGATGCCGCGGCAAATGATGGAGAATGAGCGCTCAACCGCAATCAATCCGTCCGAGACAACCGAAGAAACCGTATCATTGTCAGATCGGTTTGGCCTGTGGATTGGGTTTCATTCGATCGATCAGGATACCTATCTTGAGATGGTTGATGAATATATTAATTTTTACAATATAAAAGCGGGCGATATTGATGTACGACATGAGGCGCTTGCATGGTCAATCGGACGCGGATCACGCTCTGGCCGTGTCGCATGGCAATTCATCACAGACCTTGCAGCTCGAACGAAAACATCACTGCGGCGTTAGCCTCTTAGCGGCACAACCAGCCCGTTAGGAAATGACGTTTCTCGGATCAATGGGCTGACGCGATTTACGGATCTCAAAGTGAAGTTGCGGGCGAACAACCCGGCCCGACGTGCCGATTGTGCCAATCGCCTGCCCTGCGGTCACGATATCGCCTTCCTTCACAGTGATTTCTCCAAGATGCGCATAGGCAGTAATGATGCCACCATCATGCTTGACAAGCACGAGCTTGCCAAAGCTTTTGATGTTAGTACCGACAAAGGCGACCCGTCCTTTTGCCGCTGCACCCACCGCGACACCCTCTTTGGCAGCGATGTTAACCCCGTCATTATGAACGCCGCGCTGTGAAGGCCCAAATTCACTGATAACCTCACCTTCAACCGGCCAGATAAATCCCGAGCCTCCGGCCGATGATGGCGCAACAAAGCGTTTGCGCGGTGCAGCTGGTGCGCTGCTTTTTGCGACTGTTGATGCAGGCTGAGCGATATTGGTTTCACTGATCCCGCCCGGGAGCCCGATATCCAGAACTGAAAAATCGAGGCTATTTGGCAATTGCAATGTTTGCCCGACGGTCAGCTCAAATGGCGGGGCAAGATCATTCAGCTCAGCTAATTGATATTGGCTAACGGCATAACGTTGCGAGATGACGTAAACCGAGTCACCCGGACGTACGATGTGGGTGCGACGCGGGACGATTTTCAGGGCCTGGCCTTTTGCAATGATGTAAGGCGGCAAAAGACTATTTTCTTCAATAATTGATTGTGGCGTGACCTGGTAGCGTGTTGCAACGCCGTATAGCGTATCATTTTCGCGTACGGTTACCATCCGACTTGCCGGGATAGGCTCAACCGGCTGGCGCAATGGCGCGACAATCACATCTGCGGGTGTGGAGCGGGTTAGGCCAAGATTAGGCGTTTGACAGGCCGAAAGCACAAGCGCAGTGGCGCCAAGCAAAAATAATCCAGAGCAGGATTTAAGACCGGACCGAAGTTCTAGCGGCATTTACTCACCCTCAATCAGTGGCACAAAGGTTACAGGCATTAAGGTGACGCGTTCAAACCCAATATCATGCCGGGTCACGACAACGAGAGCTTGGGCTTTGCCATGACCCTCTGGTGCTACCATGATGCCGCCAATTTTTAACTGCTGCAACAAAATGTCGGGAATTTTGTCACATCCGCATGTCAGAATGATCCGATCAAACGGCGCCGCTTCAGGCCAGCCCTTTGATCCATCGCCAAAACGAAAGCTGATATTTGAGATGCGTAGATCCCGAATTCGGTTTTCTGCGTCAACAAGCAATGGGCGCAGGCGCTCCATCGAATAGACGCGGCGGCACAGATGTGTCAGGATTGCCGCCTGATAGCCGCTGCCGCAGCCAATTTCAAGAACGCGTTCACGCCCCTCAAGCTCTAGCGCTTCAGTCATGCGCGCAACAACATAAGGCTGACTTATGGTCTGGTCATAAGCGATTGGAAGTGATGAATTTTCATAGGAATGATGCCGCAATGCAACTGGTACAAATAATTCACGCGGCACTTGCTCAAGCGCTGCCAGCACGCGCGAATCCATAATGCCAAGGCCGCGCAGGGTCATTATCAATTGCGCTTTTTGAGGTTGGAAATCGCTTGTCATGGCGTTACGTGATTTCAGATAAATCTAATACCGGCAACTGATCCAGCATTGCATGTGCGGTAACATCCATCATCAGTGGTGTCAGCGAAATCCAGCCATCATTCAGCACAGCACGGTCGCTGCCATCGCTGGTCTCAGACGCGCTGTTCAACGGCCCGAGCCGATAGTGATTTGGAGATGCGCCTTTAATGATCACATCACCAAGTTTGTGGCGGTCAAGATGCGCCGGCTTAAGGCCTTTGATCTCGGCCGGGTTGCTCTTCGGAAAATTGACGTTCATCACTGTGCGCGACGGTATTCCCAATTGCAAGATATGGCGAATAACCCTATCGCCATATATCCGGCTGGCGGCATAATCAGTCGGATCATCACGGCCATGCCGCTGTGAAAGGGCAATCGCCGGCACGCCAAGCAATGCTGCCTCCATCGCCCCAGCAACGGTTCCTGAATAGAGAATATCATCGGCAACATTCATTCCGTGATTGATGCCGGTCAAAACCAGGTCGGGCGGTTGATCAAGAATTTCGGCCATGCCGAAAATCATACAATCGCTCGGCGTGCCAGAACATTGAAAGGTCTTCGGGCCTAACTGGTCGATAACAACGTCACTGCGAAGCGTAATCGAACGCGACGCACCAGACCGGTTATCGCTTGGAGCAATTACCCAGACATCGTCGCTGAGACCAACAGCAATTTCACGCAATATGTTGATCCCAATCGCATCAATGCCGTCATCATTGCTAATTAGAATTCGGCCGATGGGTTTTTTTGACAAACCTGTCATCAGGCTTTTGCCACCAACCGGTCGGTACCCATGTAGCCGTGCAGGGCTCTTGGCAGGAGAATACTGCCATTTTCCTGCTGACCATTTTCCAAAACCGCAATCAGCGTGCGTCCAACGGCGAGCCCGGATCCATTCAGTGTATGTAGAAACCGGGTGTCGCCAGTTTCCGCGTCACGAAAGCGGGCCTTCATACGGCGTGCCTGAAACGGCCCACAATTCGAGCAGGATGAAATCTCCCGATACATGCCGCGCCCCTCATCCTGACCCGGAAGCCAGACTTCGAGATCATAGGTTTGCTGGGCTGAAAATCCGGTATCACCGCTACACAGCTTTAGCACCCGATAAGGCAGTTCTAGCTTTTGTAGAATCGCCTCGGCGCAGGACGTCATACGGTCCAGTTCTTCAGTTGATTGATCAGGATGAACGATTGACACCATTTCTACCTTGGAGAATTGATGCTGGCGAATCATCCCGCGCGTATCGCGGCCAGCCGAGCCAGCCTCGGATCGGAAACATTGCGTATAGGCAGTCATCCGCAATGGCAGGGCTGCGCCATTGATAATTTCGTCAGCAACAATATTAGTCAGCGGTACCTCGGCGGTAGGAATTAGCCATTTATCATCAGTCCGATAGAGATCTTCAGCAAATTTGGGCAACTGGCCGGTTCCGGTCATGGTTTGGCTGTTGACCAGGGCTGGTGGCAGGGTTTCAACATAGCCGAATTCGGTTGTGTGCGTGTCCAGCATAAAGGTAGCCAGTGCGCGTTCCAGTCGGGCTAGCTGGCCCGATAGCACAACAAAACGCGCCCCGGCCAGCTTGGCGCCAAGGGCAAAGTCCATCTGCCCAAGCCCCTCACCCAGCGCCACATGATCCTTTGGCGTAAACGAAAATTGAGGCAGATCTCCAATGGTGCGAATCAGTTCATTCTGCGTTTCGTCATCACCGTCAGGCACTGACGCATCGAGAATATTGGGCAATTCAAGAAGCCAGGTATCCAACTTATCAGCCAGCTTTGCTTCCTCGTTTTCAAGCGCCGGCATATTGGCTTTAATCTCATTCACCTCGGCGATCAGCGCGTTAGCATCACCGCCCTTTGCCTTTAATGCACCGATCTCTTTTGAGGTCTGGTTGCGGCGCGACTGCATCTCTTGAATTTTGGCTTGCAGGGAACGCCGGTTGCTGTCTGCCTCTAGGATTTCACTTGCCATTGGGGTAAGCTTGCGCCGTTTTAACGCAGCGTCGAAAGCATCAGGGTTCTCACGGATAAAGCGAATATCATGCATTATTAAACTCGGTTTGCTGGTCAGGTTTGATTTGTG
The DNA here is from genome assembly GCA_016778895.1 of Candidatus Puniceispirillum sp. Classification (GTDB taxonomy): domain Bacteria; phylum Pseudomonadota; class Alphaproteobacteria; order Puniceispirillales; family Puniceispirillaceae; genus UBA3439. The sequence continues at coordinate 17,331 of JADHOR010000013.1, forward strand.
GTTTCTCTTCGTGAATTGCGTATCGCTAATCTCGATTGGCGCTGTCTTTGTCTATGCAGTCTTTATCGGTGCAGCCTCATTGGGCATATGGCGCGTCAAATGCTCACCTAACTATTGTCGAACTCGGTGTCTGCTGGCGGGCTCATCACTCTTGCCCCCAGAATTGATAATTCGTACAAAACAATAATCGGAACAGCTAATAAAAGCTGTGAAATCACATCTGGCGGGGTCAGAATTGCGGCAACAACAAAGGCTACAACAATAGCAATCTTGCGTTTTTCGGCCAGCCCTTGATGTGTGACCAAACCGGCGCGTGCCAACAACAGCAAAATTACTGGCAATTCGAAGGCGAGACCAAATGCAAAGATCAACCGCATCATTAATGACAGATATTCGCTGATACGGGGTTCAAGTTCGATCGGCAGCGCACTGCCATCGCCAAGCATTTCGAACGATACAAAGAATTTCCACGCCATTGGCGTTACGATGTAGTAAACCATTGCCGCACCTAAGGTAAACAGAACCGGCGTCGCGATCAAAAATGGCAGAAAGGCCTGTTTTTCATTCTTGTATAATCCGGGCGCAATGAATTTCCAAAGCTGCATGCTGATAATCGGAAAGGTTACGCACAGAGCGGTGAAGAACCCGACCTTTATCTGGGTGAAAAACCCTTCATGCAGTGCGGTGAAGATCATCCGGCCGCCACCTTTTTCTTGGAGAATTTCGGCCAGCGGCGCCTGCAAGAACACAAATACCTGATAGGCAATACTGTTGCTGGTTGTGCCGGGCAATGGTGCAACGCTCAGTAAAAACAACACCAAAAAAGCAGCTAATGCGATACCCAGACGGTTACGCAATTCGGTCAGATGACCAATTAGCGTCATGCGGCCGTCACTCTGGCCAGAATTATCTGCTTCCTGCTCTGCCATCGTGACCTAGCTCCCAGTCTTCTTTTTTGCGGAGGTTTCCTCTTTTGCAGCCTGGTCATGCGGCGGCGCTTCATTTATCGTTTCAGCAATTCCGTCACCGGTCGCCCCCGCCAGATCACGGATTTCACCAACATCGCCTTTAAGTCCAGTTTCGGTCGCGGATTTTTTCAAATCCTCAACCGAACCTTTCAACTCGCCGCCCGGGTCAATAGCATCAGCGACCCCGGCCAGGTTGCCACGTTTAACATCGGCGAGTGTGTTCTTGATATCGCCAAGCTCGGCTTCATCAGCCATGTCCTGCATGCCGCGCGAAAACTCAGCCGCCATAGACCTAACTTGGCGGATCATCCGGGTAAACCCTCGTAGCATTTTCGGCAATTCCTTTGGGCCGACCACCATGATCAGCACAAAGGCAACAATCAAGAACTCCCAGCCGCCAATATCAAGCATTATCTGCTCCTAGCGCCTATTAGTTGGCAGCTTTTTTAGCAGATGCTTTTTTTGTTGCGGCCTTTTTAGCAGCCGCTTTTTTCGGCGCTGCTTTCTTGGCAGCCGGCTTCTTTGCGGCTGGCTTTGGCGCCGTTTCGATTGCTTCCGCCTCTTCCGCTTCTTCTTCCGGCCCTTTTAGGCCAGTTTTAAAATTGCGCAGGCCTTTGCCAAAATCGCCCATGATCGCTGAAACTTTGCCTCTGCCACCGAACAGCAGCAGAACAACGGCAAGAACAACGATCCAATGTAAAATACTGAATGTACCGCCAAACATGGTTTAGGTCCTCATTTCCAATTCGTTTCGGCCAGTGGTAAAACCGCGACCGCCAGATCAACGCACTATAGACAGGGGTTTGGCTGCCGACAAGAAGTCCTTGGCCCAACCTGCCCAGAAAAGTGACTATAACTGCAAAAAAACCCGAGGTTTTGCGCGTTCATACTTGCGTAGTGGATTATTCTTCGCCATTTCCCGCAGCAAACACGAACGCCTGCGCCGGATCGACCCGAACGCGAACCTGACTACCAACCTCGATAGAGTTAAGCCCGGGTATCCGCGCATGGAGGTGCAGCACATTACGCCCCGTTGGAACTGAGAAGTGAATAAGCGACGCACGGCCAAGCAAACGAGACTCCATAACCTCGCCAATTACGCCATCATTGCCGGCGTCGATCAGCATCGCTTCATGTCGGATTACTACACTGGCCGGGCTGCCATCGCTAAGTGTTTTGGGCGCGCGAAACTCACCAAGTGGGGTGATGACCTTGTCTTTGGCAACAACACCCTCGACCCGGTTTACCTCGCCAAAAAACTCGGCAACAAATGCGCTGCTCGGCTGGCAATAGAGGTTAACTGGCCGGCCTGTCTGAACAACTTGACCATCACGCAGAACAACAATCCGGTCAGACATGAACATTGCCTCTTCGGCATCATGCGTCACCATAAGGGCAGCGGCATTCGAGGCTTTCAAGACATGCAGCGTCTGGTCACGTATCCGCTCGCGAAGACGGCTGTCAAGGCCGGCGTAAGGCTCATCAAGCAGAATAACAGCCGGTTTTGGTGCCAATGCGCGGGCCAAGGCAACCCGCTGTTGCTGGCCGCCTGATAATTCATGCGGGTACATATCGCTGAGTCCGTCGATTCCGACCTCACCCAGCACTTCAAGGCCCCGCCTAGTTGCCGCGCTGCCTTTTTCCGTCAATCCGAAGATAACATTCTGGATAACTGTCAAATGCGGAAATAGCGCATAATCCTGAAACATATAGCCGATGCCACGTTGTTCGGGTGGCTGCACAAAATCAGCCGAGGAAATGACCTGGTTATGCAGACAGATGCTGCCATGTTGCGGCTGTTCAAGCCCCGCTGCTAGGCGTAATAGCGTGGTTTTACCGCACCCAGATGGGCCGAGCAGCGAGACCACCTCGCCCGGTTCGACATGAAAGCTGACGTCACGCACCGACAGGCTTCCATTATAGGCATGCCGGATCTGGTCGAATTCAAGCATTCTGCTCTCCATCATATCCGGCTTCTAGCAAGCCATCCTCGAGGAAATTGCTGTCGAGCTCGTCATCCATATCGTTATCAAGCTCGTCATGATCAATATCACCGGTTTCGGCTGTTTGATCCATCAATGCACCAAGGATTTGGCCCTTGCGAAGGAGGCCTGCGGCTTTCAAATCATCCATACCCGGCAAATCAGTGATATCGCCGAGACCAAAATGATCCAGAAAGGCCGGGCTGGTTCCCCAGGTCAACGGGCGGCCTGGCGTGCGACGGCGCCCGCGCGGCTTGATCCAGCCAAGTTCAAGCAAGATATCCATCGTGCCTTTTGACAGGCTTATCCCGCGAACCTCTTCGATTTCTGCGCGGGTAATGGGCTGGTGATATGCAATGATCGCCAACACTTCCAGCGCGGCGCGCGATAATGGGCGCTCAATTTGCTTATGCTGACTCAACCGTTCGGCAATCTCAGCTTTGGTACGAAATGCCCATCCATCGCCAACTTTGCACAGCTCGATGCCGCTGGCGCTGTCATAGCGTGCCGAGACCAGTGCGATAACGTCAGCGATCTCAATATTTTCGGGCAAATGGACGATTAGTTCGCGCTCGCGGATGGGCCGATCGGAAGCAAAGATCAGGGCCTCGATTGTGGCAGCGCAATCTTGTAGCGGTGACAGCACGGTCATTCTAGTCTCTTACTTTCATGTATAAAGGCGCAAAGTGAGTGTCTTGCCGCAGTCTTAGCACGCCTTCGCGGGCCAATTCCAGTGATGCCACAAAATGAGACGCCGTTGCCGAGCGTAAATCCAGCGGCGATTGCAGGTCGGCTGGTAAAAAATGCTGTAAAACTGTCCAGTCGGGGCTGCTGCTGATCAGTTCACGCAGGCGTTTAGCCGCCTCCTCGACCGAAAATAGCCGTGTCGCAGCGATGGTCAAGGTCTCAGCATCTTCAGCCGAGCGGATATCGCCGTAACATGACAGTAAATCATACAATGTTGCCGTCCAAATGGCCTCGCTGGTGTTTGCAAACTGTTCGGGGGCACCGCGGGCAAAACGTTGCTGGCCAAGCCGTGGAAGCGAGGAAAGACGTTTGGCGGCCTGCTGCATTGCCTCAAGTCGCAACAGCTGATAGCGCAGCGCATCTGCCATATCGACCATTTCTTCAGCCTGCTCGGGCTCGGGGTCAGGCAGTAAAAGCCGGGATTTCAAATAGGCAAGCCATGCCGCCATGACAAGGTAATCGGCGGCAATTTCTAGATCGAGTTCGCGCGCACTATTTACAAAGGCCAGATATTGCTCAGCCAACGGCAGGATAGCAATTTTGGTAAGATCAACCTTTTGATCCCGAGCCAGATTGAGCAACAGATCAATCGGCCCCTCAAACCCGTCAAGATTGACAAATAATGCCAATTGCACTGACGGGTCTTGCGTTGCCTTATCGTCGTTGAAGCTGTCGTCGAAATCACTCATAATCGGTGTAATAATGCCAGTTCACAATTGGTTCGGAGGTTGATCAATTTTTATCGGCTAATTATGGACTTGGTTGGATGAATTTGCGCAGAAAACAATCCTGCCCCGACCGTCGTAGAACGCCACAAATCCTATCTGCATCGCCGCGTGGCAAAGGCACACTTACAATCCGGTAAAAGACACCATTACTGCCAGTGTCAACCTTCATGCTTTCAAGCTCAACGTCATTCAGTCTCGATTTATGTTTCTTCGATAGGATTTTAGCCATTTCATCTGCTTTGGCGGCACTTCTAAACGCCGCCAGCTGGATCATGTAAAGCGGCGCATCACCCTCGATTACGATCACGCGCTTTTTAATCTTCGATGTGGTGGCTTCTTCCGCTTTTGACTGACTGACTGATGTATCCGCCGATTTTGCAGCTGGCTTAGGCTTTGCCGCTGGTTTAGTCGGATTATCAACATTTGGCTTTGGTGGGGTATCGTCCTTGGCTGGTTTGGTCTTTGGCAGTGATTTTCTTGGCCCTGTATCCGGCCCGGATATGGCCGATTTTGCCGGATCTGCACTGGCGGCAAGATTGGGCTCGGTCATTGCTGGCGCAGCCGGTATTGCGGCATTCGCATCGGCCTCAATAACCGGTGGTGGCTCGGGGTTTGGTGCGGCGGGGCGGAGAAATTCGGCTTGGCTGCCGGCGTTGCTGCCGCCCTTTAGAATATCAACAACAAGCAAATCCTGATGATCAATTTTTTCACCGCCTGGGTCGTCTGGTTTGACCTTGATTGGCCCTTTTACCGCCTTCACAATAGTCACGTCGGTCGCGGTTTTTGAGATCAGGCTGGGCAGCATGAAATAGGTGGTCATGCCAACAACGACAACAATGCTGGCAAGAACGGTGAACCATCCCCAATTGACGCCACTCACCTGTTGATCTTGATCGCTCATCTCGCGCTCTACATTTCTTCCAAGGCTTTTATGGATAGCACATTTAAACCCGTCCGAATAACGAAACTTGTTGCCTTAACAAGCTGGATTCGCGCCGCAGTTATGCTGGCATCATCCTCTACGATAAAGCGCAATGAAGGGTTTTCCCTTCCGGCATTCCACAACGAATGAAACCGGCTGGCAAGATCAACAAGATAGAAGGCAATACGGTGTGGCTCATGCGCCATTGCGGCAGACTCGACCAATTTCGGCCAGCCAACAAGCATTTTAACAACAGCCAATTCAGCCGGATCGCTTATCAGATCAAGATCTGCATTTGTTGGAATGGCCTGATCTTTCTCGAACTGGCGAATGACCGAGCACGCCCGCGCATGTGCATATTGAACATAGAAAACTGGGTTATCGCGTGATTGTTCGGTAACTTTTGCGAAATCAAAATCTAATGTCTGATCATTGCGCCTTGTTAGCATGATAAAACGTATCACATCAGCACCAACCGCCGCGATCACATCTTCAACCGTGACGAAGGTGCCGGCGCGTTTCGACATTTTGACCGGTTGCCCGTTATCAAGCAGATTGACCAGCTGGCATAATTTGATGTCGAGCATATTTTGCTGGCTAGACAATGCGGCAACAGCTGCGGTCATGCGTTTGACATAGCCGCCATGATCAGCCCCAAAAATATTGATCAACGGGCCTTTGGTCCGATCCAGCTTGTCGAGATGATAGGCCACATCAGCAGCAAAATAAGTCCATGTGCCGTCAGATTTCTGCAAAGGTCGGTCGGTGTCATCGCCAAAAGCGCTGGCTTTAAACAGCAATTGTTCACGCGGTTCCCAATCTTCCGGCTCTTTTCCTTTCGGCGGCTGTAAAACACCCTGATAAAGATGTCCATCCTGCTGTAGCTTATCAATCGCGCGCTGTACCGCGCCAGAGCTGACCAAGGCGCGTTCAGACGAGAATTGATCCATTCTAATCCCAAGCGCCAAAAGGTCGGTTTTGATCCCGGTCATGACGGCGTCGATGGCAAAGCTGCGTAGCGTTGCAATCCATTCATCCTCGGCTTTGTCGAGATACAAATCACCATCACGTGCCGCAAGCGCCTCGCCAACCTCGCGCAAATATAACCCCGGGTAAAGACCGGCAGGAATTTCGCCAATATCGTGGCCAAGCGCCTCGCAATAGCGCAGATAAGTTGAGCGTGCGAGCACATCGACCTGACCGCCAGCATCATTGATGTAATATTCGCGTGTGACGTTCCAGCCACAAAACTCCATCAATCCTGCTAGGGCGTCGCCAATCACCGCACCGCGGGCGTGGGCGGCGTGTAAGGGGCCAGTCGGGTTGGCCGAGACAAATTCAATATTGACCGGCTTTCCAGCCCCGATTTCGCTTTTTCCGTAGTGCAGGTCAGCTGCCAGAATATCGGCGATCTCGCGGGTCCATAGACGTGTTTCAATGCGTAAGTTCAAAAAGCCTGGCCCAGCGATTTCGACCGCAATTACCCCGTCAATCTTTTCCAACTCGCTAGCGAATAAGCTGGCGAGGTCACGCGGTGATTTCCCCGCCTGTTTTGCCAGAACCATGGCGGCATTGGTGGCGATATCGCCGTGACTTTCATCACGCGGCAATTCAAAAACAACCCGGCTGGTATCAAGACCAGCCACCACTTGTTTGGTGGCGACGAGATTGCTGATAATCGTTTGAAACTCGGCTTCAAAGCAGGAAAAAATATTCATCAATTCAGGTCTTTTCTCTATCCGCAAGCGGGAATTATCTCAAAATGGGGCCGAGGTCGAACAGGCGTTCATGCTCGACAATGGCATATCGGTCGGTCATCGAGGCGATATAGTCCGCGATAATACGAGCCCGATCTGTCCTTGTCATGTCACTCAAAGGCTGATTTTCATAAAACTGCCAATCACTCGGTAATGTGTTCGGTTCGGACATAAACAAATCAAACAGATCTGTCACCACCCGTTTTGCTTTACTGGTCATCCGGTTCACCTTGTAATGCCGCCACATATTTTTAAATAAGAAGGCTCGTAAGCCCTCAAGGTCTGCCGCCATTTCAGGGGAAAAGCCGATCACCGGCTTGGTGTGACCGCGAATATCATCCACCGTCTTGGCGTTTAATGCGGCAAGGTTAATGGTGGAAACAGCAAGCATATCCTCAACAAACACCGATATAAGCCGGCGCACCAGCTCGTGCGTTACGCGGCCGAGTTCTAGCTTGCCATGACGGGATTCGATATCTGCAAGGGCCTTTCCGACCTGTGGTAAAGACCGGATATCATCAATATGAAACAGCTCGGCACGCAGCGCATCGTCAAAATCATGCGATAGATAGGCAATGTCATCAGCCAGATTAGCAAGTTGCGCTTCGGCCGATGAGTGAGCCTCCAGCTGTAAATCCATCGCCTTATCCACCGCGATAATCGCTGGCCGAAGGCTGCTGCGATCCTTGATAGCCCCGTGATGCTTTACGACACCCTCAAGAGTTTCCCATGACAGGTTGAGGCCATTGAAACCGGCATAACGCTGTTCCAGCTGGGTGAGAACGCGCACAGTCTGTTCGTTGTGATCAAATCCACCATGATCGGCCATTAACCGGTCAAGAGCATCTTCGCCCGCATGACCAAACGGCGTATGGCCGAGATCATGTGCAAGCGCGACAGCCTCGGCTAGATCGTCGTTCAAGCCAAGCGCGCGTGCCATTGATCGTGCAATCTGCGCAACCTCCAGCGAATGTGTCAAACGGGTGCGAAAATAATCACCTTCATGGTAAACAAAGACTTGGGTCTTGTGCTTGAGGCGGCGAAACGCACCGGAATGGATAATGCGGTCACGGTCACGCTGAAATGGGGTGCGGCTAGTCGGGGAATTATGTTCCTGCTCATCAAGCATGCGGCCGCGACTTGCCGGGCCGTGGCAGGCATAAGGCTGGAGGGCGCGATGTTCAACAATTTCGGTCAATTGGCACCTGTACCATCTATTTGGTTCATTTGATTGGCTCACTCTTCCAGACGATGACATAAACAAATCCAAGATCGTTAATGCCAGTTCCGACCATCGCGTCTATCCGCTGCGTTTATTGTATCCGCTGCGCTTACTGTAGGCGTTGCCGAGAAAAACCGCAATCACTCCGCAGGTCAGCCCACCCCGTCATCGGATGCTAATCGGGTAATCCTGATCTGCATGTGATCTTGATTTGTGCGCGATCTGGGGCCATATTCGGATAGTGGCGTAAAAGCGCGCAAGCCCCCTAGGGTTGCCGTCCAAGCCAATGACCGTCAAAGGCAGGCAAAGCAATGAGCGAGCAAAATAACTTTTCAACTGATACTGCCGTACCCGCACCGCAAAACCAGGGTGTGTTTGGCCTTAGTGAGGCTGCCGCAGGGCGGATTACGCAATTGCTAGAGGGCGAGCCTGCCGGCAGCTTTTTCCGCGTGGCCGTGCTAGGCGGTGGGTGCTCGGGCTTTCAATATGATTTCAGCATTGATCAAAGCCGCAGCGATGATGACATTGTTTTTCACGCATATGGGGTAGAAGTCGTTGTCGACGATATGTCGCTGGAACTGATCGACCATGCCGAACTGGATTATGTGCAGGATTTGATGGGGTCATATTTTGCCGTGACCAATCCTAATGCAACTGCATCATGCGGTTGCGGCACGTCATTTTCTGTTTAACGGCAATGCGGATCGCTAGCTGGAATGTGAATTCGATTAAGGCGCGGCTGGATATTGTCACTGGCTGGTTGGCCGGTGATACCACTGATGTTTTGTTAATTCAGGAAACAAAATCGCAGGATGTGAATTTTCCGGTTTCAGCCTTTGCCGACCTTGGCTGGCACGTCGCTTTTCATGGCCAGAAAAGCTATAACGGTGTCGCAATTGCGAGCCGGTTCCCCATTGAGGATGTCGTCATTGGGCTGGATGGCGACAATGCGGATGAACAGGCACGCTATATGGAGGCAACCATCAATGGCGTGAGGGTGGCAACGATTTATCTGCCGAATGGTAACCCTGCCCCCGGCCCTAAATTTGACTATAAGCTTGGCTGGATGGCGCGCCTTGAGGCGCGTGCCATGACATTGCTTGGCGATGAGAGGCCAGTTGTGCTTGGCGGCGATTTCAACGTTATTCCCGATGATATTGACTGCTATGATCCGGCTGGATGGGCCGGTGATGCCTTAACCCGGCCGGAAAGCCGCGGGGCGTTTCGCCAGCTCTTGCACAAAGGCTATGCCGACGCCCTGCGCAGCCTTAATCCCAGCGGGGTTTTCTATAGTTACTGGGATTATCAGGCGGGCGCATGGCAGCGCGATCACGGCGTAAGGATTGATCATTTGCTGCTTTCGCCAGAGGCGCTTGATCGCATTGAGGATGTTGGCATTGATCGTGCCCCGCGCGGGTTGGAAAAACCGTCTGACCATACGCCTATCTGGTGCCAGCTTCGCGCCTAATGCCTCGTATCTCATATCAATTGCGCCTGAAATAAAAAAGCCGGATCAATCTGACCCGGCTTTTTTTCAAATGCACCCGACGATTTAGATGTCGGCATACATATGGGTTTCAGCTTTGCCGCCCGGATGCGTCAACGCGCCTTTTTCGGCAGAACCTACAGTCTGTGCATATTTCCAGATTGCCCCCGAATTATAGTCGGTTCCGCGCGGCTGCCATGCGGCGCGGCGCTTGGCAAGTTCGGCCTCGTCAAGATCGACCTCGATCGTGCCAGTTTCGGCGTCAATGGTGATGGTGTCACCATCCTGCAATAGGCCTATCGGCCCCCCAACAGCTGCTTCTGGGCCGACATGACCGACACAAAAACCGCGTGTTGCGCCCGAAAAACGCCCATCTGTGATCAGGGCGACCGTGTCACCAGCGCCCTGCCCATAAAGTGCGGCGGTCGTTGCCAGCATTTCGCGCATTCCCGGGCCACCTTTTGGGCCCTCATAGCGGATTACCAGAACGTCGCCTTCTTGGTAGTCACGGCGTTCAACCGCGGAAAACGCATCTTCTTCACAATCAAAGCATCGCGCCTTGCCGGTGAATTTGAGGGTTTTCATACCGGCGACTTTTACAATTGCGCCTTCTGGAGCCAGATTGCCGCGAAGCCCAATAACGCCGCCAGTTGGCGACAGTGGATCTGCAGTTGTGCGGACAACATCCTGATTTGTCGGGAACTTCACATCAGCTAGGTTTTCGGCAATGGTCTTACCGGTCACGGTGATGCAGTCGCCATGCAGAAAACCGCCATCAAGCAGGGTTTTCATCAAAATCGGTACGCCGCCAATTTCGTACATATCGCGCGCAACATAACGCCCGCCGGGTTTCAAATCAGCGATATACGGTGTTTTCTTGAAAATCTCGGCAACGTCATGCAGGTCAAAATCAATGCCACATTCTGAGGCAAGCGCTGGCAAATGCAGGCCAGCATTGGTTGATCCGCCCGATGCTGCCACAACGGTGGCGGCATTTTCAAAGGCTTTGCGGGTCAGGATGTCACGCGGCCGCAAATTCGCCCGCACCAAATCCATGACGATCCGGCCTGAATGATAGGCATACTCATCACGCGACTCATAAGGTGCTGGGGCACCGGCTGAACCGGGGATTGCCAGTCCAATCGCCTCAGAAACACAAGCCATGGTGTTCGCGGTAAACTGGCCGCCACATGAGCCTGCACTTGGGCAGGCGACGCATTCCAGCTCGTGCAAATCTTCATCCGACATATTGCCGGCTGCGTGCGCGCCAACCGCTTCAAACACATCCTGAACGGTTACGTCTTTATCCTTGAACCGTCCCGGCAGGATCGAGCCGCCATACATGAAAACTGATGGCACATTTAACCGCGCCATTGCCATCATCACACCCGGCAATGATTTATCACAGCCAGCCAGCCCGACAATCGCATCATAACAATGTCCCCGCACGGTCAGTTCAATCGAGTCGGCGATAACTTCACGGCTGACCAGCGAAGACTTCATGCCCGCATGCCCCATCGCAATACCGTCGGTAACGGTAATCGTGGTGAATTCGCGCGGCGTGCCAGCATGTTCACGAACACCGCGTTTCGCTGCCTGCGCCTGTCGGGCCAATGCGATATTACAAGGTGCGGCCTCGTTCCATGTTGATACAACACCAACTAGCGGCTGGTTGATCTCTTCTTCGGTCATGCCCATTGCATAGTAATATGAACGGTGTGGCGCCTTTTCAGGGCCAACCGAAACATGGCGGCTTGGCAGATTGCTTTTGTCGATAGGCTTGATGCTGTCAGGCATTTTTAAACTCTCCTTTAAAGTCACCGGCCGCATCCGCGGCCTTATCAGATCGCTGTCTTGGGCTTATCCAAGCCGTTTCAAGGCAGCTGTTAGGCCATTAAGGCGTGTATTTTCCTCGTCAAGACGCCGGCGGTTTTCCGCCACAACATCTTCGGGAGCCTTCGCAATAAAGCCCGGATTGTCGAGCTTTTTCGCTATTTTCTCAATTTCGCCAGTAACGCTGGCAATTTCTTTGTTGAGGCGTGCCGCTTCGGCAGTCAAATCCAGAATATCGGCTAACGGAAGACCGATTTCCATTCCATCGACACTGCCGCGCGCGCTGCCGTTGACAAAGCTGTCGACGATTGTGATGCCACCGAGGCGCGCAAGCCGCAGCAAGGCGGCCTGCTGGTTGTCAATTGCGCGCTGCTGAAGTTCAGTGCAACCGCGGATATTTAGCACCGGCTTGGCCGATAATGGAACGTTCATTTCAGCGCGGATATAACGAATTTCGGTAATGAGTTGGATCACAAACCGCAATTCACTGACCGCATCGCCCTCATCTGCGCCAAGCGGTGCGGGCCAGCTTGCACCGATCAGTAAATCGTCACTGGCAAAGATTTCACGGTTCAATTCTTCGGTCAGGAACGGCATAAACGGATGCAGCAAACGCAAGGTTCCAGCCAAAATCGTGCTGGCTGTGGCCCTTGTTTCGGCGGCAGCGCTGGCGTTGTCATCATTCAGACTAGGCTTGATCAGCTCGACGTACCAGTTGCAATAGGAATTCCAGATAAAATGATACAGCGCGTCCGCCGCTTCATTAAACCGGTACAGCTCGATGGCCTTGGTGGTCTTTTCAATGGCATCGCTATATTCGGAGACAATCCATTTGTTGATCGGTTCGTTTACAGTCCGAAGGTCAATCGAGGCTGATCGGGTGCAACCGTTCATTTGCAGAAACCGGCAGGCATTCCAGATTTTCGTGGTAAAATTCCGATAGCCTTCCAGACGCGTTGTCGACATTTTGATGTCACGTCCCTGCGCTGCCATTGCCGCCAAGGTAAAGCGCAAGGAATCGGCACCATATTGGTCGATAAGCTCAAGCGGATCGAGAACATTGCCCTTGGATTTGGACATTTTCTGACCCTTTTCATCGCGGACCAGCGCGTGGATATAAACCTCGCGGAACGGCACTTCACCATCCATGAAATGCATGCCCATCATCATCATGCGGGCAACCCAGAAAAAGATGATATCAAAGCCGGTGACCAGAACATCACCCGGATAATAACGCTTTAATTCTGCCGTCTGATCTGGCCAGCCAAGGGTTGAAAACGGCCATAGCCCGCTTGAGAACCATGTATCCAAGACATCTTCATCGCGGGTTAACGGGACCGTCTTGCCATAATGCTTGGCGGCGGCGTCAATGGCATCGGCCTCATTCGCCTCGACAAACACCTGTCCGTCAGGGCCATACCATGCTGGTATCCGGTGTCCCCACCAGAGCTGGCGCGAAATACACCAAGGCTGGATATTCCGCATCCATTCGAAATAGGTCTTGTTCCAGCGTTCAGGAACAAATTTGGTGCGACCCTCTTCAACCGCTTTAATGGCTGGTTTGGCGAGTTCTTCAGCGTTCACATACCATTGATCCATCAACCAAGGCTCGATAACAACGCCGGACCGATCGCCGTGCGGAACAACGTTTTCAACGATCTCTTCGCGTTCAACAAGCTCTTGGGCGTCTAGATCAGCCAAAATCTGGCGGCGGGCGTCATAACGATCAAGCCCCTGATATTTTTCCGGGATTTCGGGAATCGATTCCATTGATGCTGTTGCCGTCATCAAATTGATCAGCGGCAGGCCATGCCGGCGGCCAACTTCAAAATCGTTGAAATCATGCGCCGGCGTGATTTTCACCGCGCCTGAGCCCTTGTCCATTTTGGCATATTCATCAGCAACAATCGGAATTGGCCGGTTTGACAATGGCAAAATTGCCATCTTGCCAATCAAATGCTGGTAACGCTCATCGTCAGGATTAACCGCGACCGCGCCATCACCAAGCATTGTTTCAGGCCGCGTTGTAGCAATAGAAATATATTCGTTTTCAGTGCCTTCAATCTTGTATTTAAGATGCCACATTGAACTTTTTTGTTCAATCTGCTCGACCTCGAGATCGGAAATCGCGGTCATTAGTTTCGGGTCCCAATTGACCAGACGCTTGTCGCGGTAAATCAATCCTTCACGATGCATTTGCACAAATGTTTTAATCACAGCCGCCGACAGGCCATCATCCATGGTAAAACGTTCGCGCTGCCAATCGGCAGACGCACCAAGGCGGCGCAGCTGTTTATGGATCATGCCGCCAGACTCGGCCTTCCATTCCCAAATTTTTTCAATAAATGCGTCACGGCCAAGATCACGGCGCGCGATGTTTTGGGCAGCCAGCTGGCGTTCGACCACCATCTGCGTGGCAATGCCTGCATGGTCGGTGCCAGGTTGCCATAACGTGTCACGTCCAGCCATCCGATGATACCGGATCAGCAAATCCTGCAAAGTAAAGGTCAGCGCATGCCCCATATGCAGGCTGCCAGTCACGTTTGGCGGCGGCATCATAATCGTGTAGGGCGTTGCCTTTGAGTCAGGCGCGCAGGCAAAATGACCGCTATCTAGCCATGTTTCATAACAGTTCGCTTCGATGGATTTCGGGTCATAGGTCTTTGCTAAGGTTGGCTCGGTCATGGTTCCAGATGGGTCATTATCATTGGTTGGACGACAAAAATGCGGAGTGCCTGTCAGTCGTCATGTTAAAACGCCTATTTAATCATCTAAAGTGATCATCCCTAAATGAAGAGTTTATTTTGATTTATCGACAGGTTTTGTACGACTTTGTGGGGTGGCTTGCAACGCATCATCAACCAAATTAGCTATATTCTCGTCAAGCCAACGTTCAATTTGTGCATGAAGCTTACGGCGAAGGCGTGATTTCAGCGAGTTATGCTGCGCCGGGCTTGAATGATCCTGGATGTGACTAGCTGCTTGCTGCCAATTTTTAACAGATCTTTCCGGGCAGCTGATGATTGCCATTCAACCGGATCATGCAGTTCGCAGGGGTTCATTCCAACATCTTCGAGGATAATGGTGTCTGGCAATTAAGGGGTAGCTGTGGTCTGACCCCTAGCCTTCCGGGCGATTTTATCGTCCCAGTTGACGTCAGAGGGGGCGCCTAGCCACATCTCTTAGCCGTAAAACACCGACCTCTCTTTTCGCCAAACTGGGCTGCGGCAGGTGCTCCTGTCCAGCTGAGAAAATACCAGATACCCCTGTGAATATAGCCATTTAGTCGGTGCTGGTGCGGCGCTGGAATGGAAATGTGGTGTAAAACGGGTCTTGCGGCGCCGGCATCTCGGCCAATGACCCAAGAACCTCACCTAGCCCCAGCTTTTCGGCTGTAAGGTCGCCGGTTGCGGCCTTTAGGCGGAATGCAGCCAGCAGTTGATTATGCTCGGCGGTTACAAGGCTCAGTTCAGCGTCATTGACGTCCTTTTCCGCATCAAGAAGATCAAGCGCAGTTTTTTGTCCGAACTGAGCTTCGCTGGCAATGCCTTTGGCAACCAAGCGGAAGGCGTCAATCTCTCTGGCAACAGCTTCAAGTCGGATTGCTGTTGCTTCCCAGTTCCGAAACGCCTCACGCGCGGCGACTTCAACCTTGCGCGTTGCCTCGGCCCAGTCTAGTTTCGCCTGCTTGTGGTTGGCAGCGACTCTGCGGGCTGCGGAACGTGTTGCATTTGTCGACAATAATGGTGATGAAAACACCAGCTGGGCGGCGAGTTCGTCCTTGTCCTGCGAAGTGCCAGTTGCGGCTTTGGTATTTGCGGACAGGCTAAAGGCCAATGTTGGCCGAACCCCTGCCTGTAACGTGTTAAATGCCTGATCAGCGGCACGCTCTGCGGCTATAGCTGACAAAATATTTGGGTGATCAGCCCGCGCCTTTGTTTCAGCGGCCAGCAAGTCAGTCGGCAGATAACCGCTGATAGTTGGCTTGTCTAGGCTATCGGCGGCTCTGCCAGTTAGCGAGCGATAGCTATCTTCGGCGTTGGCCAATCGCGTTTGCGCCAGTATTTTATCAGATTGCGCCCGTGCATAGCGCGCCCTCGCCTCGGCAAGCCGTGTCGGCGTTGCGGCCCCTGCTTCCACGCGAATACGTGATGCGTCAACATGCGCCTTTAACCGGGTTAGATTTTGCGCGTGAAGCGCAACTTCGCGGCGGGCTTTCAGCACATTGAGATAAGTTTCGATTGTGCCTAGAATAACTGCCTGTTCGGTTTTGGCATAATTTGCTGTTGCCATTTGCAGATTAATTTGGGCAAGCAGCGTCTTTTCTTTGGTCTGGCCTCCATCATAGATGTTTTTTGATAGGGTGACGCCAGTTGCTATCGAATTCGTTTGTTTAAACCCTGCTCCATTCCTGCTATCAGCCGTGCCAACGGTACCGGTGGCATTTAACCGGGCAGATAGATCACTTGTCGATGTGTTGGTGCCGATGGCTTCTCGTATGGCCAACCAGCTCTGGCGCGCTGCCGAAATTGCGGTTGAGTTTGCTAAACCGGCACGAAGTGCATCATCAAGTGATATCGCGATTGCTGGCGATGTGGACATCCCCATGCATCCAAACAGAATCGAAGCAGTAATCTTTTGGCGGATTTTCAGCATAGACATGGTTTGTTTTACCGATCTTTCTAAAAGGTAAATTCGGGCTTTTTGTTAAATTCATCAAGGTTGGGTACGCAAGCGTCGAAAAGTGGTTTTCGTACAAAGCTACTACCCGACCGCATCCAAAGGCTAGCCACCCCAATTGGCGCACTAGCTGGACGGTACACTGCCGCCAACTTACCTTTCGGGGCAAGCTGCTGAAGCAGAGAGTCCGGCATCATCTCAACACTGCCCTCAACCAGAATTTGATCATAAGGTCCCTCTTCTGCATAGCCATCAACAAGCCGGGACTTGACTACTGCCGCATTATCAACACCGTTGGATACCAAAATTTCTTGCGCCTTTTCAACAAGCTGGGCACGGGTTTCAACGGCAATGACTGATCCGGCAAGATGCGCAATGATTGCGCTGCCGTAACCGCTGCCGGCTCCAACGACCAGAACACTGTTGCCAGCTCTGATTTCCAGCGCCTGTATCAACCTCGCCAGCACCATTGGTTCCATAAGGTTACGCCCACCCGGCAGCAGTAGGTCTTCGTCGATGTAGGCAACGGCTCTTTGATTTTTGCCAACAAACGCCTCGCGAGGCACAGTCAAAAACGCGTCTAGCACCTTTTGATCGGTGACTTTTGACGGGCGGATCTGGCAATCCACCATCATTTTACGGGCAGTTTCAAACGAGGTCTGATTCATCTTGTGGTCACTCATTGTTAATTTTGTGTTGGGTAGTCTTCGTATCCTGCATTTGCCGCGATGCCGCGCAGGTTATCCCCTCTTATACGGCCAGAATGATAGCTATTCAAGCTGACAATATTCTCGGTGTGCAGCAGCATCAAACGCAATGTGATTGGCGATTGTAACTCCGTGGCCATCTGACAAAATGAGACGACATTTTTTAGCATGGCACTCGTGGTGAAATTCAGCTTGGCCAAAGTAGATTTTACCTTCAGCTGGACCGCGGCAACCGCATTTGGATCAAGCGTACCCAAATCAGTCGGTGCCATTGCGCTAACCGTATCCCCGATTAATTCCAGATAGTTGGGCGTTGATAAACTAATCCCGCTTGAGACTTCACCGCGGCTTTCAGTAAACGACGTATAAAATCGTGACGGGTTGGTCTCCTCAAAGCCCATGTAACGGGGCAATATGATGTGGCTGTCTCTCGGGAGGGACATTGATCAAATTGGCGATGGTTTCGCTGGCAACCACTTGGCAATCTGCAACAAAACTAGAATAACCCTGACTGGCCACTGCATCGGCCAGATGAACGCATTTTGGGATGGTAAAGGCAAAGCGGTGGCCTTTTCCGAAAATGGTCGCAGGATTTAGCCGGTGTTCGCCCTGCAGATCACCCCGCATGGCTGTGTTACGGTAAATAATCGGCGTGCTGGTTTCGCTAAGCGTTTCATTTTTGAAATCATGTTTGATAAAGGTCCTGATCGCCTGATTTTTTTGCTGAATGTTGAGTCGGATCCTGCCTTCTGTAAAAGTGGTCTCACTTAGCTGCATAACTCTAAGTCCAACAATGCTTACCGATGCAAGCAATGTCATCGCGGTCATCAAATCGACGAGGAAAAATCCTGCCGTTAAATGACGATCAAACTGCTTGTCATGCTGTCTTGCCACGGAGGCTATGTCTCGCATCAATTGTGTTTTTGTGAGAACCGTATAACCATCAGCAATAACTTTGAAATTAGAGCTTTCTAATTTTGTGAACGGATTCGACATTGCAGATAGTTTAGATCGTTGACCTGATCAAAATCATCGTATATCACCGGCGCATAGCTTCCTTGTGGCCCGGTGGCAGAGTGGTTATGCAGCGGTTTGCAAAACCGTGTACATCGGTTCAATTCCGGTCCGGGCCTCCATTTTTCCTGTTATGTTTAGGGGTGTAGTTGCCAATTGCGGTGATTGCCCAGCAGGCTCAGGGGGGCTTTTGCAGACGAATGAGCGGGCGGCTTTGCCTGATGATGCGATCGTGGCGCCTTTACCTATTGGTTAACTGAAATTGGATTGGAGACGGAATGTCGCGCACGATGGCAAATTTCCTTATGTGCTGCGCGGCCTTGTTTTGGGGTGCGACCTTTATTGCGCAAAAAACCGGAATGGAAACCATTGGACCGATGGGCTTTACCTTTGGTCGTTATGTCATTGGTACGCTGGTGCTGGTGCCGTTGGCTATTTGGGAAGCGCGCAAGGTCAGCCTGATACCTTCCATGGTTCGGGATCGGAGGCTGTGCTGGGGCGCTCTTGGGCTGGGCTTCTTAATGTTTGGCGGGATCGGGCTTCAGCAAACCGCACTTATTTACACAAACGTCACCAATGCGGCGTTTTTAACAGCACTTTATGTGCCGCTAGTGCCATTGATTGCGGCTGTTTTTTTGCGCCGTCATGTTGCGGTGAATATCTGGCCTGCTGTCGTTATCTCGTTGGTTGGCAGTTTCCTTCTGTCCGGCAATTCTAGTCTATCAGCGCAATTTGGTGATATACTGATCGTCGGCGGTGCGGTGTTTTGGGCTGGACATATCTTGTTGATCCAGTCGGTAATGGCAAAAATAAATGCACCGTTTCAGCTGTCAGTATTGCAGTCAACAGTGACTGCGCTGATCGCTGGATTGGTGATGTTGCCGCTTGAAGCGCCAGGCCCGGGTGATTTTCTGCCGATGCTACCCCAGCTTGCCTTTGCTGGCATTATTGCGGTGGGGCTTGGCTTTACTATTCAGCTTGTGGCGCAGCGTCATACCACCGCCCCTGCTGCAGCTCTGATCCTGTCACTTGAGTCAGTGTTTGCCGCTTTTTTTGGTTGGTGGTTGCTTGGTGAGACACTTGTTCAACTGGCGATTGTCGGTTGTGTTCTGATTTTTCTGGCGGTTATCATTGCCGAAGTGTTATCAGAGCACCAAATCAAGACGATTTTTAGAAACTTTTGCAAGCCTAGATGACGACCTTGGGTTGGACGTGCTAGAAGCCATCAGCAATTTTTAGCAAACTGTCCGCTTTTGATAGGACTTTGGGTAATCTGGGGGTGCAGTGCCCTTGGTGTTTTTTTCTTGTGGTGAGGCCTGAATGACAAAACCTGCTATCTCCAGCGATCAATCTGTGACAAGCGCGGCATTGCGGGGTGCAATGGGGCAATATCTGACCGGGGTAACAATTGTTACGGTTACAGGTCCTGACAATGTTCCATATGGTCTAACGGTAAATTCGTTTAATTCGGTCTCATTAACGCCGCCGTTGATACTGTGGTCGCTGGATAACCGGAATGATAATTTGGCGTTATTCAAGGGTGCTAGAGGCTTTGCGGTAAACATCCTTTCGGCAGATCAACTGGATTTATGCAAGGTTTTCTCTGGTGCTGAAAACAACCGATTTGCTAATTGTGATTGGCATTTTGGCTCCTATGGTCAACCGCTGTTAGCGGAATCGCTTGTAAGTCTGGAATGCCGGCCTTGGGCGAAATATGATGGTGGCGACCACACAATTTTTGTGGGTGAAGTTATGTCGATAAAACAATGTGATGGCAAGCCAGCCGCCTTTTATAACGGCAAGCTCGGCCAGTATGACGGTGGTTAATGAGACGCAACAGATAAGGCCGGTTGAGCCTGAAACACGTTAAAGATGAAGCGCGAAACTCCCATTTTGGCCGATCTGGTTTTTCTCGGTGGCGGCCATGCACAAATTGCCGCGATCAAAAGTTTTGCGATGAATCCGGTTCCGGGTTTGCGCCTAACGATTGTGACTGCAACAACACGCACTCCCTATTCCGGTATGCTGCCGGCCTATGTTGAAGGGGTGTGGGACGATGATGATTTGCACATCGATCTTGCCCATCTGGCCCAGTTCGCCGGAGCAAGGCTGTTGGTGGCGCCCTGCATCGGCATTGATGCCGATGATCGCAAGCTGTTCTTTGACGATAGGCCACCGCTGCATTTCGATTTATTATCTATCAATATTGGCGGGCAGCCCGATTTGGACGCGATTGATGGAGCCGTTGATCATCTGATACCGGTGAAACCGATTGCCAAATTTCAGCAGGCTTTGGACGGTTTGCTCGCTGCCGGCTTTCTGAGGCGGCTTGCGGTGATCGGCGGCGGTGCGGCGGGGTGTGAATTGGCTTTGGCGTTGAGGAAACGCTTGCAAAGCCTGGGTGCAAAGCCACAAATGACGCTTTACAGCCGCGCACCTAAGTTGCTGTCCCAAATGTCTCCCCGTGCCGGCCAGCTTATGCTTGCGGCATTATATGATGCTGATATTCGGCTTCATCTAGGATGTAGGGTTGATGCTGTTGAGGCTGGGCGTTTGCGGATTGGCGACAAAACCGAAGAATTTGACGCCGGATTTCTGGTATCGGCAGTGCGCCCGCCGCGCTGGTTAAGCTCGACCAGTCTTGCGCGTGACAAAAATGGTTTTCTTGCTGTTCGGCAAACCCTCCAATCGTTAAGCCATCCTTATATTTTTGCTGCTGGCGACATCGCGACGGTTGAAGCTAATCCAAGGCCAAAGGCAGGTGTTTTTGCGGTGCGAGCCGGCCCAGTTCTGGCAAAGAATTTGCGCAAATATCTGCATGGGCACAGGTTAAAAAAATGGTCTGCGCAAAAACGCTACCTTGCCATTATTGGCTGTGCTGACGGAGGCGCAATCGCATCTTGGGGGCAGTTCGGCGTAAAAGCGGACTGGTTGTTAGCGTTGAAATACCGGATCGACCAGCGGTTTATGGCGAAATATCAAAATCTATCGATGCCGGCCTTACCTGCGCCAGTGCCATTTGCGGGGATTAAGCGCGATCATAATATCCAGCAAGATGGCAGCGATGATGTCGCATCAGGTTTGCGCGCCAATGATCCAGCCTATGCGGCAATGCGGTGTCTTGGCTGTGCAGCCAAGGCTAGTCACGCGGTTTTAGCCACCGCGCTGGAAGATGCTGTAAATTTGGCGATATCACAGGGTGCCGAGCGTGCATTGATGCCTGATCAGGGTATCGAGAGCGATGCAGCCATCATGAAGGCGCCGCCAGCGGGCAGCAACCTGGTTCAATCGGTCGATGTTCTGTCCGAAATTGTCTCTGATCCGTTTTTGCTCGGGCGTATCGCTGCTGTTCATGCGCTGAGTGACCTCTATGCGGCGTTGGCAAAGCCGACATCAGCTTTGGCGATTGTTAACCTTCCCGAAGCCAGTCTGGCGATCCAGACCAATCAATTGACGCAAATACTTGCTGGCGGCTTATGTGCGCTTAGCGAAGACGGGGTTCGGCTAAATGGTGGCCATACCAGTGAAGGAGGTTCGCTATCGGTCGGATTTTCTGTCACCGGATATTGTCATGCCGAGACAACACCGCCGCTTACTCAAACGCATGAAAATCTGGATAAGCTTGTTCTGGTATTAACAAAACCGATTGGGACTGGCGTAATCATGGCGGGGCGGATGCAGCTTGTTGCCAAGGCGCAATGGGTCGATGCCGCAATTGCCCAAATGGCAAAATCCAACAGGATTGCTGCTCAAAAATTTGCAGCTAGAGGTGCCATTGGTGCGACCGACATAACTGGTTTTGGGCTGGCGCGGCACGCCCATAATCTAAGTCTCCGGTTGGGGGCTAGCGGCTGCATGATTGATCTTGCCGCCCTTCCTCTTCTTGATGGTTCGCTGCCGTTAATATCGTCTGGCATTAGGTCAAGCCTGCATGATCAGAACCGTACCGCGGTAATGTTGGACTCCAGTCACCTTGACGATGCGGCTGCCAGCTATTTTGCCGCGCATATCGAAACTCTGTTTGATCCTCAAACCAGCGGTGGCTTGCTTGGTGTTTTCCGGTCAGAAGACGCAACAGTGCTGATTGATGAATTGTGCGGTGATGGCATTGCCGCCGCGATTATTGGCAAGCTGGATTCTGGTCATGATGGCATCAGGGTAACCAATAAACTGCCCAACGAGACCGGTCATTTGCGGAATTTGAGCCAATGATGCGACCTTGCCGGATAACGTTTCTTTCCTGTGAGGCTGGATGAATGTCGACACCGATTAATCGCATTGCCGCCGATCTGGAGATGATCAAAGATGCCAATTTTAACAGCATTATTGACGTGCGCTCACCGGCTGAATTTGCTGATGATCATATGCCGGGCGCTATTAACCTGCCGGTACTTGATGATAATGAGCGTGCGCAAATTGGCACCATCTACAAACAGGTAAACCCGTTTGAGGCAAAACGCGCCGGGGCGGCACTTGTGGCTAAAAACATCTCCGCACATCTGCAAAGCCAGCTTGCCATGAAAGGCCGTGATTGGCGGCCGCTGGTCTATTGCTGGCGGGGGGGGCAGCGAAGCGGATCGATGGCGCGCATCTTTAGCGATATTGGCTGGCATAGCACAGTGATTGAGGGTGGCTACAAAGCCTATCGCAAGACTGTTCTGGATCAGCTAGACGACGTGCCAGCACGGTTTCGCCTGATTGTGTTATCGGGTGCAACCGGCACGGCCAAAACCCATATTTTACGCGCAGCTGCCAAAATGGGTGCACAGGTTTTGGATCTTGAGGCACTCGCCAATCATCGCGGGTCATTGCTTGGCAGTGAGCCCGGATCGCTGCAACCTGCTCAGCGGCTATTTGAGTCTCATTTGCTTGCTGTCATGTTGAAATTTGATCCGGCGAGACCAGTTTTTATCGAGGCTGAAAGCAATAAGATTGGCCAGATACACCTTCCGGCCGCGCTATGGGCGTCAATGCGTAAGGCTAGCCGCGTCAGCCTTATTGCCCCGATTGACGCACGAATTGCCTTTCTGCAACGCGATTATCGACACATCATTGAACAGCATGAAAATCTGATGGAACTGCTTGGAGGGCTGCGCCATCGTTACAGCGCGGTAACCCTTTCCGAATGGCAGAAAACGATTAAGGCGGGTGACTGGAACCGCTTTGTTCGCAGTTTGCTTAAAACGCATTATGACCCGTCTTACGCGCGCTCAACCGCATCGAGGCCGCTGACCGATATTCTGACACTCACAGCAACCACGCTTGATGACGATGACATCCACCGCCTTGCTGGCAAGCTAGCTGAACTCGACCCGCGCTAGCCTTCGCAAAAGCCATTTTTACCGCGTAGTTTTCTCTTTTCATCGGCTCGCGGTTATTTTGCTTGAAAACGGGCTTGCATATCAGGTTTTGTCCTGTATAACGCTTGGCAAGGCATTATTCCCCGGTAGCTCAGCGGTAGAGCAAGCGACTGTTAATCGCTTGGCCGGCGGTTCGAATCCGTCCCGGGGAGCCACTTTCTTTCACGCAATAAATCAGTCACTTAGGTCTTTATTGGCTCCGCTCTCGGGTCAAGAGATTAATTGGATTCGTTCACATTTAATTTACATTTATCACCTAGTATTTCGCCAATTCACCTGCAACCATTGTAAGTGCTTTTTCGGTGTTTTTTGTTGAACGACCTGTGATGAGTAAATTGCTCACAAATGTAAGCTGACTTAGCAGCGATGTATAACGAATACAGAGAACGGAGATCAGCCGGCTAACGAGCCGCAATCGATGCTCGTAATGCAACTGAGGAAGCCGTTAGAGAAAAAGCAAAAGCACTCGGCTACAGCTACCACAGAATTAACTCTTCATTTTGGTTCTAGCTAGCACAAAGAGTGCAAAGGAAGAGCATCCTCTTCCATAATCTAAAGGCGACTATTGACAATCAGCCCCGTTGGTTCGCCAGTGGGGCTTTTTGGTCCAATGAGGACAGCACATGCTTAGGAACCATTGAATAATGATGTGGCGAAGACTATCTAAACTGCTCTTTGTTTAAACAAACAGGGGAATTGACTAATTATGGCAAAAGGACCAGCAGCGAAGAAACAGACAGCACCGAAGAGTGCAGCAGTGCCTAAAGTAGCTGCAAAGAAACGTGGTCGTCCGGCTAAAGCTGCACCAAAGGTTGCGCAGGCAGTTGTTGCTGAAGCACCTCAGAAGAACGCCTTTGAGGAGAAGTTTGGTGAAGGCACGGCCTTTGACTTGGATTACGGCAAACTATTGATCATTGCATTGTGTGTCTACATTGCAGTTCAGGTCAGCTAAACACGTAGACCAAAGATCAATTCAAGCTCATCAGTCAACGCTGGTGGGCTTTTTTTGCTACTTGACATACTGCTGACGTAAACAGAGGATGTACAATGAATTCTTTAAAGATTGGAATGGCAAGCATAGTTGCAATAGGAGTGGGTCTGTTAGCGAGAGATGTGGTGGGTAGTGG
>JADHOR010000014.1 GCA_016778895.1 Candidatus Puniceispirillum sp.
ATTCCTTTTATGTTTTTTCGTTTTAAAATTTACTTAGACACACCTTCTATAATCATGAAATCAGTGTCAGAATATCAATGACTTTGTGCAGGAATCCTGAGTCTATGGAAAGCGCGCTGGCACTCTATTTCTGCCACCATGTGTCCGAGTGAAACTGAGTGTTTGAAGATTGCTAGCGAAATTTGGTTTAAAACCCATTCATCCCTGCATTTGTTTGAGCAGTTTGGTCCCTGTATCATCATCAACCACTGGGGTTATTACCGGGAATGTGCAGGCACCTGACCAAGACATTGTCCAAGAAGTCAATGCCTCTTGGGATTCTGCTTCCACGATTGCTACACCCCAGCCGTTGGGTAAATCATGCCAGCGGCCTACAAGATTGACACCGTCTGGAGCCTCTTTTGCTCGTTCTTCTTCACTCATGTTAGCAAAAAAAGCTTGCGTGTCAGCTTGCTTGTCCCGGTCTACTTGGTATTTGACGTAAAATAGCATTTTAGTTCCTTCCGATAATTAGTTGACGGGAATCGTTAATTTTCCCATCCCGTTAAAGCCCGCAAAAAATGCGTAAAATATGGTGGGAGTTGAACCTGTATTTGTAACTTTATGTGGCGAATTTGGGGCTTCAACGAATGTATCACCAGCCTTGTAAACAGCTATCTCTCCGGAAAGACGTTCTGAGGTTAATTCACCCGACATTACGTGAACAATCAGAGGCGCAGGATGAGTATGCATCGGTAATTGTCCACCCTTTGGCACGATTACTTGCGCAAGAGACAGTTTAGGGGTGCCTGCGGGATATGAGAAAGCCTCACCAGTTTCGCTAGACGTTGTACTTGAATGAAGTAGCGTTATCTGTGGCTTCACTTGTTCTGCGCTTACCATACCAGACGATAACGTTAAAAAAGATAGGAACGCGACCATAGATGATTTCATAGCTTTCTCCTCTCTACTGCTGTTGGATTTATAGTCTTAGTCTTACCCCACTTCTTTGCGGGTCATAGTGCTTAATTTGCATGATAGTGGTGCAGTTTTTACGCTGTGAAGCAGGTGTAAAGACATCTTCGTCACCCACTTACCCTGTACTCAGTAGAAACTCAGATAACACTTAGCTGGTCACTTACTCTGTAATGATAACGATAAGAATATGTAGGCTTATTCCATTACCCGAAGGTTTCTATTCACTGTGAAAGAAACTGTGAAAGATTACGTGCCTGTTGACAGTGAGTCAGTGACACATAAGATGTGGGTATTGCTGATGTTCAGGTCAGTGATGGTGCATACGTAAGGCATAATAGAATTTCTCGGCCGCACCATTCTCCTTCGTAAAACCCGGGAAACCCCAGTGTTTAGCCAGTTATGTTGTTATAACAGGTATCACAAAGGTATCTCAAATGCGAGTTTGGCTCGACTTGAAGTATGTTTTTCGAAAGCCCTCTGGTCGGTATTATTACAGAAGACGCATCCCCGATGACTTAAGAGGTCACCATGATGGACTGTCGTTCTTTGTTCAATCCCTAAAGACACATGAAGCTACTAAGGCAGAAGCTGCAGCAATTCGTATTACTCAGCAGTTGGACACGCTGTGGGCTTATTTTCGTAATCCTGATGACCGTTCTATTCCATTAACCTTGCGTCAAAGGGCAACAGCCTTCCTTGAGAGCCATGGATTCGAGCCAGGGCAAGCAAAGAAGCCTTTAGGCAAGATTGACCATAAGACGTCTTTTACAGCCATTGACCTTATGCTTGAGTTGTACGAGGGCAAACTGGATGAGGTCAGTTATGGCTCAAAAGAAGAGACTGAAGAGACTGCCATCATTCAGAGAAGCTATAACCCAGTTGAACTATGGAAAGGTTTGGCATTGGGAAGATGCTCTTTCTCTGCATCATCAGATGAATGGTGATGGTAAGTCCAAGAATGACCTTAACCACATCGAGCGACCGATACGGCGATTGTTGTCAGTATTGGGCGACAAGCCTTTGTCTGAATACACCAGACAAGATGCACACAAATTTAAAGACTGGCTTTACGATGAAACAGACCAAGCACTGAACAAGTCGCCTTTGTCTACTTCCAGCGTCAAACGCTCGATGGATTCTGTTAACTCGGCCTTCAATCTTGCCAATCAGGAACATTCACTAAAGCTAGACAACCCTTTTGCTGGTCTTCGATATAGGAAACAAGAGCCGAAAGAGAGACCAGCGATACCAGTCGAACACATCGCTCATATTCAACGGCTTTGTCGTGAAATAGACGACGGTATGCGGTGGTTAATAGCCCTAATCAGCGACACTGGCCTTAGACTTGGAGAGGCTGCTGGATTAGAGCGAAGCCACGTTAACCTGAGTGCTGACGTTCCTCATGTTATCATCGAGGAGACTGACAACAGGCGTTTTAAGTTGAATTGAAATAACCCAAAAACAACAATCAACCCTTTAGCCCCTTTTTTGAAGTCGTGAGATTTCGAAGGGTACTGGGGCCGGCTTTGATGGCTATGGCAACAGTTTTCCCTGCTTGATGCCAAGTCTTTAGCAGCTTGTCATTTATTTGAGTCTAAAACTAGCTTACTGACAAGACGCCGGGTAAATGGCGCGACAACAAGGACAGTTGGAAATGCAACAATCCAGCTTTTGAACCAAGCAGTCATCCACAGGTTTAAAAACCCATCAACCCATCCAGTTGTGTTCAAGACAGAGACACCTGAGACAACGCAAGACATAAAGATTGATAGGAAAAAGCCGAACGTTAGTTGGGAGTATTTGGCTGGGATCATTTCTATTCAACCTTGTCGGCTGTCATTTTCATCTTAACGGAAAGACTGTCCTGATTGGTTGTTGTGGGGAATTTCGATGGGTACTGGGGTCTGATTTCAATCACATCAGTCAGTCATGATAGGAATAAACCCAACCTGCGCCTTAAACGTGTATAATCCAAATTAGCATATTCTTGGTACATTTAGAGTGTTGGTAATTAGCAGCCCTCTTGTTGAGGTTGTGCTCGATAGTTTCTTTTGAGAGAGCGTTTTTGGAGGTTGTGATGGCATTATCCGTGAACATCGAAGTGCAGACAAAAAATGGCAGCTGGTGGGATGTTTGCCTTGGGGTGCCTAACGACCGCCAAACCATACAGTCTGAATTTAAAAGTGCTATGAAAAGCCCGATGTGCATAAAAGGCCGCGTCAGGGCAATTGACCAGGAGACAGGTAACGTTGTTGCCTCCAACTAACTTGTTACCTCAATAATGAAGTCTTGATTTAGTAGTTCAGCTAACCTGAACTGCAATGTAAACACACAATGCAATGATCAGCAACTTACCATAATCAAGGTCAAAAGCTGTTCCTTCACCAAATTTTTTCTCAAACGCGTTTTTTTCAAATTGCTGGGGCTGCTGAAAGGCGCCTTGTTTTTCTGATACAGTCGTTTTTGCTGATGGTTGCGCTTTCGCCATGATAGTTCGACTTTCTATAAAAAAGTTACCTGGGTTAAGAGTAAGTAATTTAGCGGTAATTTAAAGACGGTGGGTTTTATCCAATGATATTGTTTTCTCGCCAGAAATGCTGACTCGGTTGCGACACAACAGTAAAATCATTTCATCATAGGTCATGCCTAGATTTAGAGCGCATGATCGGTAAAAGTAGCCTTTGGATAATCCAGGCATTAAATTGGCTTCAACAAAGTTTGGTAAACCCTTTGCGCACAGCTTTATGTCTATCCTGCCAAAAGACCGTCCACCTAAGGCCACAAACGCCGATTTTCCAACTTTTGATAGTTTCTCATGTAGTGTCTTGTTTTTAACTTTTGTAACAGTTTCTTGGTCTAGCCGTTTGACGTCAAAATCTAATAACCTATGACCACGGTTGTTTTTTGGAGCAATTATCTCAATTGGCATTGCTGTCAAATTGCCGCTCAATTCATCCTCAAGAATTCCGACGCTAAACTCACGGCCAGTTAAGTAGCCCTCAATTAGTACGTCACAATTAAGCAAACTAAAAATTTGGTTTATCTTGGCGTCAAGCTGTTGCCGGTTGAAAACAACAGACAGCTCGTCAATGCCAATACTGTCCCCACCAATAATGGGTTTTACAAATACTGGGTATGCCATGCGTAAGTGGTTGTGAGCGGATATGCTGTTTGGTTTTATGACCACATAATCCGCAGTGGAGATACCCGCGTTTTTTATCAGTGATTTTGCTAAGCCTTTGTTGTGCTCACGATCTAACGCAGCGTGGTTTGACCCGATGTAAGAAATTTTGTGGAGGTCAAGAAAGTCATTCAGCCAAACTTGATCACCGTCAAATTCAAAGTACTTTACCCCTGAAAAAACAAGATCAGGCTTTCGTTTTGCTAAATTGACTAAGCATTTTGGTGTCTTAACTTCTGTGATGCGAACGTGAGAGTAATTTTTTATAAGAATGCTCTGAATTAATTTTGCATCAAGTGTGATTGCAACATTCTTTTGGTTCTGTTGGCGGCCGACGTTAGGCACGGTTATTATCTCTATTATTTGTTTTTTTTTCGGCTCACTTTGATATCGAAATTTACTAATCTTCCCACTCACGTTACTCTCCAAGAGATTAGTTTTTTTAGGAAAAGGACGAATTTGAGTTATCATAATTTTTGATTTCCTTTTTATGTTTTGTAGGCAAAAAAGCTGTTTAGTTTATTTACTTTTAAAAGTTTTTTGGCATTCGGTTTCGTCAGACGGTTTTGTTCTTGTGTTTGGCGCCAGACCGAACTGCTTCTGCTAGGGCATCGTTCAAATTTGAATATTTATAAGGGCCAACATGATAGACATCTGTTGGGATGAGTTTAACGCCCAGTTTTTCTAACTCGGCTTTGGTCATTTTTTTACTGTCTATGGGCATCTCTGTTCCGCCTTATCTTCTGTGATCAAGCACTTAATTTTTTGGTGGAGCTGCTAATCAACCAACTCGCCTATTAAGTTGCATTCGAATTGTTGTTCATCTGTAAAATGAATCTCCCAAACGCTATTTTGGTAGACAAAGACATCAGCTGTACCTTTTACAAGTCGAGTGCCTTTTGACAGTGCATAGAGACATTCATTTAACGAAACATAGTTATCCCTTGATTTTTGTAGATTAAATTTTTCCGCCCTAACGGTCGTTGAAATGAGCGCTGTTATCATTATAAATGTCAGAGTGAACTTCATTCTATTTCCTTTTTTTAGAAACAAGTTCTAGCTGGCCGGGATGTGAAATAGTGCTGGCTGTTGCCAAAACTTTTGGGTTTTCCTTTTTAGGCTTTTTTGTCTCTCGATTGCCTTTGCGGCTGTTGCCCTTTGACATTTTGTTTGGCTCCAAAAAGTTAATGTTTAGAAAATAGTGCTGTTCCCAGCCGTCACCACAAAAAATGCCCGCGAAACCTATCGTCCTTGATGTGTGAAAAACACTATCAAAGATAGCTGACAACAGTCGGAGTGTTGTGACGTAAATTAAGGCTAAGACACTTTGGTTTGCTTAAGTCATATTTTTCGTTAAGCATTTGGCTGCAGATTTGTTCATCAACGAACGTTTTTTAACTGCAGATAGGGGCACAGTCGTGGAGTGCCCGACCTTTGTGAGCCTTTTTTAGGATTTAAGCAAGTGGGCATGGTCTTATGATACAAAAAACAACTCAGCCCTTTAGCCCCTTTTTTAAAGTCGTGAGATTTCGATGGGTACTGGGGTGTGATTTTAGGCTTAGGATTCCTAAAACCCTTGACCTTGAAAAGGTATCACAAAGGGTGTCACGAGCCTCTTACCAAACTTGGTAACTATTTATAATATTCAATTAGTTAGACACTATTGATTCCGCACCAAATTGCGTCTCGACCGCACCATTTTCCAGTTCCCAGAACCGCAGATCGGTGACCAAAAATCTGTATCTAAACATTTAATGTTTTAGGCCAGGACGGTACACTTCATGGTGTGGACAAGGTCTCCGGTATACTTTTATCAAAGAAAAGACATTTATTACTTCTCTCGCGCAGTTCCTCAAGATCTGCAGGCGCGCTTCAATAAGCGTTGTGTTGAAGCATCCCTCAAGACAAAATCAGGCGTGGGTCACGCCTATGGGGAAGGCAACACGATTGACAAGAAATGGCAGTGGATGGAAAGAACTAAATAATTTATTCCTAATAATCACAAACGCGTATATCATTTTGTCTTACGCTCTTCTGACCCAAATAGGTGTTAACATGAAAAAGTTGCTTATTCACGTTCTAACTCTATTCGCTGCCTTTTCACTATTCTCATTTGGCTCACAAGCAGGTGGTCATGGCAATCAAATTAGCTACCAGGTTGGTGACAAAAAGTTTGCTGCCCATATGGAAAAAGCGGCCTCAACTTCGAAAGGTACTGTCTACATCATCCATGATTGGAACGGCTTGGACGATTACGAAAAATCTCGCGCTAAAATGCTTTCAAAACTCGGATTTGACGCGGTAGCTATCGATTTATTTGGCGTGGAGGCCAAGCTTGAAAACCGTGACGACTACAAAAGAGAAACAGGTGCGCTATACAAAAACCGTGAAGAGTTTCGGGCACGAATTTCAGCGGCAATTGAGGCTGGTAAGGCGAGTGACGCAAACAGTGAAAGAATCATTGTTATGGGCTATTGCTTTGGAGGCGCGGCAACACTTGAAGCAGCCCGCTCAGGATTAAAGGCAGATGGTTTTGTAAGTTTCCATGGCGGTTTAAAAACGCCAAATGGCCAAGATTATAACAACACATCCGGACCAGTCTTGTTGCTTCATGGTTCCGCTGATCCAGTATCTGGCATGGAAGATTTAGCATCTTTAATCAACCAACTAAAAGATGCAAAAGTACCACATGACGCTGAAGTATTTGGTGGGGCCAGACATTCTTTTACCGTGCAAGGGTCAAGAGATTATGATGAACAAGCGGACCAGAAGTCATGGGATGCCTTGAAAAGGTTTCTTGCAAGGTTGGGTTAAAAAACCACACAGTTACACGCCGAAAAACTCTGGGTTAAAATTTGGAAGTGGAAAGAGAGCCTTTGCTAGTGAATTTGGCCTAACTCCCCCATTCTCTAGTGCACGGCCATCATTCCTCTTTCCGATAGTGCGTCTTGTAGCTGAATTTAAAATCATCTTCAAAAAATCATCATATCAGAACCGCCCACTAACCATTCACTCAATTGCTCACGCTGATTTATGCAGAGTTTAATGCCAGCCGCATTGATGAAGATTAGCCGACCAATAACATTATTGTGGGACGTGCTTTAGCCAATTGTGACACGATTCGCGTTACCATGGTGAATTTACTGAATATTTGAGGCAAACCTCACTGGCCCAGAAATATAATTGAATCAGCGGCCTAATAAAGCTGCTTGCTCTTGTAATAAATCTGCAAAATTTGATTTATTTAATGCGGTTCATCGTTGCTGTTTACAACCAGTCTTATAGAAAATGGAGTGGAAGATGAAAACCGCTGTTCCCCTTAACACCATAGCGAACACATATGGCGTATCCATTCACGAGTTATTACTTTTAGTTAGCTCGATGAGGTTAAATCTGACTTATATAGAGAATATCGCATTCGTTAACGCCAGTGATTTTGAGTTTTTGAGCACTACAGACGACATTTTCATCAACACTTTCGCTTCCAAGGATCACCCAGCGCACAATGCTGAATTCTAAATTTCGTGAGGGTTTGAGTCTTTAAAAGGTTAATATGTCTGGTGTCTCAGTGACCCTCGGACAACTTAGTAGCTAACAAGCTTTAAGAAAATGTTTCGTGAATGTTACAAGCGAGTGAAAAGTTGCGCGTGCTTGCTAACCAAACACCGCCCAGTGCCCGTTATGATCTCACGACTTCAAAAAAGGGAGCTAAAGGGTTGGCTGTTTTTGTTCTTTTTGTTTCAGAAGACAGACACACGAAAAGATAAGACAACAAATTTAGCCCCCAATTAACCCCAAAACGAATACTAGTTAGGAAAGGTTTACCTTCCTCTTTGGGCAAAACAACTACTCAGCAGCTAAGCTAAGAGGCTGGCGCGTGTCAGTGTACAGCTCAACTGCAGCACCAACTCCGCTGCCAGCTTTAAACTGGATACCTACATCTCGCATAGCCATCTCAACCCCACCAAGAGCGCGGAGAACCATTGTTTCATTCAACCAGCCCAAATGACCAATACGAAAGACCTTGCCAGCGACTTTCCCAAGTCCGCCACCAAGTGAAACGCCATAATTATGATAAGCTGCATTAATAACATCATTAGCATCATATTTTTCAGGAACCACGATCGCCGTCACTGTATCCGAGTGCCACTTTGGTTCAATAGCGCAATTCTCAAGCCCCCAAGCATCAACAGCAGCGCGAACGCCCGCTGCCAGTCGGTGGTGGCGTGATGCAATATTCTCCAATCCTTCATTATGAAGAAGATCGATTGACGCCCGCAGACCTCGCAAAAGTGTGGCAGCAGGCGTATACGGGAAATAACCCTGTTCATTCATTTTCGTCATTTCCTGAAAACTGAAATAACCGCAGGGAAATCTGGAGGTCGAGCATGCTTCCAAGGCTTTTTTGCTAACACCAACAATGGAAAGCCCTGTTGGCATCATAAAACCTTTTTGTGAACCCGATACAGCGACATCGATACCCCATTCTTCCATTCGAAACTCAAGGCTTCCAATTGAGCTAACCCCATCTACAAGAAGCAGCGCTGGATGGTTAAGTTCATCCAGTATCTGGCGGACAGCCTTAACATCACTTGTCACACCTGTCGCCGTTTCATTGTGGCACACAAGCACTGCTTTAATGGAGTGACTCTTATCAGCTGATAGGGCTAAATAGTAATCGTCAAGCGGCACACCCTCGCCCCAGGTAACATCAATATTCTGCACATTTAGGGCAAAATCTTGGCACATTTTGACCCAAAGTGAGGAAAACTGGCCAAACGAGGACGATAGAACTTTGTCACCAGCAGACAAAAGGTTGCTGATGGCCGCCTCCCATCCTCCCGTTCCTGAGCCAGGGAAAACAAATACTCGGCCGGTTTCAGTCCGAAAGATCGTTTTGAGGTCAGCTAACAGCGGCAGCGTGAAACTTGGAAAGTCGGGAGCGCGGTGATCTTCCAGCGGGACTTCCATTGCGCGCTGCACTTCATTGGGCATGTTTGTTGGGCCGGGTACAGCCAAAGTTTTATAACCAATCATTAGGTCCTCCATTGCGTGTGACGCAAGGTTTAAACAAAAATAGTCAAATATCACCAAAAATAGTGTTATTGTGTATAGTGTTTATATAACAATAGTTTTTTTTGTTAAGTTGTTAATGTAACGACTGGAGTAATTGGAATATGCAAAAAACATTTATCGGAACACAATTACGTCAGCTCCGACGCGAAAAGGGCCAGACACAGGCAGAAATGGGAAGCATCCTAGGGGTAAGCGCCGCCTATATTAATCTCCTCGAAAAAAATCAGAGAAGTCTATCAGTCTCAATTTTGATGTCTTTGGCAGATAACTACAACGTCGATTGGCGAGATGTTGTAATGGATAAAAACACGAACCTGCTAGCAGACTTACGTAACGCGATACAAGATCCGCTGTTTGCAACTACACAACCTGACTTACAGGAGCTTCGTGCTGCAATAGACCACGCCCCATCTCTGGTTCAAAACTTCCTAAAACTTCATCAAAGTCATCGTATCGCAATCGACAATATAATGAAGTTTGGCAATGAACGTATGCCGACAGAGTTACTTACGGCCTCGCCTGACGCGATTATTCATGATTTTTTTCGGGACAATTTCAATTATTTTGATGAGTTGGAGCAGGCGGCTAAGACACTTCGATTAGAAGAGCCAAGTCAGCCATATGAAATGTTGCACATGCTCAAACAGCGTCTCCTAAAAAAACACGGCATCACCGTTGAAACAAAGCCAGCCGAAAAAATGAATGACTCTTTGCGTATTTACGATACAGATATTGGGGTCATCGAGCTTTCTGAAGCCTTGGATTATCAAAACCGCACATTCCAACTAGCACACATACTATGTTTTGTTGAATTAGCGGACGTTTTGGATGGTATCACATCAAATATCAAAGTTGGTTCATCGCAAGCAGTTGCGCGCTGCCAAGTTGAACTAGCAAATTACTTTGCGGCCGCTGTTTTGATGCCATATGATGACTTTCATGAAATGGCAGAAAAGAGTAAATATGACATCGACAGGATGGCCTCTGCCTTCGCCGTTTCATTCGAACAAGCCTGCCAGCGATTGACTACTATGCAGAGAGAGACCAAACGCGGCGTCCCTTTTTTCTTTCTTCGCGTTGACAAAGCTGGAAATGTAACAAAACGGTTTAACGCTACGAGCTTTAACATTGCTGAACACGGTGGATCATGTCCTGTTTGGAACCTCCATACAGCCTTTCGGACACCCGGAGTTATTTTACCTCAATATGTGGAATTACCCGATGGAGAGAAATTTTTTACGTTAGCGAGAACAACCGAACGCCCAGTTTACTCAATGCAAACTCAAGATCGACGATTAGCCATATCACTGGGCTGCAGTATTAAACATTCAAGCAAGTTGATATATACATCAGCTTTTCCCCCACCAGCTAAAGACAACTTTAGCAAGATAGGCATAAACTGTCATTTTTGCCTGAGGCATAATTGCTCACAACGGGCGCATGAACCGTTGTTGATGGAACTCAGCACCGACACAACAAAGCGGGGTGAAACTCGATATGAGAGCTAAATGAAAAAAGGAACCATCCTCTATAATCTTTTTTTTCGCACTTTATGACTAAAGCACATGTGGGGTGGGGTACCCTAAATGAGGTACCCCACCCCACACACATTCTGTGTAGGAATTTAGTCTTAAGAGTCCGAATAAGGCGCCATATTAGCCTCTACCTCTCGGTTTATCCAAACCATATTGCCATCAATCACGACCAAGCCTTTGTCTTGGAGCTGCTGCCTTGTGTCACGATAACACACAGTGTGTAAAATGGAGAAGGAGAATGTCGAGCTGTTTACAGGTGCTGAGGGTAGATATTTGGACGTCTTGAGGGCGGTTAATGAGCGTTTGATAAGATGAAAAAGAGACATGCATATTTTATAAACCGCCCCCGCCATTTGTTTCGATGTGGGGTATGGGTGGACCAGGCGCTGCGGTCGTACATATGGTCGTACATCCGACTTGCCGCGCGTTTCAGTAGCTAGCCAAATCTCTAAAGTTATTGGGTTATCGCAGTGTTGCTAACTCTTCTCGGCCGCACGATTTCCCTTTGTGTTTATTGAACAATGTCAGCCGCTTTCTGTCTGGTGGTTAGCGCATCTGTGTAACTGCTTCGAATTTGATCACAGGGGTTAAAAGGCAAAAGCCCTATGCCTAGTCCCTTTTGATCGGTGAAATTCCCTAATCGCGGAAATTTTCATATTGCAGTGGCAGGTCGATATCCAGTGCCTTGATCATCGCCATGGTGGCCTGCAAATCATCACGCTTTTTGCCTGACACGCGAATTTCATCACCCTGAATTGCGGCCTGCGTCTTTAACTTGGCGCCCTTGATCGCCTTGACAATCTTTTGCGCAACCTCGCGATGCACGCCTTGGCGCACCAGCACGGTCTGGCGAACGCTATTGCCACCAGCCTGTTCCGGCTTTTCAAATTCCAGCGCCTTGGTATCAACGCCCTTGCGGGTGAGGTGGATGACGATCAATTCTTCAACCTGACGGCGTTTCAATTCATCATCGGCCTTGATCAGGATGGTCTCGTCATTGCGCGAAACCTCACATTTGCTGCCTTTGAAATCATAGCGAACGCCCATTTCCTTGGTCACGCCAGCCAGCGCATTATCGACCGCAGTCGTGTCAATTTTACTTACAATGTCAAAACTAGGCATATGGCAACCCTTTCGAGATGTAATTGCGTGCATGGATTATCCGGCGATCAGCCCTCGATGATAGCAAAAGCGTAAATAAGGGGCAATGAAGCGAACCTTTTTATGATTTCTAGGGGTCGTGGCGAGGATGTTCTGCCCAACAGGATTGAGCTTAGCAGTATTTTTCGGGGCCAACCCATTGCCCGTCTGAATAGCGGTCGCCATGCGCCCAGCCGATTGGCAGCACGGTCTCAATCCGCGCGATATCATCCGCCGTCAATGATTTCGCCGCACCCTCGCAATGCTGACGAAGATGGTTGGCCGATCTTGTGCCAGGAATAGGGATGATATGCCGGCCCTTATGCAACAGCCACGCAATCGCCAGCGCGGCGGCACTCATGCCAAATTCGGCGGCCAATCTGCGGAAACCGGCGGTGGCCTCAATATTGGCGGAAAGGTTCGGCTCTATGAAACGCGGGTTGCTCTTCAGCCAAGGGCTGGCCGCAGCAGTTTTTGGGGAATGCGGTTTGTCGGTCAATAGCGATCGGCCAACCGGCGAAAAGGCGACCAACGACGTCCCCAACGTCGCAGTTGCCTGCACCAGGCCCATTTCTGGACTGCGCACCGATAACGAATATTCCGATTGTACAGCAGCAACATCATGAATGGCAGCGGCCCGGTACAGCGATGTGGGAGCAATCTCGGAAAAGCCAAACGCGCCAATCTTGCCGGATTTTACCATTGCCGCCAGCGTTTCGGTTACCTCTTCAATCGGGGTGTCGGCGTCGCGCCGGTGGATATAATAAAGGTCGATATAATCCAGCCCCAACCGTGTCAATGATGCGTCAAGCTCGGCCTGCAGATAGGCCGAGCTATTGTCGAAATAACGGCGCCCAATTGCCTTGTCGACAGCGATACCGGCTTTGGTGGCAATATGGAAAAGGCGGGTTTTTTGCGCCCCCTGTTTTGCCAGAAAACTGCCGATCACCGTCTCGCTAAGGCCGCCGCCATAGACATTGGCGGTATCAATATGGTTAACCCCCAGATCCAGCGCCGCCGTTAGCACCCGATGCGATTCTGCCTCTGAGGTTTTGCCGTAAAAATCGGTAAAAGACATGGCACCGATGCCGATGGCGGATAGATGCAGGCTGGTTTTGCCTAATTGTCTTTGCTGCATGAGATTCTCCGTAGCCAAGGTGGTTTGGGTCTGGGGTGTTTTGAGGCTTTGTGCTCTTGGTAGGGACGGCGATCGCTTGCCGCCAGAACAGCCTTGCCGCGATAATATTGTTACTGCGGTCACCGGGTGACTTACTATTTCATGCCAGAAAACTGGCTTCAAGCCCTAACGAGTGATAAATCGGTCGAAGCCGGGTTTTAATGGCTGTTATCATCACCCAATATTATTGTCTTTGTCGCGGTGCTGGGTCAGACTATGGGCGATTTTTAACGCTATTAAGCGATGTCTGGACGGTCAATGTGCGGGCATCTGTATCAGGAAAGAGGTTAGTATGGGTAATAATGTGATCTTAACCGCGGTAGATGGGCATCAGCTGGATGCGTATCTTGCTGCCCCTGCCGCAACGCCGAAAGGCGCGGTGGTGGTCATTCAGGAAATTTTTGGGGTAAACCCCCATATCCGTGAGGTAACCGACCGCTTTGCCGCGGCGGGCTATCTTGCGATTGCGCCAGCGTTGTTCGACCGGATTGGGCCAGCAATCGCGCTTGCCTATGATGCTGATGGGGTTGCCGAGGGGCGGCGCCTGAAAGAACAGGCAGATGCAAACAGCCAAGATGATGTTAAGGCGGCGATTGATTTTGTGGCGTCGGCCGGCAGGGTGGGGGCAGTTGGTTTTTGCTGGGGCGGATCACTTGCGTGGCGAATGGCTTGTGATCGAGCAAGCGGTCTCGGCTCTGCGGTCAGCTATTATGGCGGCGAGCTGCCGACATTGGCGGGGCGTGACGCGACCTGTCCGGTAATGGCGCATTTTGGCCTACTTGATGCATCTATTCCTGAACAGGGGGCGCGTTCTTTTGCCGCTGCCCAGCCGAATGTTGAAACCTATTTCTATGACGCCGGACATGGTTTTAATTGTGATCATCGCGGGCAGTATGATGCCGCGGCTGCGGCAATGGCGTGGGGCCGGACGATGGCGTTTCTGGAAAATCATCTGACGTGATGTGGTCATTCTCGTGTGATGATGATCTTTGCCAGACCGTAATTCTGCGATCATGCCCGAACAAATCTGCATAGTGACCAGTAAATACAGCTGTTTAACGAGGGGTGATGATGATTAAGCAGACCATGCGGCCGCGTCCAAAAGGGCGTGATGCCTATCGCTACTTTTCCAGTTTTGCAACACGCTGGCGTGATAATGACCAATATGGCCATATGAATAATGCGGTCTATTACGAGCTGTTTGATTCCGCGGTTAATAAGTTCCTGATTGATTCGGGTATTCTGGCACTTGCCGGTGATGAAACCCTATTTTTGGTAGCATCATCGGGCTGTGATTATTTCACTGACGTTGCCTATCCGGATGATGTTGAGGTTGGAATTGCAATCCGTCGCATTGGTAGCAGCTCGATTACCTATGATATTGGGCTGTTTCTGGCCGCTGCAGATACAACAGCGGCAACGGGTTTTTTTGTTCATGTGAATGTCGCCAGCGATGATCAGCGCCCCTGTCCGATTGATTCGGCAACCCGCGAGAAATGTGCGGCGCTAGTGGTTAGTGCCGACGATTAATGCGGACTGCTGTTGCGGATAATCCGCAAAACCTCCTGGCGGAAAATTCTATCGCGCTAGTCCAGCCCCTCGATGATGCGGATTTCGCGAACCGCGCCATCGCCCAATGCCTCCAGGGCGGCGCTATAGCCAGGGCTGTCATGCGCCTCGATAGCGGCATCAAGGCTGGGAAAGACACTAAGAACGGTGCGCTCGGCGATGCCAGCTTCATAGACTGCCTGGGCGACGCCGCGCGCGAGATATTGTCCGCCGCAGGCCTCTACAGCCGGGCCTGCCAGCTTGGCGTAGGCCTCGACCTTGCTGATGTCAGAGATACTATGATAGGTGGTGATCCAATAGGCCTTGGGCATTGACCGCTCCCCTTAAAACTATAGTAACGCGCTGGATTTGGTATATCTGTCTAGACGGGCCTCTCGCCAATCACTGTGCAGCGTTCCATATAGCGCGGCTCATCATCAGGGTAATCCATTACCGCAAAATGCATCAGTGAACGATTGTCCCAAATCAGCAAATCCCCCTCGGTCCAGCGATGACGATAGAGAAATTGTGGCTGGATCGAATGCTGATATAAAAACTTGAGAATGGCGCTGCTTTCAGCCGTATCAAGCCCGTCGATATGTGATGTAAACCCCGGATTTACGAACAGGCTCTTTTTACCATTTTCGGGCTTTGTACGCACCAGCGGATGCCGCGCACGATTGCCCCCATCCATATCATTTTCAACAATCACCGGCTTAGCATACTGGGTGCGCGCGGCCACTTCAAAATCATGCCATGCGTAAAGTGGCATTAAAATGGCCTTCATACCGTCACTCAGCGCCTCATAGGCTGCGGCTTGATCGGCAAAGATTGTGTCGCCGCCAACCGGTGGAATGGTTTTGGCGTGCAGCAGTGACGCCTGCGCTGGCCGGTCACGAAATGACACATCCGAATGCCAATAGGTGCCAGCCCCCTTTCGTCCTTTTGGAGCACCATCTTCGCCAACCTGATTAGATACCCGATAGATTTCTGGGTGATCCGGATGAATATAGCGGCTTACCGTATCTTGCAGAGGGTTTTCGTTCGGGTCGCCAAAAAGTGGGCCAAAATTTTTAGACAGCGCAATATGCTGCTCGCTGGAGAGGGTCTGGCCATGGATCACCATCAGGCCGCCTGCATCGTTCCAGGCTTCAACCAGATCCTGGGCAAGATTGTCACTATATCCAGCGGCAAGATCGAGTCCGAAGATTTCTGCGCCAAAGCCCTGGGTTAGGGGCTTGATTTCATACTCCATTGTGAGCCTCTCATGATCTAACAAATAATCTCGGATCTATTATCTTGTTGGCGGGTTGTCAGGCGGGACACTTTGCCAGTTATTTGGCCCTTTATTCGGCTGCTTCAACGATGCGGATTTCACGCACTGCGCCGCCATCCAGAGCGTCAAGTGCGGCGCCATACGCCGCGCCATCATGCGTTGCAATCGCGGCCTCAAGCGAGTCAAACTCGATCAGAACAGTGCGCTCAAGTACTCCAGCCTCATAGGCCTTTGCCGGTGTGCCGCGGGCGAGAAACCGCCCACCGCCAGCGCTAATTGCCGGCCCTGCCAGCGCTGCGTAGGCAGCCAATTTACTTTCGTCAATGATTTTCTGATAGGTGCTAATCCAATAAGCCTTGCGCATTTTAAAATCCGTTTTGCCCGCATTAATGATGGAGCCAAGCCTGTAGTTTTGCGGGATCAAAACCAAGTCTGGATCAATAAGGAATATGCCATATCGCGGCACACTCCCTATCGATGTATAAAAGTTTGGCAGGCGATCAGACGAATTACAACTGGAAATATTTTGCGTAGTTAACCGATTTAGATGTAATATGTTTTGCTAAAACGGCGATAGTTAATCTCACTTTCTGCCAGCGCTATTTGATCCCGAAACGGCGGTGTCAGGGGCATCGCTTATGACGGTTTCGGCGATGATAGGATTGGGCACAGGTGAAGTGCTCATGGGCAAATATTTAGGGGAGGTAATATTTTTAAAAATGCCATCTGGTAAACATTTAGATCAAATCATCCCGCAGGTTGAAGGGTTTTTCCATGCGGCGAGCAACACGATCAGCTACGTGGTCAAAGACCCGAGCAGCAATGCCTGTGCGGTTATTGATAGCGTGCTTGATCTTGATTATGCCTCGGGCACAATCGGTTATACGCACGCAGATGCAATTCTAGATTATATTGAGCAGCATCAGTTGGCGGTTCAATGGCTGATTGAAACGCATGTTCATGCAGATCATCTATCGGCAGCCCCCTATATCCAGCAGGAACGCGGTGGGCAAATTGGTATCGCCCAGCAGATTGTCGAGGTGCAGGAAGAATTTGGTAAAATGTTCAATGCCGGCACCGAATTTCAGCGGGATGGCAGCCAGTTTGATGTACTGTTCAAAGATGGCAGTCAGTACATGATTGGCGAGCTTTTGGCTTATGTGATCCATACGCCCGGCCACACGCCGGCTTGTATGACCCACGTTATTGGCGATGCAGCTTTTGTTGGGGATACGCTGTTCATGCCTGATGGGGGCACCGCACGCGCCGATTTCCCGGGTGGGGACGCCGGCCAGCTTTATCGTTCTATCCAGAAAATTCTGTCGCTTCCCGATGAAACGCGTATTTTTGTTTGCCATGATTACAGCCCCGGCGGGCGCGAGGTCGCGTGGCAAACCAGCGTTGCCGAAGAACGTGCGAAAAACATTCATATCGGTCACGGCGCAAGCGAGGCGGAATTTGTTGCAATGCGCACAAAACGCGATGCGACGCTTGCCATGCCGACGCTTATCATGCCGTCAATTCAGGTGAATATGCGGGCCGGTCATATGCCGGCTAGTGAGCCTGGAGGCGGCGTCTATCTGAAAGTTCCCATTTCAGGACTGAAGTCTAAAAAATCATCCTGACCCTGTTTTCAGCGGTGCCAGATGGCAGGCTGCAACCGGGCGCCCCGGACTCAAATATTGTTACACAAGGAAAATCTATGACAATTGCATGGGCAAGTTTTACCCCGCTTAGCGCATTTCTAGGCGGCTGTCTTATCGGTCTTGCGGCACTATTATTAATGGCATTTCAAGGCCGCGTGATGGGCGTAAGCGGCATTCTTGGCGGCCTGTTTGGTGCGGCGTCCTCCGGTGATCGCAGCTGGCGTCTGGCGTTTTTATTGGGTGTTGTTGGTGGCCCGCTTTTATGGCAGGCACTGAGCAAAGTGCCAATTATTTGGCAGGCCGTTGCCAGCGGTCCACAATTTTATATTGCGGCGTTTTTGGTCGGGCTTGGCACGGCTATTGGATCGGGCTGTACATCAGGGCACGGCATTTGTGGGCTTGCCCGCTTTTCACCGCGCTCATTCGTTGCCGTTATGGCCTTTATGACAAGTGCGGTGGCAACCGTTGCGATCGTCAATCAGATATAGTCGTGGAGGTAATTATGACACGTTTGATTACAGCCCTGATCATTGGTGCCATCTTTGGTATCGGCCTTGCGATTGCCGGTATGTTGAACCCGGCTAAAGTTGTCGGTTTTCTTGATGTTTTTGGTGATTGGGATCCGTCTCTTGCGCTGGTTATGGGCGGCGGTGTATTGGTGAATGCCATCGGTTTGCGTTTTGTGCTTGAGCGTGAAGCGCCGATTCAATCGGCAGAATTTTTGCTGCCAACCGCGTCTAGCATTGACAAGCCATTGCTTGCCGGCAGTGTGATTTTCGGCATTGGCTGGGGTATTTCTGGCCTTTGCCCGGGACCGGTGGTTGCCAGTTTACTATTGAACAGTAACGCGATGTTGCCCTTTTTTGGCATGCTGATTGCCGGATTGCTGCTTGGCCGAATTGTGATGCGGCGGGTGGCGGCGCGACATCTGGCCTAGGCTGAATCGAGAATTTACCTTTTTCTCAGTAGGGTTAATGGCCACAACCGCCCAATGCAGTTTTTTGATGGGGATAGCGAAATGGATCCAGATTACAACGCGCCGCTTGATTACCTGCCACGGATCAAGAGCTATTATATCGGTCTTGGCTATGGCGAGCCCTATGAATGGGCAAAACTTGATCATGTGCCGTTTACCCACCTAGAAAAACCGCTTTGTGAGGCGCGGATTGGTATTGTGACGACCGCGTCGATCTTTGATCCGGCGAATGGTGAGCAGGGGCCGGGTGCGCCCTATAATGGCAAGGCGAAATTCTTCCGCTGCTATGCTGAACCGATTACACCTTTCCCCGATGTCAGGATTGCGCATATTGCCATTGACCGTGCGCATACAACGGCGAGTGATATGGCAAGCTATTTCCCGCTTGCTGCGATGCAGCGGCTTGCCGCAGCTGGCTATATCGGGTCGGTATCTCCAAATTTTTATGGTCTGCCGACCAACCGTTCCCAGCGTGTAACGACGCAAACAGATTGCCCAGAGCTGTTGTCATTATGCAGAGATGATGCTGTGGATGCGGTGGTGATGGTGCCGAATTGTCCGGTCTGTCATCAGTCAGTGGCGTTGGCAGCGGCGCATTTGGAGGCGGCGGGTATTGCAACAGTGATCATGGGCTGTGCCCGCGATATTATCTCTTATGTTGGGGCGCCGCGCCTGTTGTTTAATGATCTGCCGCTGGGTAATGGAGCTGGCTTGCCGCATGACCAGCCGTCACAGGATCTTGCGGCACGGATGGCGCTAGATCTTTTGCTTGATGCCTGCGAACCACGGACGATTAAGGCATCGCCGTTGAAATGGGCGGGGGCGGCCGATTGGAAAAAAGATTATTCCAATATTGCACTTTTGTCGGATGCAGAGATCGCCCGTTTGCGTGCCGAATTTGATGCGGTGAAAAAGGACGCTGCAGACTTGAAAAAGGCGCTTTAGTTGGCTGTTTATCTGATGTGCAGAAATACTACTAGTCAAGTTTCTTGATCTCGGCTGCCAGTGCTTTTGCCGCGTCACTGCCCGGTTCCATCATCGTTAGCAATGTCTGCCATGCGTCACGCGCAGTACCATGATTTCCAGACAGGCGGGCAAGATGCCCTTCGAAAAACAGTGTTTGTGGGTTTTTTGGCGCAATAGCCTTGGCAGCGGCAAGTGCCGCATTGGCGCGCTCTTTATCGGCACTTGTGTTGCCGGTGGCAAGAATAAGTTCCAGCAGGCTTAGCTGAATATCTAGGTCATTCGGTGCTGATTTTGCCGCGGTAGCGAGGGCTTCGAGCGCGGCCTCGCTTTTGCCCAATACATCATAGGCGCGGGCCAGACGAACCCAGCCATCAGTGTCATCAGGTGTCTCGGCAAGCCGGTCCTCCAGCCGCTTTACCATGCCGGCAACCATCTCATCGCGCTCAGCCTCGGTCATATTCGCCGCATTGGCTACATCCTCGGCATTGGGCCCTAACGGCATGACATTGGCGGCTTGATCTGTCGGTTGGCTTGCTGGCAGAGTGAGATCACCAGCTTCGGCGGCGCGCTGCATATTCTCACGCACCAGCGGAACCCAGGGCGCATCGGGGTTTGATACAGCCAATAATGATTGCCACTGCTGGATCGAGGCGGCGTATTCGCCATCTTGAAACGCTGCTAGACCGGCAAGGAATAGGGCGCGTGGTTCTGCCGGATCAGCTGCAAGCACAGTTTTTATCAACGCGCGTGCTGGAATTGTCACCTGACCATCGGCGGCACGGCTTAACGCTTCGGCAAGCATTGAGGTGATGGCGATATCGCCATTGGTGATGTTGATGCCTGTGCGCAAGGCGCGAATTTCGGTTTCGCTATCACCAACATTTGCCGCCGCCTGTGCTAGCAGTAACCAAGCCCCGATATCTTGTGGGGCTTTTTCGGTTGCAGCGATGGCCTCGCGGAGGGCGGTGGCCGCAGCGTTCT
This sequence comes from Candidatus Puniceispirillum sp., assembly GCA_016778895.1. Taxonomy (GTDB): domain Bacteria; phylum Pseudomonadota; class Alphaproteobacteria; order Puniceispirillales; family Puniceispirillaceae; genus UBA3439. The sequence continues at coordinate 20,460 of JADHOR010000014.1, forward strand.
GATTTTCATCTGCGCCAGCCCTGACAGCGGCAATTTCGGCGGTCCGGCTGGCAAAAGGTCGATCAGGCCTTTCAGGATTGCCAATACCAAGATAGATCCCCAGCGACAGCACCGGCACCAGCAGGCTGGCAAGCAACCATGGCCATGTCAAAATTGATTTACCAGCGGTCTCAAGCCGTTCCATCTCGGCGCTGAGGCCAAGTAATCGCCGGTCAATATCACGGCAGGCGCTGGCATGATCATCATTACTGATATTGCCATCGGCACGGTCCTGGTCGGCGCGTTGACGTTCGGCCTGCAAAACATCAATTTTCCGGAATATAGCCCGGGTGTGCTCGCCGGGGAGCAACTGCGTGCGGCCGCGCTGAATGATCCAAAGAGCCAGCCCTGTCAGAGCCATTCCAATGACAATAGTGCCGGCAATAACTGGCAGGCTAGCAAGTGACAAATTATTCAGGATTTGCGTGGTCATGATTTTTACTCGTTCCGACCATTAAGGCTTGCTAGCATTTTTTCAATCTTTGCACGCTCGGTCGCGTCAAGCTCATTTATCGATTCAGTGCCGCTCTGGCGGCGTGCCATAAGCACGATCACCCCGCCAAGCAGCATAAACGCAAATGGCGCAAGCCACAGAAACATCGTTGCGAGATCAAGTGGCGGATTTAGTAAAACATAATCGCCGTATTTCTGTTGTAGCTGATCCATAATCGCCTCGTCGCTATCACCTGCAGCAATCTGGCTGCGGACTTCGCGCCGTAAATCCCGGGCAAGGTCGGCATCGCTATCGTCAATTGATTGGTTCTGGCAAACTAGACAGCGCAATTGCTTGGACAGGTTGCGCGCCCGCTCTTCAAGCTCGGGATTGGCCAGCATTTCCTCGGCGGTGATTGCATTTGCTGCTGTCGTGACGATGGTATTTGGCACAAGGCTGACAAGCAGCAGCCCCAAGGGCAAAATACCAACAAGCATTAGATTGCGCATGCGGGGTAAAATCACCACGATCCAAGTGCCTCTAGCGCCGGCATGATCGTGGCATCAATGACGCCTCTTGTCAGCGGGCCGGCATGACGCAGCTTAACCACGCCATTCGCATCCAGCAGATAGGTCTCCGGCACGCCATAAACCCCCCATTCAATGCCCATACGCCCGTCAGTATCCATGCCGACCGCCCGAAATGGATTGCCATATTGTTCAAGAAAGCTGTTCGTGTCTTCGCCGCGATCCTTGTAGGCGATGCCCAGAATGGCGACCCGTTTCGACAGCATTTCAAGAGCCGGGGCTTCGGCGCGGCAGGGCGCACACCATGAAGCAAAGAAATTCACCAGCAGGGGCTGCCCCTTGAATGCGGTAAGCTGGACCATATTATCGCCGGCGTCATTGGGCATGAGGTTGGCAAGGCTTGTGCGCGGTGCTGATTTGTTCACCAGAACCGATGGCAGCTGCGCTGGATCACGGCTACCCGAAAGGGTGGCATAGAGCGCCACAGCGCCAACTAACGCCAAGGCGGTAAATGCCAAAAGCGGCAACAGAAATGACAGGCGCAGTTGGCTCATCATGCGCCCCTGCCTGATGCTGGCATCGCGGTTGTCGAGTTGGTGACCGGACTGGTTTGATTGGCCGCAGTGCGTTGCCGCCCGAATGCAGCGAGCAGCCCACCAAGCGCCATGATTGCCGCGCCGCCCCAGATCCAGCTGACAAGCGGTTTGTAATAGAGCCGAAGCGTAAAGCCGATTTTATTGTCACCATCGCCGAGCACGGCATAATCATCACCGCGTAGGGTAGGCCGAATTGCGGCCTCGGTTGTGGTTTGGCGTTCAGCGTTATAGATGCGCTTTTCTGGCGTTAACAGGGCAAACAGTTTGCCTGATTGGTCGCGATATTCCAGCTGCGCTGCTAAGGCCTGGTAATTCGGTCCCTGAACCTGCTTAACGCCGGTAAAGGTGACGTTGCGATCGGCAATCTGGATTACATCCCCCGGTTTGGCGCGCACGACCTGTTCGCTGTTATAAAGATTATCGCCAACCGCACCAAGCATGAAAATAACAATGCCGAAATGCGCCAGCCACATCCCGATAACTTCAGTTGGAACACGCCGCGCTCGGCGGGCGATGCCCGCACCGCCATGCGGTTTTAGCTGCTGCCAGATATCCGCGCCGATGCCCGCGCCCAACCAGCCGATAAGGCCAAGCGCAACCAGTGCGCCGATGCTAAATCCGACTGCAAAGGCCGATGTCAGACCAGCCGTGATGCCCGCGCCAACGGCAGCTGTGATCAGAACCACCCGTAATCGCGCTGTTTTGCCATGCCGCCAAGCCATCACTGGCCCGATTGCCATAATCATCATCAATAATGCCATAACCGGGTTAAAGGTTGCATCGAAATAGGGCGGTCCAACGGTGATGCGGGCGCCGGTAACCATTTCCAGGCCAAGCGGGTAAAATGTCCCAAGAAGGACAATCGCCGTCGCAACAACAAGTAGCATATTATTGGCGATCAGCCCGCCCTCGCGGCTTGTCAGGCTAAAATCTGCGGTGGTGACCAGCTGTGGGCCCCGCCATGCGTAAAGCGCCAGCGGTATACCAACGGCAAACAGTAAAATCACTAGCACGAAAACACCGCGCGCCGGATCAGAGGCAAAGCTATGCACCGAGGTCAACAGGCCTGAACGCACAATGAATGTGCCAACCAGCGATAACGAGAAAGCCATGATCGCCAGCAGCACTGTCCAGCTTTTTAACTGGCCGCGTTTTTCAACAACGATCGCCGAATGCAACAGCGCGGTAGCCGCCAGCCACGGCATTAGTGACGCGTTTTCAACCGGGTCCCAGAACCACCAGCCGCCCCAGCCGAGCTCATAATAAGCCCACCAGCTGCCAAGTGCGATGCCGCAGGTCAGCGCGCACCATGCAGCCATAATCCACGGACGCATCCATTTTGCCCAAAGCCGATCAACCTCGCCGCTAATCAGCGCTGCAACGGCAAAGGCAAACGCCATCGACAGGCCAACATAGCCAAGATAGAGCGTCGGCGGGTGAATTGCCAAACCCGGATCCTGCAAAATCGGATTGAGGCCTTTGCCATCAAGCGGGGCAGTGCCGAGCCGCAAAAACGGATTTGAGGTAAATAGGCTAAAGGCCAGAAAGCCGGTGCTGACCAAGCCTTGAACTGCGAGAATACGCGCTTTTAGAGCCATCGGCATGGCACGGCCACCAAGCGCCAGAACGCCGCCATAAATTGCAAGGATCAAAATCCATAGTATTAATGAGCCTTCATGATTGCCCCATGTGCCGGATATTTTATAGATCATCGGCTTGGTTGAATGCGAATGGTTGGCGACGAGAGCAAGCGAAAAATCAGAGGTGATGAAACCCCAGACAAGCGCGCCAAAAGAAAACGCCACGGCCAGCATGACGCTGATCGCTGCGGCGGGTGCAATCAGCATCATGGCGGCATTACCGCGTGCGGCCCCGATTAACGGTAAAAACCCCTGAACAAGGCTGAGCACAAACGCGGTGATTAAGGCAAAATGTCCAAGTTCAGTAATCATGACATCAAGGAGCTTTCTGTTAACAGAGGGCGCACATCCAGACCCAAGGCCAGACCAAGCCGCCGATCCCCTAGTATAGGATTACATCCGGAAAAATGCCAATAAGTTCAGCGTACAACCGCCAAGACGATATGTCGCACGCCCCCGATATTGGCAAGGACTTGCATGGTGCTGGCTGCAAATCGGTTAGAAATGCCCATAAAATAACCAATAGAGAAATACCGGAACGCTGGTGCTCGCAAATAGCGTGCTGATCAGAATGGCCGATGCGGTGCGTCCGGTGTAGGCACCATAATGGTTGGCTAGCATAAATACGTTGGCGGCGACCGGTAAACAGCTCGACAGAATGGCAACCTTGATCCATAGCGGGTCCTGTCCCGCCAAGCCCAAAAAGAAAAAGGCAACCAGCAGCGGATGGACAATCAATTTCAGCAGTGAAATGGCAGTAACCTCGGCTGCGGCGGCGCGTACCGGTTGACCATAGAGGGTGGCGCCAAGTGCAAATAATGCAACCGGTGCAGCGGCCCCCGCCAGCAGGCTGCCGAATTGCTGGGGTATTTTGGGCAAAGGTTGGCCGGATGCCGAAAATAGCAACCCTGCCATCACTGCCAGAACCAGCGGGTTGCTGAGCATGGTGGTAAAAATACGCTTGATCACCGGAAAAACACCGCCATCATTGCCAGCAACAAAACAGGATGTCAGAGCCAACAGAACAATTGTGTCGGCAAACAATATCAACGCCATGGGCAACGCCGCTGCATCGCCAAAGGCGAGGATCGCCAACGGGATCCCCATATAGCCATAATTCGGGTAGGCAACATTCAGCCCAAAAATGCCGCTTTCCAAACGCTTTAGGCGAAATAGCCAGTAACCGATGGCCGCCGCACCAAGATATATGATAATCGTGGCGCTTTCATAACGCCAGACAAAGCCCCAATTCAGGATGCTTGACGGTTCGCTTGCCGAGACTTTCAGGAACATATAGGGTGGCAGCGTCACATAAAAGGCAAACCGCGACATGGTTTGGGCGCCAGCGGCATCAATAAAGCCAACGGCATGCGCACCAAACCCCAAGAAGATCAGCGCAAAAAACGGGATTGATATATTTAGCACTTCAATCATCTGGAAACTTCGCCTTAATTTTTGTTGTCTAGCACGGTTGAGGTCAGCCTGACCATCGGGTATCGCGGCTTTGCGCCGGTCTAGTGGGCGTTGCTGGTTTCGTGGCTTGCTTTCAGAGCATAAAAGGCCTGTTGCCCGCTATCAAATGCTTGCTCGACCCGTGGCCCACCAAGCCAGTCGCCGGCAAGTGCCAGTTTTTGATCATTACTCAGCCGCGCGGCGGTTTCTGGTGCCGCCATACTGACTTTAGCATAGCGCCAGCGATGTGCGGTGGCGTCAACGATAGTGCCAAGCCGGTGTCCGGTTATGTCTTGCCAAATGGCGGTCAGGCTGTCGATTACATCCTGCGGGTCGGTCTCTAAATGCTGCTGGCTCCATGCGCCGCTGGCCTGAATGGTCAGTGCAGGCCGGATCTGCTCAGCCGCGACGCGTTGATGGTTTTGCCGGGACGTCTCGAGTGCCGCAAACTGGATACCGGCCGTCTCATCACGCAGCGGCATTGGCGTAATGCCGTCGTCATTTTCAAGGCCAAGCATGATTGTCCAACACGGCTCATAACTGGCAAGGCTGGCGGTTGCGGCAAGCTCAGGATAGGGAGCCGCCAATAATCTGGCGCTTTGAGGGGAAGGGGCGGTGATAATTGCTTGGTGGCCACAGGCAACCAGACCATCCTTGTCAAAAAAGCTGATAGCCTCGCCGTGACGGGCAATGCTAGTGATTTCAGTCTGCTGGTGAATATCGAGGCCCTTGGCAATGAATTGCGGCAGGTCACGCATTGTCGGTGCGCCGATCTGCACAGTTTTATTCGGGCTGACCTGCCAGTCGGTAAGACAGCCAAACCGCCGGGCATGGCCAAGCAAACTGGCAAAAGCGGTGCCTGTCGCTGTGACGAACTGTGTCCCATGGTTGAAAACAAAGCCATCTTTGCGACGCGTGGCAACGCGTCCCCCAAGCCGTCGCCCCTTATCAACCAGCAGAACTGTTTTTCCGTACTTTTGCGCGCATTGTGCGGCGGCCAGGCCGGCCACACCGCTGCCCAGAATAATGAGATCAAACATACTCAGATCAGATTTCATGGGACCAGCTAAGGCTGCTCTGGCTGGGGAGATTCTTGGTTTTAATCTCGGCATGGGCGGTCTTTCCGGTAATCAAATAACTTAACAGTAACCGCCATCTGGTTTAGCCTTCGCATCGGTGATCGGGTCCTTGCCGGATAATCGAGGCCATGACGATAGCCATAATGATGACGATGACAAAAGGGGCGTTTCATGGTCGTTAATATCACAGATTTTTCTGATCTTATATGAAAAGCCAGATTCTTTTTTCAGCCTTTCTCGGCATTGATTGGTCAGGGGCAAAAGCAAAGCATCATGCTGGTCTCCAGCTTGCCCTTGCAAGGCCGGGGGCATCGGTACCAAGGCGGGTTGCGCCGCCAGTAACAAAATATTGGTCGCGCCAGCAGGTTTTTGGCCATCTTCTTGTGATGGCCGACGCGGCCGCAGGTCACGCGCCGGTTCTGGTGGGAATCGATTTTGCCTTTGCGCATCCTTTTGTTGATGAGGGTGGCTATTTTCCCGGCACCGAAACCGCCCTAAACAGCGTACCTACCTCAAAGAGCGCACCTAATGATATAGCGGCGTTATGGGCGCTGGTGGACGCGGTTAATCAAGGACAGCCCGATTTTTATGGCGGCGCGATGTTCTCGCACGAGATATGGGGCGATTATTACCTGTCGCCGCCACATTATCAGGCCGATCGTTATGCGAGTCGCCGCCGCGTGACCGAAATCTCCGCCCGCAATGCCGGGCGCAGTCCATCACCAACCTTTAAGGCGGTTGGCGCAGATAATGTGTCAACCGGATCGCTGGCGGGAATGCGCCTTTTGCACCGGTTGCGTCAAAGGCTGGGTCGCCGTCTTTCGGTCTGGCCGTTTGACGATATTGTTGCCGGTGTGACGGATATGGTTCTAGTGGAGATCTTCCCAAGTTTCTACTTTTACCGGCTTGGTATGGTGTCCGCTAAGAAAGCCGCAGCGGATCCGGCGTTTTTAGGTCGCGCTCTGGCACAATATGACAGCGAGCCGGTTGCCGATGATTTTATCGCCAAAGGACATGATGCTGACGAGGCAGACGCCATTATTGCGGCGGCGGCTCTGCGGTTTTTTGCCAGAAATTTGGGCTTTGATGTGCCGCTGTCTGTGGCAATGGCGGCCCGCTATGAAGGCTGGATTTTTGGTGTTCCCTATCAGGTGATTAACCGCCAGGTCCGGCCAGCCTGATGGACAGTTATATGACGTAATTGCGGTTTTGGTAACAGCGTTATTTTGTCCATTTGCATTCGGTTAATGCCCGGCCTATATATCGTCAGACGAGAGGCCGGCCGGGTGCCGTGCCATGCAGGGAGGGTTTCATGTCATCATTATTGCCACATATTGATCCTGACGGGTTGCTTGAATATTCGGTGGTTTTTACCGACCGCTCGCTAAATTCAATGTCAAAGTCATTTCAGCGCGTAATGAACGACATTTCTGCGTCGCTGAAGACCGCTTATAACGCCGATGCGGTGGTGGTGATCCCGGGTGGTGGAACATATGGCATGGAATCAATTGCGCGTCAGTTCGCCGATGACCAGCATGTGATGGTGATCCGTAATGGCTGGTTTAGTTTTCGCTGGTCGGAAATTCTTGATAAGGGCAAAATTGCGGCCAGCACTAAAGTGCTTGCGGCACGCCGCGAGGGTGGGGTATCCGGCAGCAATCAGCAAGCCCCTTTTGCGCCTGTGCCAATTGACGAGGTGGTCGCCCGCATCGCCGGGGACAAGCCAGCGGTTGTGTTTGCCCCACACGTCGAAACATCGGCAGGGATGATGCTGCCAGATGATTATATAAAGCAGGCTGCTGCGGCGGTTCATGCGGTTGGCGGTTTGTTTGTGCTGGATTGCGTGGCGTCGGGCACGCTTTGGGTGGATATGAAGGCGCTTGGGGTTGATGTGTTGTTAAGTGCGCCACAAAAAGGCTGGAGCGCCTCACCATGCAGCGGGCTTGTCATGCTGTCTGAGGCGGCAATTGCCCGAATAGGTGAGACCGAGTCTACCAGCTATGTTTGTGACGTCAAGAAATGGCACGCCATCATGCAGGCCTATGAAAATGGCGGCCATGCCTATCATGCGACCATGCCAACGGACGCGCTGGCGGTGTTTCGTGATACGCTGTTGGAAACGCAGGACTACGGCTTTGCCAAAGTGCGTGAAGAGCAGATCGCGCTTGGTGCTGCAATTCGTCAATTACTGGAAAGTCGCGGCTTTCGTTCGGTTGCGGCGAAAGGATTTCAAGCCCCCAGCGTTGTGGTTAGCTTTACTGATGATGATATGATCAAGAATGGTAGCAAATTTGCCGCTGCCGGTGTGCAGATCGCCGCTGGGGTGCCGCTTGAGTGCGGTGAGGGGCCGGATTATAAGAGCTTTCGTGTCGGGCTTTTTGGCCTTGATAAGCTGCATAACATTGAGCGCACAGTGAACAATTTTGAAGCCGCGCTGGATCAGGTGGTTGCCTAGCTGCAGGCGTGGATATCGTGGCAGCGGCCTTTTTTGCCTGAATTAGGTTTTGCCTGAATTAGGCGGTTTGGTCTGGGTCCATTGGCGCGCCGACTTGGCACAGTGCCAGCTTGGCCTTGCGGGTCAGGCGTTTGATGGCGATCTCACGTTTGCTTGCGCTGGAACGGTCTGCTGAAGCCTCGCTATAGACCAGTCGGACAGGGCGCCGCGCCGCGGTATATTTGGCACCAAGGCCATCATTATGGGCGGCAATGCGTTTGGCTAGATCGTTGGTGATACCGGTGTAAAGGCTGCCATCCCGGCATTTCACAATGTAAATCTGCCAATTCATAAAAAGCTTAACTCCCCGCAAGGGATTTTGCGGTAGCATAACGGATAGAGACGATTTTGCCAGCCTGCTTTGGGTCACACATGCTTTGGGTGACGCTTGAGTTGGTGTAACCAGCGAATATGTAAACCGCGCGTAACGGACGTGCTGGACAGATTTTAAGGGTTTTAGATTACGAATGGTTCGGGCAAGTTAGCGATGAGGGCTGATGTTGATGTGGCCGATGTTGATGTGATCATCATCGGAGCCGGGGCGGCGGGTCTGATGTGTGCCAGCACGGCAGGGTTTCGGGGGCGGCGCGTTCTGCTGGTTGATCATGCGACGAAGCTGGCTGAGAAAATTCGCATATCGGGCGGTGGCCGCTGTAATTTTACCAATCTTCACACCGCGCCAGAGGCGTTTTTATCGGCCAATCCACATTTCTGCAAATCGGCACTTAGCCAATATAGCCAGCATGATTTCATCGCTCTTGTCGAGCGCCATAAGATTGCCTATCACGAGAAAAAGCTGGGCCAGCTATTTTGCGATGGCTCAGCGCAGAATATCATTGATATGTTGGTTCGCGAATGTGATCAGGCCGGTGTTGATTTGCATATCGGGCGTAAAATTCATGCCGTAGACAAGCGTGAAGACGGGTTTCATGTGAGATTTGATAACGGGAGTGCAAGGGCACAATCGTTAGTGGTAGCGACCGGCGGCCTGTCGATTCCAAAGATTGGCGCCACCGGTTTTGGCTATGAAATTGCCCGTCAATTCGGCTTAAAGCTGCGCACACAGCGTCCGGGACTGGTGCCGCTTGTGTTTGATCAGGATGTGCTAAGCCGTTGCAAAACCTTGTCCGGCCTGTCGGTCGAGGCCGAGGTTAATTACCGGACAACCGCATTTGCTGAAGGGCTGTTATTTACCCATCGCGGTCTGTCTGGCCCGTCGATTTTGCAGATTTCATCCTATTGGCAGGAGGCCAAGCCAGTTTCGGTGGATCTTGCCCCGCAGCATGATGCGACCGCGCATTTGCTGGGTGGAAAAGCCAGCCAGCCCAAGGCCGATGTTGCAAACTGCCTTGCCGAGCTGGTGCCAAAACGGCTGGCGGTGGAACTCTGCGCTCTTGCTGGTGAGGCTGGCCGGCTTGCTGACCGGAGTGACAAGTATTTGCGCCGGCTTGGCCAGATGGTCAATGACTGGCAACTTTTGCCAAGCGGTACCGAGGGTTATCGCACCGCCGAGGTCACGCTTGGCGGTGTGGATACGGACGAGTTATCATCCAAGACTATGCAGGTAAAATCGGTTGATGGTCTCTATTTTATCGGCGAGGTGGTCGATGTAACAGGTCATCTTGGCGGTTATAATTTCCAGTGGGCCTGGTCGTCAGGCTATGTTGCCGGGCAGAATGCCTGACAATTGCGATCATGGGCGGCGCTTGGGATTATTCGACTGGGCGCCAATCCTTATTCTGAGGGTCGTAGTAAAACAGGCTGCCCTCGCCAATATTGTTCCAAAGCCCGTGGATTGACAAGGTCTCACCCTCCACGGCCTCACGCACAAACGGAAAGCTCATTAGATTATCGAGTGACACCACCACGCCTTCACGTTCAAGTGCGACGATCTGCTCTTCGCGGGTGCCGCGATCTTTGATGCGTTCGTAGCCCGGCCGCAAGATGTCCATCCAGCGCCCAACAAAGCTCGAGCTTTGTTCAAGTTCTGGCGCGGCGCCAGAACACATGTCATAACAAGCATTCACACCGCCACAGCTGGAATGCCCAAGCACAATGATATGCGCGACTTTTAGCGTCGTCACCGCATATTCGACAGCAGCCGAGGTGCCGTGATGGTCACCATCAGGAAGATATGGCGGTACCAGATTGGCAATATTACGGTGAATGAAGAACTCGCCGGTGTCTGAGCCGAAAATCGCTGTCACATGAACGCGGCTATCACAGCAGGAAATTACCATCGCGCGGGGATGCTGACCCATATCGGCAAGATGGCGGAACCAGGCTTTATTTTCCTGATATTTTGTTGCTTTCCAGCCAAGATACCGTTGGGTCAGACAGGTTGGAAGGTGCGTTGCCGCCATTGTTGCTCGCCCTCATCAGTTTTGTCGTATCGCAAGCTCTGTAGCGGTAACTGCGTGCGCCCGAAATTGCGCGCACAGGATAGCCGGTTTGATTTGTGAAATCCAGTTTAATACGCTCTCACTGGGTGATCTGCCGGCTGGTCTATTGGTCAATATCGTCACCGTAACGCGCCCCCAATTCGTTAATGATGATATCCAGAAACTTTGCCGCGGCAACAGGCAGAACACGGCCCTTGAGCTGGCCTACATGCAGGACACCGGCTGGCACATCGCCAAGATCGACCGGTCTTGCGACGATTTTATCTGATGCCGAGGGGGTTGAGATAAGATCGCTTGGCATGGCGATGGGAATCTGAAACGAAATAACTGGTTCCAGCGTTAGGTAGTTTTGCAGAAATTCCTGACTGTTGGACTCAATCACTGTGCCAAGCTCAACATTGCGCCTAATCAGCCCGACATTGAGCAACTGCCGAAGCCCGGCATCGGAGCGGGGCAGTATCGCTGGCTGGCCAATACAATCGCGAAGCCTGATCACCGATTTTTTGGCCAGCGGATGATCGGCTGCCATCATGCAATGAAGCTGTTGGCGGGCAGTCGCCATTGTCTGGAAATCGGCGCTTTTAATCGGCTCAAAAATCAATGCGAGATCAGCCTCAAGCGTGCGCAAGGCGGCCTCGGCGGCGTCGCCTGACTGGCGAATCAGATCGAAAGTGACGGCGGCGTGCTCGCTACGGTAGCGGGCAACTGCCTCGGGCAGAAAATAGCGCATCGTATCCGCCCCGCTGGCAATCCGCACATGACCGCGACGTATGCCTGATAAATCGGCAATCTGTGATTGTACCCGCGCCAGTTCGGCCGTCTGTGTACGAATATGTTGAACAAACAGCTCACCAGCTGTATTTAGCCGGACTCCCGATGCCAGTCGTTCAAACAGCGGTTGGCCAATTTCATCCTCAATTTGTAGGATTCTTCGGTTCAGGGCAGTCGAGGTAATGGCCAGCTTTTCTGCGGCTTTGCGAATTGATTGTTCACGCGCAACCGCGTCAACAAACCGTAAAGAAGTCATAAAACGCATTGGATTAGGCCCTATTTGCATAAGAAAACAGCGAGGTGTTAGTGTCACGTTATAATGGTGATGCAAAAAACGCATCATAATTATGCAAAACTAGCAGAATTATTTCCGCAGAACAGCTGTTACACCGTGTCCATCGGCTCATAACCGCGGGACAGACGGCGCCAGGCTCCCCCCAAAAGACCGTCACGAATTACCGCTTGCATGATCGTGGTTCGAGGAAAAGACGGATCATCTGGCTTGTTAGGGACGGCATCAGAAGATGCCAGACAAACGTCGAGGAAGGACGAAACATGAAATATATCATTGCAATCATCCAGCCGGGAAGATTGACAGCTGTGCACGAAGCGCTGCTGGAGATTGGTATTACCGGCATGACTGTTACCGAGGTACAGGGTTATGGACGGCAGAAGGGCAAAAGCGAGATTTATCGTGGCGCAGAGTATACCGTTAACTTCTTACCTAAAGTCAAAATCGAATTGGCAGTGCCCGCAAAAGTGGCTGCCAAGGCCATCGATGCGATTAAATCTGCTAGCAGCAGTGGCAAAATCGGTGATGGCAAAATCTTTACCTTTGATCTTCAGGATGCAATCCGTATCCGTACTAGCGAAACGGGCGAAAGCGCGCTTTAACGGCCAAATTTAGGAGTTAATAATGGTTAAATTGATTTTGAAATCCTTGCCTCTTGCGGGTGCGGTTGGTTTGATCGCCAGCCCGGCCCTTGCACAAGAGGCGCCAGAGCATAGTGTGTTTATCCTAAACTCGCTGCTGTTCTTAATGTCAGGCTTTTTGGTCATGTTCATGGCGTGCGGTTTTTGTATGCTTGAAGCAGGGCTTGTCAGAGCCAAAAATACCTCGATGCAGCTTACCAAGAACGTAGCGCTGTTTTCTCTGGCTGCCATCGGATACTATCTTATTGGTTATAATCTGATGTACCCGCTCGGGACTTGGTCGATTGAAGGTGTATTATCGGGTGTCTTGCCGGCGGTTGCTGTGCTTGAGGCGGTTGGGGTTGCGCCTGACAAGGTTGACGACCTTAGCTATGCTGCAACCGGATCGGATTACTTTTTTCAGCTAATGTTCTGTGCGGCAACGGCGTCGATTGTGTCAGGCGTGTTGGCTGAGCGGATTAAGCTATGGCCATTCCTTCTGTTTACTCTGATTTTGACAGCAGTGATTTACCCATTACAGGCAAGCTGGAAATGGGGCGGTGGCTTTCTTGACGAAATGGGCTTTCTTGATTTTGCTGGTTCGACCGTTGTCCACTCAGTCGGAGGTTGGGCTGCGCTTGCGGGTGTGTTGATCCTTGGCCCTCGTATCGGCAAGTATAAGGACGGGCGAGTCGTACCCATGCCTGGTGCAAATCTTCCACTAGCAACTCTTGGAACATTCATCTTGTGGATGGGCTGGTTCGGCTTTAACGGCGGATCACAGTTGGCAATGGGCAGTGTTGGCGATGTCGCAGATATCTCGCGGATTTTTGCCAATACAAATGCGGCAGCAGCTGGTGGCGCGCTTGTGGCATTGATATTGACCCAGATTTTTTATGGCAAAGTCGACTTAACAATGGTTCTGAATGGCGCATTGGCTGGACTCGTGTCAATCACGGCAGAGCCCCTAACTCCGACGCTTGGAGCAGCAACATTAATTGGGGGTGTTGGCGGTGTGATTGTAGTGTTCGCGGTACCGTTCCTTGACAAGGTGAAGATCGACGATGTTGTTGGTGCTATTCCAGTGCACCTTTTTGCTGGCATCTGGGGAACGCTCGCTGTTCCTTTGACAAATGGTGATGCGAGCTTTGGTACACAGATTATTTCAATCGCGATTGTCGGTGCTTTCACCTTTGTTGTTTCTGCGATTGTCTGGTTTGTTATCAACAAGATCATGGGCATTAGGGTCAGCGAGGAAGATGAACTGGCTGGTCTAGACAGCGCCGAACTCGGCATGGATGCCTATCCAGAGTTTTCACGGTAGGGCTTGTCGCGGCGCCGCCGCATTGACCTAAAACAACAGCCAGCGCCGGTTTGACCGGGGCTGGCTTTTTACTTTAAAAAATCCTAATTTTATCCGGGGAAACCATCATGTTTTGGCCCTCTTTGAACCTTTACAGAAACTGTTCTTTTCTTCTATTCTAATCGACTGGGTGCCGCGGGTGTAATTTGCCTGATGTTAGAGGCGCCCGGCGCGGATTTATCATGGGTGCCTAACTAAGCTGAGAGACGAATGTCGCAAAAATCAAACGCACGCGGTTCGCACCCACAGCCCCTGTTCGAGGCAGTTGGCATCACTAAACAGTTTGGCGATTTTACCGCCAATGATGATGTGTCCTTTCGTATCTACCCTGAAGAAATTCATGCACTTTTGGGTGAAAATGGCGCCGGCAAATCGACCTTTGTGAAAATCGCTTACGGTCTTTTGCAGCCGGATAAGGGCAGCTTGTTCTGGAATGGTGAGCTTGTTTCAATCCGCGGGCCGAAGCAGGCGCGCCAGCTGGGTATCGGCATGGTGTTTCAGCATTTTTCTTTGTTTGACGCGCTGACTGTTGCTGAAAATATCCAGCTTGCCATGCCCGCCGGCGAGAGTATCACATCATTGTCTTCCCGTATTTCCAGCATTTCTCGGGATTACGGGATCGAGGTTGATCCGGCCGCCCGTATCTATAATCTTTCCGTCGGCCAGCAACAGCGTGTTGAGATTATCAGGTGTTTGCTGCAAGAACCAAAATTACTGATTATGGACGAGCCGACATCAGTGCTAACACCGCAGGAAACTGAACAGCTATTTTCGGTGCTGCGACGGTTTGCTGAAAACGGTCTAGCGGTTCTGTTTATTTCGCACAAGCTAGATGAAATTAGGGCGTTGACCAGCCGCGCTACGGTGTTGCGGCGGGGAAAAAATGTTGGTTCGGTAACGACCAAGGGCCGGTCAAACCGCGAGCTTGCCGAGATGATGATCGGCGCAAAGGTCAAGGATGTAGCGCGCCAGCAAGCGCCTGCTGATGCCAAGGTACTATTCGAAGTCAAAGGGCTAAACCGGGCAAAGGCGAACGCGTTTGCGGTGGCGTTGCGTAATATTTCGATTACGGCGCACGCTGGCGAGATTTTTGGTATCGCGGGTATCGCCGGTAATGGGCAGGATGAATTGATGGCCGCGCTAACCGGTGAATGGCGGACAGAAAAGCCCGGCGTCATTAAGCTTGATGGCACGGATATTAGTATCAGCGGCCCGGCCGAGCGCCGAGTCGCGGGTATGGGATTTATTCCAGAAGAGCGCAACGGGCACGCAGCAGTGCCATCGATGAGCCTTGCCGATAATGCGCTGCTGACCAACCACTCGCTGGCGGGCGTGGTGCGTGGTGGTGTGCTTGACCTTGTTGGGATGCGCGCCAAGGCTGCTGCAATTGCCGCTAATTTTGATGTTCGTTTGCCCGAACCTAATCCGCTGGCATCGTCATTGTCGGGCGGCAATCTGCAGAAATTTGTTGTCGGGCGGGAAATTATAAAGGTGCCGCGCGTGCTGATCGTATCACAGCCAACATGGGGTGTTGATGTTGGGGCGGCGGTGTTCATCCGCAAGGCAATGCAGGAACTCGCCGCAAAGGGATCGGCGGTAGTAATGATTTCGCAGGATCTGGAAGAAATCTTTGCAATTGCGCACCGGATCGTGGTGCTGCATAACGGTGTCCTGTCGCCAGCCGGTTCAGCGACAGATCTAACGGCAGAAAAAGTCGGCCTGTTGATGGGGGGTGACACCGCCCATACCAGTGATTTGGCGGGCGGCAGTGATGTGGCGCCGGGAGCAAGCGCATGATCAGCATGATACCGCGTAAACATATCCCGCTGTCACTGACGCTGTTGACGCCAACGATTGCAATCATCCTGACGCTGTTGTTTGGCGCGGGCATCTTTGGCCTGCTTGGGTTTAGCCCGCTTGGCTCGCTCTACACATTTTTTGTTGCGCCGATTTCGCGCCCTGACCAGATCGGTGATTTGTTTGTTAAGGCTTGTCCTTTGATTATCACTGCGACGGGGTTGGTGTTTTGTTTTCGGGCGAATGTCTGGAATATTGGCGCTGAGGGTCAGCTGGTCTTTGGCGCGATTTTTTCCGGCTGGATGGCTTTGAGCTTTCCGCATTGGCCGGCGATGACGCTGATGCCGGCGATGATAGTGGCAAGCATTATTGGCGGAATTTTCTGGGCGATGATACCAGCCTTGCTTAAGGTACGATTTAACACCAATGAAATTTTAGTTTCGTTGATGCTGACATATGTTGCCGCTTTATTCATTGATTGGCTGGTTCGAGGGCCATGGCGCGACCCGATGTCATTCGGTTTTCCGCTGACAAAAATGTACAGTGATGCGGCGTTAATTCACCGGATTGACGTGCCGTTTGTCGGCATGCTGGGGCAATTGCATTGGGGCGTTGTCGGGGCGTTGATTTTGGCGATTTTTGGCGGTTTTGTCCTGTCTCGCACAATTCTGGGGTTTCAGATCAAGGTAATGGGTGATGCGCCCCGCGCTGGCCGGTTTGCAGGCTTTAACCCAAATCTGATCACCATTGGCGTCATGGCGATTGCTGGCGGTGCTGCTGGTCTTGCCGGTATGGTTGAAGTCTCGGCCAGCATGGGCCAGCTACAGCCTAACGTGTCATTCGGATATGGGTTTACCGCAATCATTGTCGCCTTTCTGGCGCGATTGAATCCGGTGGGCGTGATTTTCGCCGGGCTAATTGTCGCCTTGGCCGAATTGGGCGGTGATCATGCACAAATTGCGCTTGGCATGCCCAAAGTCGTTACCGGCGTTTTCAAAGGGGTTTTGCTGTTCATGCTGTTGGCTGGTGAGACCTTTAACCGTTATCACATAACCTGGCGGCACCCGGCACCGATGCCCGGGTCAAGGGAGCAATAGAATGGAAGCGTTGATGCTGACAGTTCTATTAACGTCAGTACCATTGATTTTTGCGGCGACTGGCGAACTAGTGGCCGAGCGAAGCGGGGTGCTGAATTTGGGGGTTGAGGGCATGATGCTGATGGGCGCAGTGTCAGCATTTGCAGCGACCGCCATTGTTGGTAATCCCTATTTGGGTGTGCTGGCGGGCGCGGTTGCTGGGGCGATGACAGCGTTGGTGTTCTCACTATTTGCGCTGGGGCTGGCAACCAATCAAGTTGCCACGGGTCTTGCCCTTACCATCTTTGGAACGGGGCTGTCGGGGCTGGTTGGCGCACCGTTTGTTGGTGGCACGATTGAGGGGCTGCCAAATCTGGCAATTCCGCTGCTTGCTGATTTGCCAGTGATTGGCAATCTGCTGTTCAATCATGACTTCATGGCCTATCTGTCGATCGGGTTTTTGCTGGCTGTTGGCTGGTTTTTGCGGCGAACTCGTGCTGGCTTGGTGCTTAGAGCGGTTGGCAACAGCCACGATTCGGCTCATGCGCTTGGCTATCCGGTGCTGCTTGTGCGTTTTTGCGCCGTGTCTTTTGGCGGTATGATGGCGGGTCTTGGTGGGGCATATCTGCCGCTTGTGCTAACGCCACACTGGTCCGAAGGCATGACCGCCGGACGCGGCTGGATTGCACTTGCACTTGTGGTCTTTGCATCATGGATTCCTTCGCGTATTCTTGTTGGTGCATTATTATTTGGTGGGATTACCATCATGCAGCTGGCCGGTCAGGCACGCGGCTGGGTGGTGCCATCTCAGATGCTGTCGATGTTGCCTTATATCGCAACGATCATTGTGTTGGTTGTGATTGCGCGAAATCGGGAATTTGCGCTGGCAAATTCGCCAGCTTGTCTGGGTCGTTTATTCATCGGGAGTAAGTGAATTTTACAAATTTCGTGTTGTCGGGATTGCACGAAGGTTTCAGTTTTAGGAGAAAACAATGAAAATAAAATCTATCCTTTCATTCGGTGCAATTGTCGCCGTTGCCAGTATGGCCATCTCGGCGCTGGTCGGTATAACAAGCATCACAGCCGCTCATGCGGCAGACAAGGTCAAAGTTGGCTTTGTCTATCTGACCACACCAGGCGATCATGGTTGGACCTATGCTCATGAAGTTGGGCGCCAGCAGGTTGAAAAGCATTTTGGCGATAAGGTTGAAACAACCTTTGTTGAAAATGTGCCAGAAGGCCCAGACTCAGCGCGCGTAATCCGCGAATTGGCAAAGCAGGGCAATGACATTATTTTTACCACATCGTTTGGATATATGGATCATACGATCAAAGTTGCGAAAGAATTTCCGAATGTGAAGTTTGAGCATATTACTGGCTATAAGCGGTCAACGAACGTTGCCACCGGTAATATTCGTTTTTATGAAGGCCGGTATGTTCAGGGTGTTGTTGCTGGTCTGATGACCAAGTCAAATAAGATTGGCTATGTGGCGTCATTCCCGATTCCTGAAGTGATCCAAGGCATTAACGCATTCGGCATCGGCCTGCGTTCGGTCAATCCAAAGGCGGAAGTTTCAGTGATCTGGGTGAACTCTTGGTATGATCCGGTGAAAGAGGCTGATGCTGCCAAAGTGCATATCGCTGAGGGGGCCGATATTCTGGCGCAGCATACTGACAGTCCTGCGATGTTGCAGACCGCCCAGAAAGCTGGTGCGCTTGGGTTCGGCCAGTCAAGCGACATGAAAGCATTTGCCCCAAAAGCACAGCTGTTTAGCTCGGTCAATAACTGGGGGCCATACTACATAAATAAGATCCAGCAGTTAATGGATGGCAAATGGTCAACAGGCGATGGCCCTGATCATTGGGCAGGGAACACATGGGTTGGCATGTCCGATGATTTTCTGGTGCTGTCACCGTTTGAAAATATGCCTGCGGATGTTGCCGCCGCTGCGGCCAAGGCTGCGGCCGATATTAAATCAGGTGCGAACAAGATTTTTACCGGCCCGATCAAGGATAACACCGGCAAGCTGCGTGTGCCTGCTGGCAAAACCCTGAATGATGGCGAGCTGTTCACGACCCTCGATTATTATGTCGACGGTATTGCCGGCAAGATCCCAGGCTAGGCGTCCGGTATTTATCGTCAGGAAATTACAAAGCCTGACCATCGGGAAAATAACGAAACAGGGGCGCTCGGCTGCGGGGGCCCCTGTTACTTTGCCGTAACCTTGCTGTGATTTTTGCGGGTATCGGCGCTGTTACTGCTGGTGATGCCAATCCGTATCGACCGCAGAAAAACCTTTTTAATTCGGGTCAAGCAGGCTAGAAAAAGGCAATATTTTCACATTTCCTGGCGCAGAATGCAGATATGATACAATCCGACAAACCCAGTATTTTTGTGACGCGCCGCTGGCCAGCTGAAGCTGAAGCAGCGCTGTCTCAATATTTTGCCCCAACGTTCAACATGACTGACAAGCCGCTTACGGCCGCCGAAATGGCCTCGGGTTTTGCCAGCCATGATGCCATTGCGCCAACCGTGTCTGATAAGATTGGTGCCGATATCATTACCGCCGGTGCGGTGGGTAAAGGTCGACTGATCGCAAATTTTGGTGTTGGTACTAATCACATTGATCTTGGCGCGGCGGCGGCGGCGGGGATTGCCGTTAGCAATACGCCGGGCGTGCTGACCGATGCTACAGCCGACCTTGCGATGACGCTGATTTTGATGTTGTCGCGTCGTGCCGGTGAGGGTGAGCGTGAATTGCGCGCTGGTAATTGGCATGGATGGCGGCCAACACATCTGATGGGGCGCTCGCTTCAGGGCAAAACGCTTGGAGTTATAGGGATGGGCCGGATTGGCAAGGCGGTGGCACAGCGCGCGGCTTTAGGCTTTGGCATGGAGATTGTTTTCTATAACCGGTCGCGGGTTGATGATATTTTGGCTTATCCGGCGCGTCAGCTTGATGATGTCGAGAGCGTATGCCAAATGGCTGATTGCCTGTCGCTGCATTGTGCTGCTAACGCTGATACGTTTCATATTTTGAATGCGAACCGGTTGGCAATGATGAAGCCTAATGCCTATGTGGTGAATACCGCGCGCGGCGATGTTGTTGATGAAGCTGCGTTGGCGGCAGCATTGGCTGCAAACCGGCTTGGTGGGGCGGGGCTGGATGTTTTTCAGGGCGAGCCGGATATTGATCCGGCGCTGCTGGCCGCGCCAAACACCGTTTTACTGCCGCATCTTGGGTCGGCAACAATCGAAACACGGACGGCGATGGGGCTGAAAGTTGTCGAGAATGCCCGCACTTTTTTTGCGGGAAACCCTCTTATTGACCCGGTTTAGAGTGGCGGGATAATGCAGGCTGATCCTAACGGCGAACAGCTGGTTCGCGATAGCTTTACTGCGGCGCTTGCGGCCGGACAGCC
>JADHOR010000004.1 GCA_016778895.1 Candidatus Puniceispirillum sp.
GCAGTTGTTTTTTGGTTAAGCTAAATCAGCTTAAATAACTGTTATTTATAAGGAAAAATGGTCGGAGCGGCGGGATTTGAACCCACGACCCCTACACCCCCAGTATAGTGCGCTACCAGGCTGCGCTACGCTCCGGCCAACGCTGGTTATAGCCGCGCCAACATATCTAGGCAATCAGCTTTTCACCAAAATAATATAAGCTTATGCGTTGAGTTGTCGTTTTATGTTCGCGAGGCGCATTTTCACGTCATCAAGCATCGCAATCGCGTCTTGCAGAGTTGGTGCCGGCATATCTTCAGTGCTGGCAACGGTAATGTGAGCACTGGCTGATGCTTTGCTGCGCACCAGCTTTTGTGCTCCCTTGATGGTAAATCCATCAACATAGAGAAGCTTACGGATACGGCGCAAAACAGCGACATCATCGGGGCGGTAATAGCGCCGACCACCGCTTCGTTTTAACGGGCGAAGGCTGCTGAATTTACTCTCCCAAAACCGCAAAACATGCTGTGGCACATCGAGCATCGCAGAAACTTCTGAAATTGTTTTGAAAGCGTCGCTGGCCTTATCGTTCATTTCGCGCCGGCTACCCGGTCCTTAAGGATATGCGAAGGGCGGAAGGCCAGCACACGTCGCGGTGTGATCACCGCTTCGATCCCGGTTTTGGGATTGCGGCCAACACGCTCACTTTTGGATTGAACTGAAAATGTGCCGAATGATGACAGCTTTACTTCTTCGCCAGTCTCTAAACAAGAGCAAATTTCCTCAAGCACCGCCTCAACCAGCTCGGAAGATTCGTTACGTGAAAGGCCTATGTTGCGATAGACTGATTCGGTTAAATCTGCGCGTGTTATTGTTCCCATAAAATGAACGCTAACCATTTTTCTGCGACTGGTCAATTCAGAAAACCCGCGGAAACTATGCTTTACACCGAATTTTAAAAAAAAATTTAATTTCGGTATCAAAAAGCAATGGTATTTTGCGCAATCCTCGGGTCAGCAACCTATGGGCGACCAAATTTTACCAGTGCTGCACCCCAGACAAGGCCACCACCAATCGCTTCCATCGCGATAATATCACCATTCTTGATTCGCCCGTCACCAACCGCCGTCGCCAACGCTAGTGGGATTGATGCGGCGGATGTATTTGCGTGCTGTTCCACCGTCCGCACGACGCGGTCTGACGGCAGGCCCATTTTTTTCTGCATCGCATCAATAATCCGGATATTCGCCTGATGCGGCACCAACCAGTCAATTTCATGCGCCTGCATATTGGCAGCCCCAAGCGCCTCGTCCATTACCGATGCCAGCTTTTCGACGGCGTGGCGGAAAACTTCTTTGCCTTCCATACGCACATGACCAACCGCAGCATTCACTGACGGCCCACCGTCAACATAAAGAATATCGCGGTAGGCACCATCGGAATGCAGCACCGATGAGCGTATGCCCCATGCATCGGCATTATCGGCCACTTCGAGCACAACCGCCCCAGCACCATCACCAAACAAAACGCAGGTTGTCCGGTCTTCCCAATCTAGCAATTTTGAAAAGCTTTCTGCCCCAACCACAAGGGCCCGTCGCCCGCGCCCCGATTGCAACATCGCATCTGCAATATCAAGGGCATAGACAAATCCGGCGCACACCGCCTGCACATCAAAAGCAATTGCCCCCTTTGCCCCGATCATATTCTGCAATTTCGTCGCGGTTGACGGAAACGTGTTATCGGGCGTTGTTGTAGCAACAATAATCAGATCAATGTCAGTGCCCGTCAGACCGGCGTTTGCCAGCGCTTTTATTGCGGCATTATTTGCAAGGTCAGCTGTGGTTTCACCATCAGCAACAAGGTGGCGCTGGGAAATGCCGGTCCGACGCCGTATCCACGCATCATCCGTGTCAACAAAGCTCGAGAGCGCCTCATTCGTCACTATGTTTGCCGGCAAATAGGATCCAACAGCGGTCATCAAAACCCTTTGACTACTCATTGACAATCTTTCTTTGTTCACGGATTAACCCCGCCTTTTCGATCGCGGCGCTTACATCAGGAATAAACCCATGATCAACAAGGTTGGCTGCAACATCAATAGCGTTTGAAAAGCCAAGGGCGTCAGTGCCGCCGTGTGATTTCACCGCAATCCCGTTCAAACCAAGAAACACCGCTCCATTGTAGCGCCGTGGGTCCATCTTTGCGCGAAAAACCTTAAGCGCGCTGCGCGCAAACAGATAGCCGATCCGCGAAAAGATCGATGCCCTGAAACTGCGACGCAACATCAGCGCGAACAGGCCGGCAACGCCCTCAGCCGTTTTAAGCGCGATATTACCAGAAAATCCATCCGTAACGACAATATCAACCGTACCCTTGACCAAATCAGAGCCTTCGACGAAACCGTGGTAATTAACCGCCAGATCTGGATTTGAAAGTTCTTGGGCTGCCAGCCGCAGATATTCATGCCCCTTTTGTTCTTCTTCGCCGACATTCAACAGACCCACTGTTGGATTGTCCTTGCCCATCAATGACAGATAGAACGCCTGCCCCATCAGAGCGAACTGAACGAGGTTTTCCTCGTCACATTCAAGATTCGCACCGAGGTCAAGCATACACATTGGGCTGTGTTCGGTAGGAAAAAAACCAGCAATAGCGGGCCGGGTAATGCCTGGCATTGAACGAAGCTGTAATTTTGCCATCGCCATCAGCGCGCCAGTATTGCCCGCCGACACCACAGCATCAGCGCGCTTTGCCGCAACTTCGGCAATCGCCAGCCACATCGAGCTATCACGCCCACGGCGCACCGCTTGCGATGCTGTATCACCGGATGAGACTGCGTGTTCGGTATGCAGAACCTCAGCGTCTTTGACATGCTTTGATTTTGCCAGCATCGGACGGATCACCGTCTCGTCACCGACAAACAATATCTCAATATGCGGAGATTTTGCCTTGGCAATATCAGCCCCATGAACCACTGACGCCGGCGCGTTATCCCCGCCCATTGCATCAAGCGCAATCTTAATTACTCCAGACAGGGTAAGTCCTCCCAACCTGCTCTAACATTATTTGGGGGGCTGGCGTTTTAACGCGGCAAGCCCAGCAAATGGATGATCGGGCAATTCCTCGCCACTTGTGAACATGTCCGGCGCTTCTGGCGCACGCGGCCATGGGGTTACAGCAACCGCAAGCGATTGCGCCAACATCTCGCCAATTCTGATCGCCCCATTTTCAAGAGGCTCTGCCTCATCTAAATGGACCTCAACCTCGTCGGCTTTGCCAGCGATGCGAACATAACGCTCTTCGACCAGAAAATCTATAGCCTCGCGCAGCGGGACACCGGTTGCGCCACAGGCCTGTACAACATCGCCCTTCAGCATGCCAGAAACATCCCAGCAATCGCGTGCCACCTTGCGAACCCGCAGTTCGGCCGACAATGATGTGACCTCGATGAAATCAAACCGCGCAGCCAACGACTGGCACTCCTCCTTGCTGGCAACAAATTTGTAAAAATTGCCGCTATCAGGCCGGATACGCTCAACATCTATCTCGGAGTCCAATGTTATCAGAGGCATAATAAAACCATCAAGAAACTTAGTTGTAGGCAGAGAAAAGCGCCCAAATTCGCAGGCTAAAATCTATCGTAAGTCAAAACAAACCCGAAAAAATAACAGCGCGCAGATTCGCACACTCAAAGTCTATTCAATATCCAGCCGTCCCGAAAGAATTGCCTCAGGGGACAGGTTATCTATTTTCTGAACCAGCACAAACAGATAATCAACCAGCCCATTTGCTAGCGGATCAACCGCTTCCTGGCCGCGGAACAGGTTACGCTTCAATGCTGATGCAAGGTCATTTTTATTATGATTATCAATTGCATGAACGTAGGATTCAAGGCGCCCCATAAAGGCCTCGGCCATCACCCGAACGCGTTTGGAAACACCGATATCACCTGCGCCCATTTCGCGGAGTGACAAATCCATGTCGGCAAACATCGCATCAAACAATTGCTGGCTTAACGTCTTGCCTTCATCGCCAAGAGATTTAAGCCGGCGCATCACCAAAATCACAATCAGGCTCAGCGCGTCAAAACGACCATCTACATTGTCAGCAACGCCATATTGATCAAAAAAAACAGGGTTTCGCGCCAAATGCACAGCCTCGGCATACAGCGTTTCTGCATCACCGGCCTGACGCCGCTGGCCCCAACCAAGTAAATTACCCAGCCATGCTTGTGCTTTTCCGCTCATTGTTGCAACATCCCGCATTATTGACCAAACTCGTTGACGCAACCAAAATAGCCGCGTGGCCCTCTCTATATCGCAGGAACCCAGTAATGACCAGTGTCTCATTAACCAGTAACTACATCACGCGCCGAGTAAAGCACATCTTCGGCGTGATCGGCATCAGCCTTCTTTCAATCGGGCTTTTGGCGGGATGCGGCGAGCGGATCCGCGAACATGGCCAGTTTATTAACCAATCCGAGTTAGACGTGATCAAAATCGGCCAGACCAATCGCAGCGATATCGTTGCTATGCTGGGCCGGCCAAGTTTTGAGGCAGCATTTGATAGCCGAAAAATCTACTATACCAGCCAGATCATGGAACAACCGGTCGCCGGGATCAACACAACCAAATCTCGTATGATTTACGCTTTTACTTTTAACTCGAACAACATTCTAAAAGAAATTGATTTAATTGATGAAAAAAGCAGTCTTAATGTTGCTCATATTGACGAAAAAACACCAACGCCCGGTGATACATTCGGGGTCGTTGAACAGATTTTTTCTAATCTGAGGCGTCGTCAGGCCAATGAATAACCTGCTGAACGGCGGTATCCGCAGGCTTTAAAAATTGCTTACCCGCCCATCTCGATAACACGTGCGCTATGGGCAAGCCGGTCAAGAACGGCGTTTACAAACCCAACATCACAGCCACACGCATCACTCAACCCGGCATATTCACTAACCGCTGCGCGGGCTGGAATATGCGGCATTGACCGCAATTCATAAGCGCCGCACCGCAATATCGACAACTCAATGCGCGCCAACCGGTCTAGGGACCAGCCGTCGGCGAGCTGCGCCGCAATCGCCGCGTCAATATAATCCGTGTCTTTTTCCACCCCGGCATAAAGGGCATTTAAATGCCCCTCATCCAGATCCTTCACCTTAAAGGATTTGGCCGCATCGCCAGCGTAATGCGCCAGAAATTGCGGGGCAAAATTGAGTGCAGACTTTCCGGTAATCAATGATTGATAGATAATCTGCACAGCCGCCAGACGCGCCGCAGACCGGCGGCGAACCGGAACCGCCTTTAATCTCTGTTTGTCATCACTCATCAGATCAACCACAAAAATCCTGTTTGAGCGCAGCCATCGCCATCGCGGCACGCGCCGCATCGCCGCCCTTGTCCTTGCGCGTCGCATCCGCACGCGCCCAAGCCTGATCCTCATTTTCAACCGTCAGAATGCCATTACCAATGGCCAGAGCATCAGCAAGCGACAAATCCATCAATCCACGCGCCGACTCATTGCAAACCGTGTCATAATGGCTGGTCTCACCACGGATAACACAGCCAAGCGCAACATAGCCATCAAAATGCCGGTTACCGATAGATGCCATAGCGATGGCAGCCGGTATTTCCAGCGCCCCTGGCACCGCCACACGCTCATAGCTGGCGCCAGCAGCCTCGAGAGCGGCGATTGCCCCGGCCGCCTGCGCATCGGCGATTTCGTCATAGAACCGTGCCTCAACGATCAAAAAATGCCCGGCCATTATGATTGCTCCTGATGAATACGCTGCCAATCGGTGATTTCAAGGTCATAGCCCTCAAGGCTGACCACGTTTGGACGAGTGTCCGATAATAGGATCATCTTGCGAATACCGAGATCGGCAAGGATTTGCGCACCAACACCATAGTCCCGTAATTCGCGATTATTGCTTGTCTCACTTGACAGTTTTAGTTTCTGACTAACCATCGATGACAGGCTTGCCGCGATTGATTCGCGCAAAACCACCACAACGCCACGCCCCGCCTCGGCAATTGCCGCCATTGCCGCCGCCAGTTCGTCGCCTGCCCGCTTTTCCGAGACTGCCCCCAGAAGATCGGCCATCAGATCGAGCGCGTGCATCCGCACCATTACCGGTTCACCCGCGCTGATATCACCCTTCACCAGCGCAATATGTTCAATGTCCGAGATTGTATTTACATAAATAATCATACGCCAGTCACCGCCAATGCGGGTCGTTATCGCGCTTTCGACGGTGCGCTGCACAAGCGACTCGTTACGCCGGCGCCACGCAATCAAATCGGCAATCGAGGCAATTTTCAATCCATGCTCTTTGGCAAATCCGATCAAATCGGGAAGCCGCGCCATTTCGCCATCATCTTTCATAATCTCACAGATGACACCAGACGGATTTTCCGAACCGCAGGCACGCGCGATATCAACCACCGCCTCGGTATGGCCTGCACGTACCAGAGTACCGCCATCACGCGCGATTAACGGGAAAATATGACCCGGCGTGGTGATATCACGCTCGCCACAATTAGAATCAATCGCTGTTTTGATGGTAAGCGCACGATCCGCCGCCGAAATACCGGTTGTCACCCCTTCACGCGCCTCGATCGAAACGGTAAATGCAGTTTCATGGCGCGACTCATTGCGCCGTTCCATCATCGTCAAGCCCAACTGTTCCGTGCGCAAACGGGTTAAGGCAAGACAGATCAGCCCGCGACCATATTTCGCCATAAAATTGATCGCCTCAGCTGCAGCATATTCACCAATGATACATAAATCGCCTTCATTTTCACGATCTTCATCATCAACAAGGATGAACAGCTTGCCGGCCTTCGCATCGGCGATCACCTCCTCAATTGTCGACAAACCATTGCGGTTTGGTGGCGTCATCGTTCTAATCCTTGTGAAATTCTGTGTGCTCAAACCCGGTAAGGCGAGCAACATAGCGCGCCAACATATCAATTTCCATATTCATCTTCCGCCCGACTGCGACACTGCCCCAACTGGTAACATCCCAGCTATGCTGGATGATATTGACGCTAAAACTGTTGCCCTTTACCGAATTTATCGTTAGCGACACACCGTCGAGCGCAACCGAGCCTTTCGCCGCAACAAAGCGCGCCAGAGACTGCGGCGCGTCTAGCCAGACTACATGACTGTTACCATGCGGCGTGATTGACGTAATCACAGCCAAACCGTCAACGTGGCCCGAGACAATGTGACCGCCCAATTCATCCCCGACACAGAGCGCCCGTTCCAAGTTAATTCTGTCCCCTACCTGCCAGCCACCAAGCGTAGTCACCGCTATGGTTTCGGCTGATGCGGCAACTTCAAACCAGTGGTCCTGACGGTCGGTAACGGTAAGGCAAATCCCTGAGCAAGCAATCGAAGCACCTATGTGAATAGTTGCACAATCCCACCCGCAGCCGATCCGGACAAGGCGGTCTCCCTTGTCGGCAATCGCCTCAACACGGCCAATCGCTGTAATGATACCGGTAAACATTATTTAAGCCTGTGCCTCACCTGAATTGACGGGTTGTTTTCGTAAAATGGTCAGCCGGTCGTTGCCAATCACCTGATGGTGCGACTGGATATACTTGTTTTCAACAAAGATTGCCACCGTGTTGATAGCACTTCTGTCGGTTACTGTGCCGTGAGGGGGTGGCGAGCTGGTTGGCGACATTAACACGCCAATTGCGGGCAAGGCATCCGATCCTAAAATATGGTCTGATTGCGTCCAGTAAATATGATCAACCGCATCTGCAGCTAAAAAACTGGTTACAAGACCGGTGCCGGCCTCAACCAGCACATTGTTAACCCCGATATCGCCGAGATAGCGCAGAGCCGCCTCGACATCAGGCTTGCCATTTGCATCATCCGGCAAAACCACAATGACACAACCGGCAGCGCTTAGCTGATCACGGCGATCAGCCGGCGCACCCGCACCGCAAAACAGCGTCACCGGATGCTGACTTTGAAACAATGCCGCATCGCTCGGTATTCGCAAAAACCGATCAAAGACAAAGACCGGCGGGCTGAAATCCTCCAGCCCCGCAATGCGGCAATTCATCTGCGGATTATCGGCAAGAACCGTTCCAATGCCGGTAATGATTGCATCGGCCTGACTGCGCAAAAGATGCACATAGCGGCGCATTCCCGGCCCGGTTAACCATCGCTTTTTACCATCAGCAAGCGCAATCTTACCATCAATCGACGCTGCTATCTTTAATGAACAAAGTGGTTTATTATACTGAATTTTATTAATAAAACCACGCATAACATCATAGGCCTCATCTGCCTTAACCCCAAGGCAAACCTCAATCCCAGCCGCCGCGATCCGTTGCATCCCAGCACCGTTAACCCGCGTGTCAGGATCTTTTATGGCGACCACCAGACGCGCAACGCCGGCCGCAATCAACGCATCCGCGCAAGGCGGGGTTTTACCAAGATGCGCACATGGTTCCAGCGTAACATAAGCTGTTCCGCCCCGAATGGCCGAAAGGCCCATATCATCAAGCGATGCAAGTGCTGCGGCCTCGGCGTGCGGCACGCCCTCAATACCCGTATGTCCACTTGCCAGCAGCTGCCCCCCTGCCGTCACCAGAACACAGCCAACCGGCGGGTTCACCCCACTATTGCCAACAGCGCGTCGCGATTCTGCAATAGCAGCACCCATCCACCTCGCGTCATTCGGGCACGCAGCATCATTCGTGAAAACTGGGTTTGCGATAAAATCCCTAGACTTGACCGCTTTACTCACCAAGCTCTTTTTCGACAAAGGCTTCAAAATCCTTGGCCTCTCGGAAGTTGCGATACACCGACGCATACCGGACATAGGCGACCTGATCTAGTTTATGCAGTGTGGCCATCACCAGCTCGCCAACACGCGCACTTGGCACGTCCCCATCCGCATGGCTTTCAAGCTGACGCACGATCTCGTTGATTGCCATGGCGATTTGTTCGGCATCAACATCGCGTTTGCGAAGGGCGATATCGAATGAGCGTTCCAGCTTTTCACGGTCGAATAATGACTTTCGGCCATCGCGTTTGACTAGGGTGATTTCACGAATTTGCACACGTTCAAACGTGGTAAATCTCGCATCGCAATTGCCGCATAACCGGCGCCGCCTAATCGCTGCGCCATCTTCGGCCGGACGCGAATCCTTTACTTGCGTATCTTCATTCCCGCAAAACGGACAAATCATCGTATCACGCTAACCCAATCTGTAACCGGCTGGCTGGCAAAACAATGCCAGCCCCGCCTTTTGCGACCTATATCTAGTGCTGGACGCGAGTGTACACACTATTGATAGATTGGGAAAGCCCGACATAATGAGCGAACTTCCTCGCGGACACGCGCCTCGACCGCTTTATTATCTTCGGGGTTTTTTGCCAGCCCATCAAGAACATCTCCGATCAAATGACCGATTTTGACAAATTCTTCATTACCGAAGCCACGTGTTGTTCCAGCCGGCGTTCCCAAACGCACTCCTGATGTAATTGCTGGTGGCTGCGGATCAAACGGAATGCCGTTCTTGTTACAGGTGATGCCGGCCTCTTCAAGCGACAGTTCTGTGACATTACCGGTCAGCCCTTTTGGCCGCAGATCAACCAGCACGACATGCGTATCGGTGCCGCCCGAAACAATCGCAACTCCACGTGAAATCAGAGTTTCCGCCAAAATTCGAGCGTTGCTGACAACTATGTTTGTATAAGCCTTGAATTCAGGGCGAAGCGCCTCGCCAAAGGCCACGGCCTTGCCAGCGATCGCGTGCATCAATGGCCCGCCCTGCAACCCGGGAAAAACCGCCGAATTGAACTTTTTCGCAAGCGCCTCATCATTGGTCAGGATTAAGCCACCCCGCGATGCACGCAGGGTCTTATGCGTAGTGGATGTCACCACATGCGCATGATCGATCGGGCTTGGGTGCGCACCAGCAGCAACCAGACCTGATATATGCGCCATATCCACCATGAAATAGGCTCCAACCGAGTCTGCAATCTTGCGGAAAGCGGCAAAATCAAGCGTCCGCGGATAGGCCGACCCACCGGCCAGCAGCAGCTTTGGCTTATGTTCCAGCGCCAATCTTTGCAATTCGTCAAAATCAACCTGCGCGGTGCCTTCGTCAACGCCATACTGAACTGCATTAAACCATTTACCCGATAGATTTGGCGCCGCGCCATGGGTGAGGTGACCGCCAGCGGCAAGCGACATCCCAAGGATTGTGTCGCCAGGCTTTAGCAGGCTGAGAAACACTGCCTGATTGGCCTGTGCGCCCGAATGCGGCTGCACATTCACAAAATTACAATTGAACAGTTTCTTGGCGCGCTCGATTGCCAATGTTTCGATAACGTCAACATGCTCGCAGCCCCCGTAGTAACGACGCCCCGAATAACCTTCGGCATATTTATTCGTCAGAATCGATCCCTGCGCTTCCATGACGGCATTACTGACGATGTTTTCCGATGCAATCATCTCGATCTGGTCTTGCTGCCGCACCAGCTCATCCTTGATCGCGGCGGCAACTTCGGGGTCACTCTGCGCCAATGCATTACTGAAAAACCCGTCCATCCTCATACCCGCTTTCGCGTTACCGAACTCATCCATCTTTTATCTCCTCAAATAACTTGCCGCACCAAATAAAACCCGCTACGCAAGCACCCATTATCCTGTTATAAACATCATCAACACGGCGACAATCGTTATAAGCCTGAGCTATTTAAGCGCGACCTCCAGTGATCGCGGTCAATTTATCTACACGGCGCTGATGCCGTCCGCCTTCAAATTCTGTCGCGAAAAACATATCCACACATGTAAGTGCTATTGCCGGTTCAATCAACCGTTCACCCAATACAAGAACATTAGCATCATTATGCTGGCGGGAAAGACTGGCTGCCTCGGCGGTTGTTACCAGCGCCGCCCGCACCCAGGAAAACCGATTTACCGCAATCGAAATACCGATGCCGCTGCCACAAATGGCAATGCCGCGCGCGTCAGGGTTGTTTTCGAGCGCCATTGCCAGCTTGGCACCAAAATCAGGATAATCGGCGGCTTCCCCATCTTCCGGCCCAAGGTCTACAACATCACGGCCGGCAGTCTGCAACCGCGCGCGAATCGTTTTCCGCAGAACACAGCCCGCATGATCAGACGCCAGATATATCGTATTCGGCTGCATTATCCCGTCGCTGCTCCTGCCAGACTGCCAGATTGCGGTTTCGCCAATATTCGTCTGATACCATGATTTTTTAACAAAATACAAAGATAATGGCACAAAAGGTACGCCGTGAAACGATCCTGATCCACAATTATTGAATTTTCCTCAAACTCCAGATGATCGTGACGATTTTTTGTCAATTTTTTTAATTTTTTGTGACTTTAGTATCGACAAAGCCAACCATCTTTCCTAACGTTTGTGTAACAGGTTGCGAAGACCGAGTTTAGGGAGAGCAAACGTCGGCAAAAAGATCGACGCTTGAAAAAGGCAAGGCGAAAGCCTTGCTTTTCTTTTGGGCAATATCTGCTTTTATCCGAGATCCGGTTTTAGCCAAAATCATGCGTCGCAAACCATCCCGGCCGCCTCCGATAATCGGCTAATCGCAATCTGCCAGTTTCGCCAGCGGCAGAGTTCCCTCTACAGTTGATCTAGCGAGATCAACTTAGAGTCAATAATCCAGTAAACAAAGCCAAACAGAATTGTGGCAATGCCTGTTGCAATCATCGCCTTGCGCCACAGCATCGGCTTTTCTGGTGCTGAAGTTGCATGACCAGGCTCGACCTGATCCGGCGTTTTCACACCGAATGGCAATGTCATAAAGAACACCCACCACCACAAAAGGATAAACACCACAATTCCCGAAACAAGATCCATCTAATTCGCCCCGCCTGCAGCAATTTGTTCGAGTTCAATCAGCGTTCCGTTAAAGTCCTTTGGGTGCAAAAACAGAACTGGATTGCCGTGGGCACCGGTTTTGACCTTTCCATCACCAAGCACCCGTGCGCCTTTTGCCTCAAGGTGCACCCGTGCATCATCGATGCTGCTAACCTCATAACAGATGTGGTGCATACCACCATCGGGATGACGCTTTAAAAAGCCAGCAATCGGAGAATTCTCACCGTAAGGCTCCATTAACTCAACCTGACCATTGGCCGACCGCACAAAAGCGACGCGAACCCCATGTTCGGCTATTGTCTTCGGGGCGCTGACTGCAGCCCCCAGCATGTCACGCCAATGCGCCGCTGCCCCATCAAGATCAGGGACGACAATTGCGATATGATTAATTCTGCCGATCATGCGCGTAAATCCTCTTCACCTACGCGCATGATATGAACCTGGGCAATCGGCCGCAAGCCAAACATGGAGCGCGCGACCCGCCTCACCGCCTGCGAGACAACCTCTTCAACCGAGGCGTCATTTCGCCGCGCTGTCTTACCCAAGATTTCGACCGCATCTTCAACCGCGATTGTAGCAGCGGCAACATAATCACTAGCCGCGTCTCCATCACCAAGACCAGTTTGGACGATGCTTGGCAAGGTGCACAGCGCGCCAGACTTGTTCAGGATGACCGATGCAGTTACAACACCGTTCCACAGCATCCGGCGACGCGCCCGCATCATATCGGCTTGCAATTCGATGATATTACCCTTTTCCGCCGTCATTGCACCGGTATGGACATTATCAATGATTGTTGCTTTATTGCCGTTTAAGCGTATCACCACACCGTTATCAGGCAGGATTGTTTGCGGCACCTGACACGACTCTGCCAGCGCCGCATGAGCCAGCAGATGGCGTGCGGTTCCATGCACGGGAATCGCAATTTTAGGCCGGATCAGACCATACATTTCGATCATTTCATGACGTGACGGATGACCCGAAACATGAACCGGTGCATCTTGATCGGTGATCAGATTAATCTTTCGGCGAATCAGCATATCCTGTACCCGCGCAATCGCATTCTCGTTACCCGGAATTTGCCGAGACGAATAAATAACCGTATCGCCGGCTTCGAGACTGATTGTTTCATGATCCGCCGCCGCAATACGTGCCATCGCGGCGCGCGGCTCGCCTTGGGTACCAGTACATACGATCACAATCGCATTGCGTGGCAATAAATCAACATCACTCTCAGGCACCAAATCAGGCAGATCAGCAAGATAACCAACCTCACGCGCTGCCGAAATAGCCCGGTTTAATGCACGCCCCACAACCGCCACCGACCGGTCGTTAGCCTTGGCCGCCTTGCAGATTGAGTCAATCCGCGCAACATTGCTGGCAAAACAGGTAATGGCGACCCGCCCACTTGCCTTGGCAATGGCAGCGATTAGCCCTTCTTTGGCATCATTCTCAGAGCCGGTACGCCCCTCCACCATCGCATTTGTTGAGTCGCCAACAAGCGCCAAAACCCCCTCATCACCAATGGCGGCAAGTCGTGCTGAGTCAGTGTCACTACCAAGAACCGGCGTCTTATCAAACTTCCAGTCACCAGTGTGAAGGATGGTGCCAGCATCAGTACGTATTGCAAGCGCCGCCGGATCAGGGATCGAATGGTTCAACGCAACCATTTCAATTTCGAAGGCACCAAGCTTAAACGGTGCATTCATTCCGATCTCATGCAGCTGGACATCAAAATCACCGCGTGACTCGGCAAGTTTGCGCCGCAAAAGTGCAAGGGTAAACGCGCTGCCATAAATCGGACAACCAAGCTGGCTCCATAGATACGGGATCGCCCCAAGATGGTCTTCATGCCCGTGCGTTAGCACCAGACCTGCCAGCCTGTCACGGCGATCGGCGATAAACTTTAGATCAGGCAGAATAACGTCAACGCCGGGGGTACTTTCATCAGGAAAAGAAATTCCAAGATCAATCATGATCCAGCTGTCCTGATAATGGTAGAGATTGACGTTCATGCCAATTTCGCCCGACCCACCAAGAGGCGCAAACAGCAGGTCATCCTTTGAATAGTTCATCTATTGTGCCTAACGTTTTTGGTGATCAGTCTTGTTTGAATTTGGCTTTATTTCGGGCGTGAATTTGAACCAGCCCCTTTAATGTCAAATCTTGGTCAACGATCGATATTGCTGAAACATGCTCGGCAAATAATGGTGCCAGGCCACCCGTTGCAATGGCCGGCAAATCCGCGCCGTGATCACGCCGCAACCGGGAAATTAGCCCTTCAACCATGCTGACATAGCCCCAGAAAATACCCGAATGCATCGCACTAACTGTATCCTTGCCAAGGACCGGCATATCGGCCGCCCATGGCTGAACCGCAAGGCGCGGCAGACGTGCAGCCGCAAGAAACAGGGCCTCAAGCGAAAGATTAACCCCGGGGGCGATGATGCCGCCCTCATAGGCGCCATTTTTGCCAACAAGATCAAATGTTGTTGCCGTGCCAAAATCAAGAATGATTGCCGGCAAATCATAAAAATCACGCGCCGCAACCGCATTAACCAGCCGGTCAGCACCAGCCTGATCAGGGCGATCGATACGGATATCAATCCCGAGGTCAATATTCGGATCACCAACAACCTGCGGAACAAGGCTAAAGCCACGCGCCGCTAGATTGATCAGTTTCGGCTGAACTTCAGGCACGACGCTCGCAATAATCATTTCGGCAATTTCACCAACCTCAATCGATTTTAGGGCCATCAATTGCGCTAGCCAGACGAGATATTCATCCGCGCTACGCTTGGGGTCGGTGCTAATCCGCCAGTTAGATCGCTGGGTTTCACCATCATAGAGGGCGAATACGATATTGGTATTGCCGCAATCTACAGCCAAGAGCATCGGTTAACTGCCTAAAAGTTTCACATCACCTGTACCGATATGGTGTGTTTGGCCCGAATCATCAAGCAAAAGCATCGTGCCGTCCATGCCAAGATCGTGAAAAACCCCCGAAATCATGGTTTCGCCCCGCGCGACAGCAACCTGCTGCCCCAAAAACAGAGCATTTTGCAACCACGCCGTCCGTATAGGAGCAAAACCGGACTGACAGAAACTTTCATACCATACCGCCAGCCGGTCAATATATGCGGCGGCAAGGTCATGCGGGCTAGGCAACGCGGCGCGATCAATTGGCCATATATCAGCCAAGGCCACCGGCGCAATCCGCTGCGCGCCAACCGCCCCCACCGGAGCAATATTAATCCCGCTGCCAATAATCAGATTCTGACCATCCACCTCAAGCAGAATGCCGGCAATTTTACCGCCAGCCAGCATCACGTCATTCGGCCATTTCAATCCGGTTTGCGGCATATGCGCGCCCGGCATATGCGCCTCAATCTGCGCGCGCACGGTCTCCAGAACGGCCAGTGATGCGGCAAATGAAAGGGCAAACCACTGGCTGAGATCAACCGGTGGCCGCAGCAGCACCGAAAGGTACATTCCGCCCTTTTGAGAGGACCAGCTGCGCCCATGTCGCCCGCGCCCGGCGGTTTGTTCAACCGCTAGAAACGCGCTGCCGGGAGGCGCCCCGCCAGCAGCGGCCAGCTTGGCAAGATCAGAGGTAGATGTTGCGGTTTGTTCGGTTGTTAGCGACCAGATTAGCGGTTCGGCCATACGCGCCTAAAGCTGTGCCATCAGCGCGTCCGCAGCAAACCCAGCTGTTTCCAGCAACGGGCTAAGCCCGATAAAGAACAATAAAATCACCGCAATTGAAACCCCGAGGACAAGCTTATTGGCAACCGGAATTTCCGCATCAAGCGGCTCATCAGCATCCTCAAAATACATGATCTTGATGATACGCAGATAATAGAACGCTCCAACGACACTCATTACAACACCGATGACGGCAAGCGGAACCAGACCAGCATTAACCGCCGCCAAAAACACATACCACTTGCCAAAAAATCCGGCCAGGGGCGGAATGCCGGCCATCGAGAACATCATAATCATCAGACCAAGTGCCAGCGTTGGGTGGGTCCGCGACAACCCCTGCAAATCGGCAACGCGGGTCGCCGACTGACCGTCACGGCGCATCAGTAGGATGATCGCGAATGCACCTGCGCCCATAAAGATATAGCCAGTCATATAGATCATCACACCAAGCGCACCTTGCTGGGTTCCTGCGGCCAGACCCGCCAGCGCATAGCCCATATGCGCAATTGATGAATAGGCCATCATGCGCTTGATATCGGTTTGCATAATCGCACCAAGCGCACCAACCACCATTGAGGCAATCGAAAGCGCGACCAGCACTTGCGACCATTCGGCTTCGATCGAGCCAAAGGCTCCATAGGTCAGCCGCATCATCAGTGCCATTGCCGCCACTTTTGGCGCAATTGCAAATAATGCTGTTACCGGGCTTGGTGAGCCCTGATAAACATCAGGTGTCCACATATGAAACGGGGCTGCCGAAATCTTGAATGCAATTCCTGACACCATAAACACCATGCCCACGATAAACACCACTGGCAGCTGGTCGGCCGATACAGCCGCCGCGATACCGGAAAAGCTGGTCGTGCCCGCAAAGCCGTAAACCAGTGAGGCGCCATACAGCAGCATTCCTGATGATAATGCGCCAAGCAGAAAATATTTCAATCCGGCTTCAGATGACCTAAGGGAATTGGTTCGCATTGCCGCAACCACATAAAGCGGCAGCGACTGTAACTCTACCGCCATATAGAGCGACATAAGGTCATTTGCCGAAATCATCAGCATCATGCCAACAAGCGCAAGCATTACCAAAAGCGCAAATTCTGGCTTGTTGATATCGTCTTTGGCAAGCGGCGTAATCGACATATAAAGCGCGCAAAATGTGCCGAGCAGAACAAGGATCTTCATGTAACCGGCAAAGCTGTCAGCTCTGAACATCCCGCCAAAAGCCGTCTCGTTACCAACAGAGCTAGACCATATCAATGCCAGCGCAAGCACAATACCGCCAAGCGCAATCCGCGTCACGCGCTGCGCATTCCTAGCACTCTCGCCGCCATAGGCTGCAACAAGAACCAGAACAAGCGCCAATGTCGCCAGAATCATTTCGGGCAAGGCAGGCAGGATATCGGTTAGATCAAATACCATTTTATTTCCTCAACACCCCTAATTTTGTGCCAAAACTGACAAGCCGTTTGCCGACAGGCCATCCAGAACAAACTGGATGGATACTGCCATCACATCAAGAAGCGCCATCGGATAAACACCAAACAGCAGAACCAAAAATGACAGAGGTAGGAAAATTGTAAATTCACGCATTTGCATCGGCTCCATATTCTTGACCGCGTCATTAACGATCGCCCCAAACATCACGCGCCGATAGAGCCACAGCATATAGGTGGCGCCAAGCACCAGACCTGTTGCAGTGAAAAAGGCAACCCAGCTGCTGACGTGCCAGGCGCCGACCAGCACCAGCATTTCGCCCACAAAACCGCTCGTTCCCGGCAAGCCAACCGATGCCAGCATCATAAACATAAAAAACACTGCATAGCGCGGCATTACCGTCGCAACACCGCCATAGGCGCTGATATCGCGCGTGTGCAGCCGGTCATAGACAACCCCGACGCAAAAGAACAAGGCAGCCGAAACCAGACCATGGCTGATCATCTGGAACATCGCGCCGGCAATACCCTGCTCGGTCAAGGTGAAGATGCCAATTGTCACAAACCCCATATGCGCAACCGACGAATAGGCGATCATCTTTTTCATGTCAGATTGTGCCAGCGCCACCAACGAGGTGTAGATCACCGCAATAATCGACAATGTAAAGATTAACGGCGCAAAATACTCGGACGCCATCGGGAACATTGGCAATGAAAAGCGCAGAAAGCCGTAACCGCCCATTTTCAACAATACGCCCGCCAATATCATCGAGCCAGCGGTCGGTGCCTCAACATGGGCATCAGGCAGCCATGTGTGCAACGGCCACATTGGCACCTTCACCGCAAATGACGCAAGGAAGCCAAGAAACAGCCAGGTCTGCATCGACTCAGAAAACCGGTGTCCAGCAAGCACCGGAATATCGGTTGTGCCAGCGTCGATATAGATTGCCAGCATACAGACCAGCATCAGCACCGAACCTAGCAGCGTGTATAAAAAGAACTTAAAAGCCGCATAAACTCGGCGTGGGCCGCCCCAGATACCAATAATCAGGAACATCGGGATCAGAACTGCCTCGAAAAACAGATAGAACATCAGCATATCAAGCGAGACAAACATGCCGACCATCATGGTTTCCAGCACCAGGAACGCGATCATATATTCACGCACCCGAACGGTAATCGCCTGCCAGCTTGCCAAAATCGCTAGCGGAGTCAAAAACGTGCTAAGCAGGACAAAGGGCATTGAAATGCCATCAACACCCATATGATAGCCAATTCCAGTACCAGCTAGCCAGACCGCTTTTTCTTCAAAATGGTAGCCGGTTAAAGTGCTGTCAAACCCGATTAAAATTGGCAATGACACCAAAAAGGTAAAGCTTGAAACCCATAATGCCACATAACGCGAATTTTGCGCGATGCTTCGCTCATCGCCCCTAATCAGCAACAAGGACAGCACACCAGCCAGTGGCAGGAAGGTGATAATAGATAAAATAGGCCAGTTATCAATCATCGCCTAAGCCCCTTTAAACCGAAGATAGTACCAGCTGACCAGAACAACGACGCCAATTAACATGGCAAAGGCATAATGGAAAACAAAGCCAGTTTGTACCCGCGAGCAAAATCCAGACAAGCGGTAAACCAAGGCTGACATACCGTCAGGCCCAAAGCCGTCAATCGTATCCCGGTCACCGCGCTGCCAAAGATAAGCACCGAGGCGCACCGCTGGGCGGACGAAAACAGCGTCATAAATCTCGTCGAAATACCATTTATTGTAGAACAGCTGATGAATCGGCCGAAACGCCGCCGCAATTCGCGCCGGCATCGACGTCCAATAGCCATAAAAAAGTGCCGCAAGTGCCACACCGCTGGTCGCCAGAACGATCGGCAGAAGCTTGACCCACGTCGGGACATGATGCGCGTCTACCATTGCCGTATTATTTGGCAGGATGAAGATTGATGCGCCCCAGAACTGGGCCATGTCCTTGCCGACAAACATCTCGTAACCAAGCCAGCCCGCAAATACCGCACCAATCGCTAATACCAGCAATGGCAGGGTCATAACCCGCGGCGATTCATGCACATGTGCCATAACTTCGGCGCTGGCGCGCGGCGCACCGTGGAATGCCATAATCAACAAACGCCAGCTATAAAACGCGGTTAGGAAGGCTGCCAGACAGCCCAGCCAGAACGCCATATTGCCAACCCCGCTATTAGCAGCATAGGCAGCTTCAAGGATCATATCTTTTGAGTAATAGCCGGCAAAGAACGGGAACCCTGCAAGCGCTAGCGAGCCGATCCACATCATCGCATAGGTCACGGGCACTTTTTTCCAAATACCACCCATATTGCGCAGATCCTGCTCATCCGACATCGCATGGATAACCGACCCTGCACCAAGGAACAGCAACGCCTTGAAAAAAGCGTGGGTGGTCAGGTGGAACATCGCCGCCGGATAGGCAGAAACCCCCGCAGCAAAGAACATATAGCCAAGCTGCGAGCAGGTTGAATAGGCGATCACCCGTTTTATATCAAACTGAGTCATGCCAACTGTCGCCGCAAAAATTGCAGTCAAAGCGCCGATTACAGTGATTACATCCAGAGCGAGCGGGGCAAATTCCAGCATCGGTGACAGGCGGCAAATCATAAAGACACCAGCAGTCACCATCGTCGCCGCATGGATAAGAGCAGATACCGGTGTCGGCCCCTCCATCGCGTCGGGCAACCATGTGTGCAGGCCAAGCTGAGCCGATTTACCCATGGCGCCGATGAATAGCAGAATGCCAGCGACTTCCAGTGCTGGCAGACGATAGCCAAGGAAATTCATTTCGGTCGCGGCAATCACACTTGATTGCGCAAAAATATCGTCAAACTGAACCGAACCAAACAGCGCATAAACCGCCAAAATACCGAGAGCAAAGCCAAAGTCACCAACCCGGTTCACGACAAAAGCCTTCATCGCGGCAGTATGTGCCGGCTCTTTCTTGTACCAGAAGCCGATCAGCAGATATGAGGCCACACCAACGCCTTCCCAGCCAAAGAACATCTGCACCAGATTATCGGCGGTGACAAGCATCAGCATGGCAAAGGTAAACAGGCTGAGATAGGCCATAAATCGTGCCCGCGCATTATCATGCGACATATAGCCAATCGAATAGATATGCACCATCGACGACACGCCGGTCACCACGATCAGCATCACCGCGGTCAATGCATCAAACCGCAGGCTCCAATCAGCAATAAACGTGCCGGAGCTGATCCAGCGCGCGACAACGACCGTTTCAGGTACCCCGCCGATTGCCACATTGGCAAAGGCAATTATCGAGAACAGCAACGACAATAAAAGGCCTGAAACCGTCACAATTTCTGCCGCGCGATCGCGGTTATAAAGGCTTAGAAAGCCGGCGATTACAGCCCCTAGCAAGGGAAGGAAAACAATGAGCGAATACATGAACTGCCCTACCCCTTCAAAATATTCACATCTTCAACCGCGATCGAACCACGGTTGCGGAAAAACACCACGAGAATGGCCAGACCAATGGCCGCCTCAGCCGCCGCAACGGTCAGGATAAACAGCGAGAAAATCTGCCCTTCCAGGTTATTTCCGTAAGCCGAAAAGGCGACCATGTTTATATTGACCGCAAGCAGCATCAGCTCAATTGACATCAGGATCGTGATGACGTTTTTCCGGTTTAAAAAAATACCAAAAATACCAAGCGCAAACAAAATTGCCGATACGGCCAGATAATGATTAAGCGTTAGTTCCAACATGACGCCGTCCCCCTATTCATCACTGGCACTGCCAGTGGCAGCCCGGTCATTTTCCCGAATGTTTTCCTGCGCTTCTGGCTGATCTTTTGCCCTCGTCTTCGCCGACGGCATTTTAACAATTTCCATTACATCTTCACGCCGGCGGTTATTTTGGTCGGCAATCGACTGTCGCCGCACCCCGACCCGTTTGCGCATGGTCAGCGAAATCGCGCCAATCATCGCCACCAGCAGGATCAACCCTGCAATCTGGAATAAAAAGGCATATTTCGTGTAAAGCACGCCGCCAATCTGGGTCGTATTGGCAATATCCGACGCGGCTGGCAGGCTGGCATTCGAAAACGCATCGCTATACATCGCCGCCACCAGTTCAAACACAAGGATACCGCCAACAATCAGTCCAAGCGGTAAGTATTTTTGGAAACCGGCGCGCATTTCGGCAAAATTGATATCCAGCATCATCACAACAAACAGGAACAACACCGCCACTGCGCCGACATACACCACAACTAGCAGCATCGCCAGAAACTCGGCACCAATCAGCACAAACATTCCTGCCGCGTTGAAAAATGCCAAGATCAGAAACAGCACCGAATAGACCGGGTTGCGTGACACCACCACCATCAAACCACTGGCAAGCATGACGCCAGCAAAAAGGTAAAAGAACAGGGCTTCAATCATTATATAGCTGTCTTTCTTTTAAACATCGCCATGCCGCACCTTGACGCCTAACGCCATTTTGCGTCTGCGGCGAGGTTACGAGCGATTTCGGTTTCCCAGCGGTCACCATTCGCCAACAGCTTGTCTTTATCATAATACAGCTCTTCACGGGTTTCGGTGGCAAATTCAAAATTCGGGCCCTCGACAATCGCATCAACCGGGCAGGCTTCCTGACAAAAGCCACAATAGATACATTTGGTCATGTCGATATCATAGCGAGTTGTACGGCGGCTGCCATCGTCACGCGGCTCGGCCTCAATCGTGATGGCTTGCGCCGGGCAAACTGCCTCACATAATTTACAAGCAATACAACGTTCTTCACCATTCGGATAACGGCGCAAAGCGTGCTCACCGCGAAACCGTGGGGACAGGCTGCCTTTTTCATAAGGATAGTTGATCGTAACTTTCGGCTTGAAGAAATACTTCAAGGTCAAGAACAGCCCCTTACCAAGCTCAAGAAGCAGAAACGAGCGAACGGCATTTACCAAAGCGGACATCCGGTATATCTCCTTAACCCAAGGTCACAGCAGGCAGGCGGTCGGTCACCAGCAGGAAACTGGCGGTCAGCACCACATAGAGCAGCGAAAATGGCAAAAAGATCTTCCAACCAAGTCGCATCAGCTGGTCATAACGATAACGCGGCGTTGTTGCCCGCACCCATAAGAACACGAACAACACCAGCATAATCTTGATAATAAACCATAACGGCCCCGGAATAATATTCAGCGGCCAGACATCAAACGGTGGAAGCCATCCGCCCAGAAACAGCACAACGGTCATGCTGCTCATCAAGATCATATTTGCATATTCACCAAGGAAGAACAGCGCAAACGACATTGATGAATATTCAACGAAATAACCGGCGACCAATTCAGACTCGCCCTCGGGCAAATCAAAAGGCGCACGATTGGTTTCGGCAAGTGTCGAAATAAAGAACACCACAAACATTGGCAATAAAGGCAGCACAAACCACATCCCGCGCTGAGCCTCGACAATCTCGCTCAGATTCAGGGTTCCCGCACATAACAGCACATTGATGATGACAAGCCCCATCGACACTTCGTAGGAAACCATCTGTGCCGCCGAGCGCAATGCGCCCAAAAACGCATATTTCGAATTACTGGCCCAGCCCGCCATGATCACGCCGTACACGCCAAGCGATGAAATGGCAAACAGGTACAAAATGCCAACATTGATATTCGCAATCACCAGACCTTCGCCAAAAGGGATGACCGCCCATGCCACAAGCGACAGGATAAAGGTAAGCATTGGCGCAATCATAAATACAATCTTATTTGCACCGGCTGGCATGATGGTTTCTTTTGCCATCAGCTTTAGCGCATCGGCAAATGGCTGGAAAAGGCCAAACGGGCCAACCACATTCGGCCCTTTGCGAAGCTGCATAAAGCCAATGACCCGGCGCTCGGCAAGGGTTAGATAGGCAACCGCAACCAATAAAGGCCCAACCACAACCATAATCTTAGCCAAAATCCAGCCAAGCTCCAAAATCCAGTCCTGCGTTAGAAAATCCATCATCATCTTCACTCCGCTGCAACCGCGGCGCCACTATCGGCCGCGCTGGCGCGGACACAGTCCGCCATCGTTTCAGATGCACGGCTAATCGCACAGGTCATATAAAAATTGTCGAACGCCTGACCAACCGGCTCGGCAGACAGCTTTGCCCGCCCGCCAAATGTCGTCCATTTCGGCGGAACAATCTCATCAGCATCGGCAAAATGCGGGAATTCAGTGCATAGAGCCTCACGCAATTCAGCAAGCGTGTCAAAACCGATGGACTTGCCGACAGCACCAGAAACGGCGCGGATAATTGTCCAGTCTTCGCGCGCATCACCGGGCGGAAATGCAGCCCGGCTGGCATATTGCACACGGCCTTCAGTGTTCACATAGATTCCATCTTTTTCAGTATAGGCGGCACCCGGCAAGACCAGATCGGCATGATGCGCCCCTTTATCACCGTGATGCCC
This sequence comes from Candidatus Puniceispirillum sp., assembly GCA_016778895.1. GTDB lineage: Bacteria > Pseudomonadota > Alphaproteobacteria > Puniceispirillales > Puniceispirillaceae > UBA3439. Next base: position 23,497 of record JADHOR010000004.1, read on the forward strand.
CTGATAAATCACAAAGCTAGCGGCAAACGGTTCAAAATCGAGCTCATCAGCACCTAGCAACCAAACAAGATCCAGCTTGCCAGCCTTGGCCGCCTTGGCCATTTCCGCAACATCCATGCCGCCGCGTCCCGGCACAAACCCAAGATCAAGCCCGCCAACACGCGCTGCCGCGTTATGGAGGACGTTAAAGCCATTCCATTCTTTTGTCACAACGCCACACGCCTCGGCAATCTGCCGTGCCTTGCCCAGTATCGCCGCCCCATCCGCACGCGCCAATGCGCCCATGCCAATGATGATCATCGGACGTTTGGCTTTTTTCAGCTTGGCGGCAAATTTATGGCTGCCATCGGCAAGCGATCCCAGAATTGCCGGATTTTCCCCAAGAAACTCAGTATTATAGGTTAGATCAACCTTTGGGCCCACCACCGCAATTGGTAACCGGCTGGCCAGCCAGTTACGCCGGATGCGCGCATTCAGCACAGCCGCTTCGATGCGTGGGTTACTACCGATCATCAACACCGCATCAGCATCATCAATACCGGCAATGGTCGAATTAAACAGATAACCGGCGCGTTTACCACCAATTTTAGCACCATCCTGACGGCAATCAATATTCGGACTGCCAAGGCGGGTCATCAGGCTTTTCAGCGCATACATTGCCTCGACATCAACCTGATTACCGGCAATTGCCGCTATTTTATTTGGTTTGGCTTTGCGCAACGCTGTTGCAACAATTTTCAGCGCCTCGTCCCAGCTTACCGGGTGAAGCCGGCCATTTTGGCCTCGCGCATATGGCTTGTCGAGCCGCTGCCGGCGGAGGCCATCAATCGCATAGCGGGTCTTATCGGAAATCCATTCTTCATTAATATCTTCATTGAGGCGCGGCAAGACCCGCATGACCTGCGCACCTCTGGCATCAACGCGGATATTGCTGCCAAGCGCATCCATCACGTCAATAGTCTCAACCTTGTTCAACTCCCACGGCCGCGCGGTAAAAGCATAAGGCCGCGAAGTCAGCGCCCCAACCGGACATAAGTCAATCACATTCGCAGACAGCTCAGACGCAAGCGTTTTTTCAAGATAGGTCGTGATTTCCATCGTTTCACCGCGGCCAATCGCGCCCAGTTCAGGCACTCCGGCAACCTCGGTGGCAAAACGAACACAGCGTGTGCAATGGATACAGCGGGTCATAACCGTGCTGATCAACGGTCCCATATGTTTATTGTCGACCGCGCGTTTATTCTCGGCAAAGCGTGATCCGTCCAGACCATAGCCCATCGCCTGATCCTGCAAGTCGCATTCGCCGCCCTGATCACAGATCGGGCAATCAAGCGGATGGTTGATTAGCAGAAATTCCATCACGCCTTCACGGGCTTTTTTCACCCGGTCAGTGTCGGTTCGGATCACCATACCGTCACCGGCTGGCATCGCACATGCCGCAATCGGCTTGGGCGCGCGTTCCATATCAACAAGGCACATCCGGCAATTACCGGCAATCGACAAGCGATCATGATAGCAAAAGCGCGGAATTTCCACACCAGCCGCCTCGCAAGCGTGAAGTACGGTGGAGCCGTCTTCAACTTCCACTTCAACATCATTTACCGTCAGTTTTGGCATGGTGCTGTCCGTTTCCTATTCTGCCGCATTCACAGCGTCAACCGCATGGCGCGCCGCAATCCGTCGTTCGATTTCGGGCCGGAAATGTTTGATAAGCCCCTGAATTGGCCATGCCGCAGCATCCCCAAGCGCACAGATTGTATGACCCTCAATCTGGCGTGTTACCTGCTCCAGCGTGTCGATCTCATGGCTTTCCGCCTCGCCGCGGACAAGCCGCTCCATCATCCGCCACATCCAGCCAGTGCCTTCACGGCACGGCGTGCATTGCCCGCAGGATTCATGCTTGTAAAAATATGAAAGTCGCGAGATTGCCTTGACTATATCGGTGCTTTTATCCATCACGATAATGCCCGCAGTACCAAGACCGGTTCCGGCATTGCGAAGCGCATCAAAATCCATCGTCATGTCGGCACAGACATCTTTTGGCATCAGCGGCGTTGAAGACCCGCCCGGTATAACTGCCAGCAAATTATTCCAGCCGCCGCGAACCCCACCAGCGTGCTTTTCCAGCAGTTCACGAAGCGGAATGCCCATTTCTTCTTCAACATTACACGGGTTATTCACGTGACCAGAAATACAGAAGAGCTTGGTGCCGGTATTGTTTTCCTTGCCGAGACCAGCGAACCAATCCGGACCCCGGCGCAAGATTGTCGGCGCCACAGCAATCGATTCGACATTGTTAACCGTGGTAGGACAGCCATATAGGCCAACCCCGGCTGGAAATGGCGGCTTTAGGCGCGGTTGGCCTTTCCGACCCTCCAGCGATTCGAGCAATGCGGTTTCTTCACCGCAGATATAAGCCCCCGCCCCTCGATGCAGGTAAATATCGAAGGCCCAGCCCGATTTTGCCGCATCTTTGCCGAGCAGGCCCGCGTCATACGCCTCGTCAATCGCGGTTTGAAGACGGCGCGCTTCATTCACAAACTCGCCGCGGATATAGATATAGGCCGCATGGGCGCGCATCGCAAAGCCGGCAATCAGACAGCCCTCGAGCAGTTTATGCGGCTCATGACGGATAATATCGCGGTCTTTACAAGTACCAGGTTCGGACTCGTCGGCATTAACCACCAGATAATGCGGCCGATCCTTCACCTCTTTTGGCATAAACGACCATTTCAGGCCGGTTGGAAAGCCAGCACCGCCACGTCCACGCAGACCCGAAGCCTTCATCCGTTCGACAATTTCATCAGGCCCAAGCGCCAGTAAGGCAGCGGTCTTATCCCAGTCACCGCGTGCCTTTGCGCCGTTAAGCCCGGCATCACCCCAACCATAGATATTGGTGAAAATACGGTCTGCATCATTAAGCATTGGCTTGGCTCCGCTTTTTTGTTGCACCAGACGCCGCGGGTTTTGGCTTTACTGCCGCCAGTGTTGTTGCACCGGTCGTTGCCTCGGATCCAGACCGGCCAAGAACTGAGCCAACTGGCAACGGCGCATCAGCTTCAAGCGAATCGAGAAGCGCACCGGTCGACTGATAGTCCAAATCCTCGTAAAAATCGTCGTTAACCTGCAGAATAGGCGCATTTACACAAGCGCCAAGGCATTCAACTTCAAGCAAGGAGAATTTACCGCAAGCAGATGTCTCGCCCGACGAAATCTGATAGCGATCTTTGATCGCGCGCATCATCTCATCCGAACCACGCAGCCAGCACGGTGTGGTGGTGCAGGCCTGCAGGAAATATTTCCCCACCGGTTTCAGGTTGAACATCGTATAGAAGGTTGCAACTTCAAGCACGCGAATCTCGGCCATATCCAGCTTTTTTGCGATTAATTCAATCGCCTTCATCGGGATCCAATTATCATGCTGGCGCTGTGCCAGATCAAGCAGCGGCATCACCGCACTTGCCTGACGCCCTTTTGGATATTTTGCCAAAATCCGCTTGATCTCAGCTTCGTTTTCCTTGGAAAAAGCAAAGCTGTCAGGCTGGTCACTGGCAATGCGGGCTTCAATGCTCATCGGTCAATCTCACCAAAAACAATATCAAGCGATCCAATAATCGCCACTGAGTCGGCCAGCATATGACCGCGCGACAAATGATCTACCGCCGCCATGAAATAGAATCCCGGTGCGCGAATTTTACACCGGTAAGGCTTATTCGTGCCATCCGATACCAAATAAACACCAAATTCCCCCTTTGGCGCCTCGACCGCTGTATAGATTTCGCCTTCAGGCACACGAAATCCCTCAGTATAGAGTTTGAAATGATGGATCAGGGCTTCCATCGAATTCTTCATTTCACCGCGATTGGGCGGCGTTACCTTATGATCTGGTGCCATTACTGGACCATCCGGCATACCGGCAATCGCCTGCTCGATAATCCGAAGCGACTGGCGCATTTCTTCAATCCTGACCAGATACCGCGCATAGCAGTCGCCGGTTTTGCCAATGGGGACATCAAAATCCATCTCATCATAGGCATCATAAGGCTGGGTCTTGCGCAAATCCCACGCAACCCCTGACCCACGAAGACAAGGGCCGGTCATGCCAAGCGATAATGCATCTTCCTCGGAAATCACCCCAATATCGACGGTACGCTGTTTAAAGATACGGTTCTCACTTAACAGGGTTTCCATATCCTGAATAAAGGCGGGAAATGTCTTCGCCCAATTATTGATATCGCGTAGCAAGTCATCAGGCAGATCCTGATGCACCCCGCCCGGGCGGAAATAGGCAGCGTGAAGACGCGCCCCACAAGCGCGCTCATAAAACCCCATCAGGTGCTCGCGCTCTTCAAAACCCCACAAAAGCGGCGTCATCGCTCCAACATCAATCGCAAAGGTAGTCAGGTTCAAAAGATGGTTCAAAATCCGGCCGATCTCGCAGTAAAGAACCCGGATATACTGGGCCCGACGCGGCACAGTGATGCCAAGCGCCTTTTCAACCGACAACGCCCAGGCGTGTTCTTGGTTCATCGGCGATACATAATCAAGCCGATCAAAATACGGCAAAGCCTGCAAATAGGTTTTATGCTCAATCAGCTTTTCCGTGCCGCGATGCAGCAGCCCGATATGCGGATCGGCGCGTTCAATCACCTCACCATCCATCTCAAGGACAAGCCGCAAAACACCATGCGCCGCCGGATGCTGGGGGCCAAAATTCATGGTAATCGGTTTGATTTGCATCTCTGCCATGATGGTTTCTCTAACCCCCTATTTCGCCGTCTTATCAGGATCAGATGCAGATGGCTTGCCGCCAAGCTCGCTATGCATCCCTTCCCACGGGCTAAGGAAATCAAAATCGCGGAATTCCTGCACCAAATGAACCGGCTCGTTGATCACACGGCGCTGTGCATCATCATACCGCACCTCGACATGACCAGTTAGCGGGAAATCTTTGCGCAATGGATGACCTTCAAACCCGTAATCGGTAAGCAGCCGGCGTAGATCGGGATGTCCTGCGAAAAATATGCCGAACATATCCCAGACTTCACGCTCGGCCCAGTTTGCTGACATGAACACGCCGGTAACCGACGGCAAAGTCTGCCCTTCAGCAACCGCAGCAACAACGCGCAACCGCATATTATTTTCCATCGACAGCATTTGATAGACGACATCAAACCGATATTTACGCTCGGGATAATCAACTGCAGTCAGGTCGATCAATTGGGTGAAGGCGGCCTGCCGATCATCGCGGAGCAGCATCAGCACCTGCGCTACATCAGCAGCGTTCACCTGCAATTCAATCTCGCCGTGAACGACCTTCGACGACAGCGACAGCCCCTGCCCAATATCACCAAGGTGATCAGCCATCAGCTGGAGGGGCGACTCGCTAATATTGCCAACATTGTCAATTAGGTCATTGTCATTCATTGCAGCGCCCTCTCAAGGCTAGATAACATAAAACGTTACGAGAATTGGCCTAACTGCGTGCAATCGTTGAGGTGCGGCGAATCTTTTTCTGTAATTGCAACAGGCCGTAAATCAGTGCTTCGGCGGTTGGCGGGCAACCCGGTACATAAACATCAACCGGAACAATCCGGTCACAGCCACGAACCACAGCATAGGAATAATGGTAATAACCGCCACCATTCGCGCATGACCCCATCGACAGCACCCAACGCGGTTCTGGCATTTGATCATACACGCGGCGTAACGCTGGTGCCATTTTATTGGTTAGCGTACCGGCTACAATCATTACATCTGACTGGCGCGGGCTTGGGCGGAACAACATCCCGTACCGGTCCATATCATAGCGGCTTGCGGCTGAATGCATCATCTCAACTGCGCAGCAAGCAAGACCAAAAGTCATCGGCCACAATGAGCCAGACCGCGCCCAGTTAAACAGCTTGTCAGCTTTAGCAATGACAAAACCACGGTTGGTAATTTCATCACTGACGGCGCGAAGAATAACGTCCTGATCGGCGCCCGGCGGTATTGGCGGTGCCAATGATGGATCCATCACTCCCATTCCAGCGCTCCTTTTTTCCATTCATAAATGAACCCGATGGTCAATACAGCCAGAAACAGCATCATTGACCAGAAACCAAACAATCCAATACCGCCAAGCGCGACCGCCCACGGAAACAGGAACGCCACCTCAAGGTCGAAAATAATAAACAGAATGGCAACGAGGTAGAACCGAACATCAAATTGACGCCGCGAGTCATCAAAAGCATCAAAGCCGCATTCATAAGCGGTCATTTTTTCACTGTCAGGACGCTGATTTCCGAACACAAAAGCGGTCAAAACAAAGGCGACGGATAGGCCTATTGCAATGGCAAAAAAGACTGCGATCGGCAGATATTCACCAAGAAACAAATCCAATGGGGGCTCCCAGATTTCATGCTTGAAATTTACCCCTTCGGGAATAATTCAGTGCCGCTCTAATTGCAAGCTACAAAGCAGAAAAATATCGGATAAAAGCCAAATTTCTGGCGATTGCCTTACATCACCAGACCGGCCCGCTGCAACCGGCAGTTAGACGGGTGATTTCGGGGGGGCTTAAGACAGACGGTTGCGTCCGGCATTGATCATTGCCTAAGCTGCGATTAAACATCTAGCGCGATGACGAAATAAGGATCAGCCCGATGCCAAGCCCATCCTCATCAAATCAAATCCCAGATATGCCAGCCCTACTTGGCTGGGGTGGCCTCGTTCCTTTTGGGCTGGCTGCTTTGGGCACGCATAGCGGCGTTGATCCGCTGGTGCTTTATGGCTTTATCGGCGGTACGGCGTATGGCGCAATAATTCTCAGCTTTCTTGGTGCGGTACACTGGGGACTGACAATGCAGGATGATCGCAGCCCCTATTGGTATGTCTGGTCGGTTACGCCGGGTTTACTGGGTTTTGCCAGCTTACTGATCTTTGATGTAAATTACCGGATAATGGCGTTGATCCCGCTTTTTGGGCTGGCCTGGTCGGTTGATTATCAGGCCGCCATCCGCGGCTTAATCCCGGCCTGGTATATGCGGCTTCGTACGCTATTGACAGCAGGCGCAATTATCAGTCTTGCGGCGATGTTTTTGGCCTAAAAAAGCGCCTAGCGCGCACGGATCATGATCAGGTTACCACTAACAACAAGCCCAAGCCCGATTACCCCAACCACGCCCCATTGATAATTTTCGAAAACTGTTGAAATGAGCAGCGCAAAAACCGGGAATATAACGGTTGCATAGCCGGCACGACTGGCGCCGATCCTGCCAATCAAAAGCAGGTAACAGCTAAAGGTCAGCACCGACGAGATAATCGTCAACCACAGTAATGAGCCGACATAGCGCGGTGTTTGCTCGATGATGAATTCATTTCCCATAACAAGTGATCCAAGCCCCAGATAGCAGGCACCGTAAACCATTCCCCATGCGGCTGAGGCAAAAACCGGAATGGCTTGCCGCTGGCTATCTGCCGAGACCATATTGCCACTGCAAAAAAACAACGTGCCAATCAGGCACAGGATAAGGCTTGGCAGGGCGGCGTCTGAAACCTGTAATTCCGGCCAGTAGAGCAGCGCAACGCCGCTAATGCCGACAATGGCTGCCAGCAAATGCAACGGCGCGGGGCGCTGCCGGCCAAGCACCGCCGTCATCAGCACATTGACCAGCGAAGCGGTTGAAAACACCACTGCCGGCAAGCCCGACGCGACACCATTAGCGGCATGATAGAACAGGGTGAAATTGCCGGAAAAGATAAACAGACCAAGTGCGGCAAACCGCCAGTGCAAGCGCCAGTGAAATCGCAATGGCTGACCCGCAATATAGGCCAACAGAAACATCATCGGCGCCGCCATCAAAAATCGCCAGAACAGTGATATTTCAGGCGCAACAACCCCCAATTGCCATTTCAGCGGCAGCCAGCTGGTCGACCAGCCAAACACCACGCCGGCATAGAGCAGCAGGTCAAACGGTGTCATAGTGCACCCTCACCGGCAGTCTTAAGCTAGGCCGCCACCCAGTCATCTGGATTGATATCAAGATAGGCCTCGACTGCCGCTGTGGCGATAACGGATCGTGTGTTATGCACGTCATCAACGACATCCAAACCGCCTTTAACCAAAGTGACAAAAGCTTTGCCGCGTGGCAGCTTGCCTGCAACAACCGCGGTATCGACCTTCGACGGGTCCTGCACCGCAATCGTAACCCGTACCTCCATATCAGCATGATCATAGCCAAGCGAGCGAAACAGAATCAGCGAGCTGTGATGCAGCGCATCATCAACGGCGCGGCACGCCGCCTTGGTATAGTCCTCGCCATAAAGATCATTGCCAGTGCCCATTTCAAGAATAATACGTTTCATGACGCGGCTCCTGCTGGCTCAAGATCAAGATAAACCACAATTGCTGCATTTGCGATCACCGTTGCCCCGCCATCCGGCTTTGGCACATCAAGGCCGCCATGAACAGCACGAACCACTGCCTGTCCATAAGGCAACAGTGCCGCAACCTTGTCGGTATCGACGGAATCAGGCTTCTGCACACCAATTTCCACCTCGATAATCATCGCTGAACGATCAAGGCCAAACGCATCGGCAATAGATAATGAATTATGCCATAACGCGTTTTCAATCGCGCGGCAGGCGGCACGTGTGTAATCCTGCTGGCGAAGCGAACTGCCCATGCCAAGCTCCATCACCATCCGTTTCTTTGCCATGAATAAAAGCTTTCCTAAATTAAAAAAACCAGCTTGATAACTGATATATGGCCCCAGTTTTGACCAGCAATAGGCTCGACTGGCACTAGCTATGCCAATCACCTCTGCCTCAACCTCTCACAAAAAGCCTGTCCAAGCGGCAATGGCCGCCACCAGCAGCGCGATATGTTTGAATTATAATCCTTTGTTTTGGCAAAACCAACTAAAGAAGCTCAATCAAGTCCCAGAGCTGCCCTAACAGTAGCTGTCCAGCCAATAAAGCTGGCGCTATCTGTTACAATAACCGGCCGCTTTATCAGGGTTGGATGAGCCTGTAGCAAGGCGAGTGAAGGCTGGTGGCGCGCCGCATCATCAAGGCCGCGCCATGTCGTTGATTTGCGATTCACCACGACATCATCACCATGCCCATCAAGCCAGTTTGCCAGCTGGTCACTGGCAACCGGATTTGCCCGCAGATCCACAAATTCAACGCTTTTACCCGCAGCTTGCAACGCTTTTAGCGCCTTTTTACAGCTATCACAATTCTTCAGCCCGTATAGTTTCAACAACCCACCTCCCATAACTGTTGCCAGCTTAACGATTGGCTTTGATACTGCCAAGCCCGGATACTGCCAAGCCCAGTATTGAAAAACCGTTTTATCGCGCCTAGCCAATTGACCAGCCGATCGCAAGACCTTGCAACAGCAAAGTGAAACGCGCAAATTCAACCTGCCAGATTAGTCTGCCAGACAGCCGATTTAATTACCGCCGGGAGAGAAACCTGCTTCGCCGATTTCTTTATGCCAGTTTTGAGCGCCAGATAAACCGCGCCTACCGCAACAGGCTAGCCGATCGCGGGACGACCGCCCAAGGCGTTTTCTGGCGTTCAGAAACGAGTCAAATTGCGCGTTTTGATGCGTTATTATCGCTGGCACACGAACTTGCACCGCAAAAACCGGTCACAATCGCCGATATCGGTTGTGGTTATGGGGCGATGTTTGATTTTATCAAAACCAAGCCAGCCTATGCGCAGACAATCTATTGCGGCGTCGATATCAATGCCGCGATGGTAAGTGCATGCCAGAAAAAACACCCGACCGAGCAAGCCCTGTTCAAATTGGGAAATGCGCCGCAAACCACGGTTGATTTTGCAATATTTTCCGGAACGTTCAACCTGACCCATTGTGATGATCCAGCGCTATGGATGGATTACATCTTTAACAGCCTTGAACGCTGCATGCGTAAAACCCGTTATGCGCTTGTGCTGAACTTACTCACCGCGCCACAGACAAAAATTACCCAGCAGATATTTTATGCTAACCGCGCCGCCTTTATCCGCCGTGCCAAGCAACAGCTTGGCCCCACATACGCTCGATCAACCAAATATGTGTCAGGTGATGTCAGCTTTGTGATCACGAGGCCTAGATGATTCTTTGGGCCATTCCTTTGGGCTAGAAATCAATCACCATGCCGTCACAACCAACCGAGCAACGTCCATCAAAACTGCGGCTGACTTCGGCCTGCCATTCCTCATCATTGCAAATGTTACGCTCGGGCGGGATAAGATGATGCAGCACCAGATGCCCAACATTGGCTGCACTAGCAATACGCCCCACATCCTCTGCCAGGCTGTGCGACGTCAAAAGATGCTGTTTCAACCGTTCATCCCCGGTTTTTGTTTTTGCCACAGCATGTTCAACGCCTTTTGCCAGCATCGCCTCATGCACCAGAACATCGCTGTTTCTGGCAAAATCAGCCAACGCCGGTACATAGCGCGTATCGCCGGAAAATGTGACCGATTTTCCCACTGCATCAAAACGTAGCGCATAGGAGTCATCAATCGGCGGATGGTCATTTCGCATCGCCGAGACACAAAACCCGTTATCGTCAACAAGCTTTACCGGATCTGGCGTTTTCGCATGATAAATACTCACCGTAACCAGCGGCGCAAGTGACGGCCTGCCTTCGTCCTTGATGCGAATCGCTATATCAAATTCCATCATCTCGCAAAACCGCTGCCAGATCAGCTCAAGGCCAGGCGGCCCATAGACCGGAACCTGATGATCAAGTCCGGCTGTCCACGCCGTATGAAGCAAGCCGCCAAATTCCAGAACATGATCAGAGTGATAGTGCGTGATAAAGACGTCAGTAAGGCCGGTCAGCGGGTAGCCAGCCTTAACCATGCCGGCGGTAACGCCAAGGCCGCAGTCAATAATGATCGACCGGCCAGCGATCGAGAGATGTGATGATGTTGGCAGGAAAGATGCGCCCGAGGCGCGAAGCGATGGGCCGCCCTTTGTGCCAAGTAGAACCAGCCGTGCCATGATGTCTTATATTTGCCCCATAATAGCAGCGCCAATCACTACAATCTTTATCTTGCTATTCGTCATACTCCCCCCAAAGAAATGATGCCAGAAAATCACAAGAGAACAAACGCCAAAAAGGCTGGCCAACGCCTGAACAGTCTGAAGATTCGGCGATTATTGAGATTTGAATAGTCTGGGCCAGTTCTGGTTAGGAAGCAGTGGCGGCAATAAGGTAGCGGGCTGAAATATCGCGCTATCACCGGAACTAATGGCGCATCCTAACGATCAAGCGCGCGCGAGCGCCATACTAGCCTCAACAGCTGCCATCCCAGCTAAAAGCAGTAACAGGCTGATTGATCCGAAATCCACGATTATTCAACCCGCTACCAGCGGAAACCCGAAAATACCGGCAAAATAAGTAAATGCGAAAAGCTGTAACGTTTGGGCAACCAGCCCACCCGATGCATCCCTCGCCGTCATAGTCACCAAAATCGGATGAGACACGCCGTATCCGATGCCAAAAAGCACAGCAAACAGCCAGTAAAGATACTGATCACCAGTTATAAAGCAGAACAAAACAACGCTTCCACACACTACATATTGCAATAAGGCAATTGTAAAGTATGGATTTTTCCCGCCGCTAAAGCGTGCCAGCACCAGGCTGAACATCACCACCGTCACCGTATAAATGAGGAAATGATCTGCGTAATTGAGCCCACGTTCATCTGCATAAACGGTTTGAAAATTGTTCATACCCGCAAAAACGCTAGCACCGATGAACACCATTGTAACCGGCCGCCATGCGGGCGAACGCCAAATCGCCCTTATTGGCGCCAGCGTAATCTTGGATTGTTCTGGAGACCTCGCACGTACGATGTGATTTTTAATCGGTTTCGCAAGGCAGAAAAACATTATCGCCACAAAAAAAACACAGTGCCGACGTCAACATGAAAGCCGCAACCACCGTCTGACCAGCAACCTCTAAAAACGCGGCAAGGACTAGCGAAAGTCCGAAACCAGCCATCACAGCGACTGAAAGTAATGTGAAAAAACGTACCCTAAATTCATCTGCTACAAGTTCGGTTAGCACAATTGGGCAAAGCGCATAGGTCGTGTCCCAGCCAAACCCAAGCAACAGACTAGCTGCCAACATCAGACCGCCAACCGCTGTGGCATTGCCGTAAAATGTCAAAGTAAGCGCGATCGCCAAACAGCCGATGGCGAGCATTTTAACCTTGCCGAAAACATCCGATAGATGGCCGCAATAATAAACGCTACACAGCGTCGAGATAGCGGTAAACATCAGCATTGTGCCCACCACCTTCTCATTAGCGCCCAGCCCTTCAAACAACCGAGGCAGCATAAAGGTCAACCCATATGCGCCGGCCTGCAGAAAGACGGCAAGGTAAAAGACCATTAATTTGGTGTTACGGCTCAGAAATAGGCCCTTCCAGCCCGGTTGAAGGCAAGACCTACACGCAGTTTGTCAGCTTTAAAAGATTTATCAATACGGCCAGAAGATGGGCGCGCAACGGCCGCTTGATTTGAGAAACCCGCGATGACACGGCTTCATCCCGGATGATCTCAATCCAGATCATCTCATGACAGCATAACCCATGAAAGAGTCTCGCATAAGACAATAACGAGGACGGCCAGATGCCAGATGTCAGATTTTTGTTGGGAAAAAATGGCGGGAGTGACGGGACTCGAACCCGCGGCCTCCGGCGTGACAGGCCGGCGCTCTAACCAACTGAGCTACACCCCCTCAAAACAAGGGCTTGTTGTGGAGCGTTTGTAGCATGGATTTTCTATCGGACAACCCCAAAAATGCGTTCCAACAGGCATGAAATGTAAAAATTTAACCGTGCCAGCGAGCCATAGCGCCACGTCATACATCACAAGAAAAAAACTCACCAGCGCCGCTCGCCTTTATCCAGCGTCCGGGTTATTATTGTTTTTTTTTGGATATTAGAAACATGAATGGTGGGTGGTGAGGGGTTCGAACCCCCGACCTACTCGGTGTAAACGAGTTGCTCTCCCAGCTGAGCTAACCACCCTAGACATTCCGTCGCCACTCAGTACGCCAGCAGCATAGATAACGCCGACCCTTATATAGGGCCGGCGCTAAAAAAGAAAGGCTAAAATTTAGCTATTTACGGCGTCTTTCAAAGGGGCACCAGCTTTGAACTTAGGCTGCTTTGACGCCTTAATCTGGATCGTTTCACCAGTTCTAGGATTCCGGCCAGTTGTCGCTGCACGATGCGCAACAGAGAATGTGCCAAAACCAACAATGCGGACATCACCGCCCGCCTTAAGCGCACCCGCGATGCTGTCAAAAACACCATCCACGGCGCGGCCAGCGTCAGCTTTGGTAATGCCTGCCGCATCAGCCACTGCAGAAACGAGATCATTCTTATTCATGGGAGCCCCCTATATAGATTTCGATTTGATAAATGTTAATTAAAAACTACACTGAATTCTGACTTCGATCAAAGGATTTTCTTTTAGAAACAGCCAAAAAATGGCTGTTTAACTCTCGATATATCACAAAACCATTAATGCGCGACGATATCGTTTTTATTTTGACTTTTTTCGCCAACCGCAACCGCAGAGTCATCAACAACGGCGGTTTCAAGCGCTGCCGGAATAGGTTCACGCACTAGCGCAACCGATAACGCCTCATCAACCATTGCTACCGGCACGATTTTGAGCGCACCCTTGATATTATCTGGTATCTCGGCAAGGTCTTTTTCGTTCTCTTTGGGAATTAGCACCGTGTTCAATCCGCCACGTTGTGCCGCCAACAGCTTTTCCTTCAATCCGCCAATTGGCAAAACCCGACCACGAAGCGTGATCTCACCAGTCATCGCCACATCACGGCGCACCGCAATGCCGGTAATGGCTGAGATAATTGACGTTGCCATTGCCACACCGGCAGAAGGGCCGTCTTTTGGCGTTGCCCCCTCAGGCACATGGACATGGACGTCGTGCTTGGCCAGATCACCCAGATCAATCCCATAGGATTGGGCGCGTGACTTGATAAAGAATTCAGCCGCCTGGATTGATTCCTTCATCACGTCGCCCAGTTTACCTGTGGCACTGGCCTTACCCTTGCCCGGCACCTTTACCGCCTCGATATTGAGCAACTCTCCGCCCACTTCAGTCCAGGCAAGACCGGTAGTGACACCAATCTGATCATGATCTTCCATTTCGCCAAAACGGAACCGGCTTACGCCAAGATAATTCTCCAGATTGTCTGGTGTCACTTCGGCTGAGGTTTTTTCACCGGCAACAATCGCTGTTACCGTCTTGCGCACGATTTTGGCAATTTCTCTCTCAAGATTTCGCACCCCTGCTTCACGCGTATATAGCCGGATAATCGCGCGCACTGTGTCATCAGTAATGGTAAGCTCACCAGCTTTCAAACCATGATCTTCAAATTGCTTTTTCATCAGGTGACGCTTAGCAATTTCCAGCTTCTCATCTTCGGTATAGCCAGACAGGCGGATAATTTCCATCCGATCCATCAGCGGCTGCGGCATATTAAGCGTGTTTGCTGTTGTGACAAACATTACATTCGAAAGGTCAAAATCAACCTCCATATAGTGATCTTGGAACGCATTATTTTGAGCCGGATCAAGCACTTCGAGAAGCGCCGATGTTGGGTCACCACGCCAGTCGGCACCCAGCTTATCAACCTCATCAAGCAGGAACAGTGGATTATTCATGCCAGCTTTTTTCATCCCTTGCAAAACCTTGCCAGGCATTGATCCGATATAGGTACGACGATGCCCTCGAATTTCCGCCTCATCACGAACGCCGCCGAGCGCCATGCGCACATATTGCCGGCCGGTTGCCTTGGCGATTGATTTGCCAAGCGAGGTTTTACCAACACCCGGCGGCCCAACAAGACATAAGATCGGGCCTCGCATTGCTTTGGTGCGCTGCTGTACCGCCAAAAACTCGATAATCCTGTCTTTTACCTTGTCCAAACCGTAATGATCCGCATCAAGCACGACGCGAGCAGCGACAATATCCTTTTTCAAGCGGCTAGCCTTTTTCCACGGCAACGCAACAATCCAGTCAAGATAGTTCCGAACAACGGTGGCCTCGGCACTCATTGGACCCATGTTACGCAATTTCTTCAGCTCGGCATTTGCCTTGTCGCGAACCAGCTTGGGCAACTTCAGCGCGGTAATTTGCGCCTCAATCTCGTCCAGCTCATTGATGCCATCCTCGCCCTCACCAAGCTCTTTCTGGATGGCCTTCATCTGTTCGTTTAGGTAATATTCGCGCTGGGTCTTCTCCATCTGCCGCTTTACCCGGTTACGCACCCGCTTTTCAACATGAAGCGCGCCAATTTCGCTTTCCATAAAGCCGAAAACCTTTTCCAGCCGCTCATGCACGTCAAGCGTCTCGAGCAAATCCTGTTTTTCTGAAATTTTCACCGCCAGATGCGAGGCGATCATATCGGCAATCTTATTGGCGTCCTCAACCTGCTCGACTGCACTCAGCACTTCGGTGGCAATTTTCTTGTTCAGCTTGATATATTGTTCAAACTGCTGGACTGTCGCACGGCCAAGCGCGGCGGTATCGGCACCGCGATCACCAGTTTGCTCAACCAGTTCAGCCTCTACAAAAAGATAGCCCTTGTCGTCGGTCAATGTCTCACGACGCAACTGCAACCGCTCACCACCTTCGACCAGCACTTTGACTGCCCCATCCGGCAGTTTCAATAGCTGTAAGATTGTTCCAAGCGTGCCGGTTGTATACAGACCACCAGCATCCGGATCTTCAATACCGGCCTCGGTCTGGGTCGCAAGAATAATCTGCTTGTCATCTGCCATAACAGCCTCAAGCGCCTTGATCGATTTCTCGCGACCAACAAATAGTGGCACGATCATGTGTGGAAACACTACAATATCACGGAGGGGAAGAACTGGAAGCGCAGTTACTGACAAATCAGTCATTGGAACTAACCTTTAATTTTGTATACTGGATTGGCCGCAAGATACGCCGCCACTGTTTGATATGGGGCTTGTGTGACCTGCTTTCAACCTCCCAATCACACAAACCAATAGGCCAATTAGGCGCCCTGCTCTGCGCCTTTCGGGCGTTTCGCATGAACGACCAACGGTGCGGCACCATTATCGACAACATCAGCATTAATCACCACCTCTTCGATATCCCCTGCGGTAGGGATATCAAACATTGGTTCCATTAGGATATTTTCCATTATCGACCTTAATCCGCGGGCACCAGTCTTGCGTTCAATCGCCTTAGCAGCAACCGCTTTCAGGGCATCCTCGCGGAATTCGAGACGGACATCATCCATTTCAAACAGCTTTTGATATTGTTTCAAAAGCGCATTTTTTGGCTCAGTCAGGATCTGGATCAGCGCTTCCTCATCAAGATCCTCCAGCGTTGCCACCACCGGCAAACGCCCGACAAATTCAGGAATCAAACCAAATTTGATCAAATCCTCCGGCTCAAGATCGGTAAGAAGCTCACCAATTTTACGGTCATCTGGATCACGAACGTCAGCCCCAAAGCCAATGCCGGCACCGGTGCGACGGCCGGAAATCAACTTATCGAGTCCGGCAAAGGCGCCCCCACAAATAAACAGGATATTGGTTGTATCAACCTGCAAAAACTCCTGTTGTGGGTGCTTGCGCCCCCCTTGTGGCGGCACCGAGGCGACAGTCCCTTCCATAATCTTCAACAGGGCTTGCTGCACACCTTCACCCGACACGTCACGGGTAATTGACGGATTGTCTGATTTGCGCGAGATTTTGTCGACCTCGTCAATGTAGACAATGCCACGCTGCGCACGTTCAACATTGTAATCAGCGGCCTGTAACAGTTTTAGAATGATGTTTTCAACGTCCTCACCAACATAACCGGCCTCGGTCAATGTGGTGGCATCGGCCATGGTAAATGGCACATCAAGCATCCGCGCCATGGTCTGCGCCAGCAGCGTCTTGCCACAGCCGGTTGGACCGACAAGCAGGATATTTGATTTCGAAATCTCGACATCACCAGTGCGGCCAGCATTTGCCAGACGCTTGTAATGATTGTGGACAGCCACCGCCAGCACCCGCTTGGCGCGTGCCTGACCGATTACATATTCATCCAGAACATTTTTGATATCCGACGGTGCTGGCACACCATCATGACTTTTTGACAATTGCGTCTTATGCTCTTCACGTATGATGTCCATGCACAGCTCAACACATTCATCACAGATGAACACAGTCGGGCCGGCAATAAGTTTGCGCACCTCATGCTGACTCTTTCCACAAAAAGAACAAAACAAGGTTCCCTTTTCAGCATCATCTTTTTTTGCCATTTTACGGCTCCTGCGCTTGGTCTTTTGGCCAGCATTACCGCCCGCCAATGGAATGATTGAAGCCCTAGTGTAGAGCGCGACCGTGATTAGTTACAAACAAATTCTGTGCCAAATCCTCAAACAAAAACGCGCCACGCATCAGCATCAATGGCTTAGCTGTCTGATTTTGGCGCGGGCCGCTTTTCGACCACCTGATCAATGAGACCAAAGGTCTTTGCATCTTCGGCGGTCATGAATGTGTCACGATCCATGATCTTTTCAATTTGCTTGATCGTCTTGCCAGAATGTTTTTCATAAATTCCGTTCAACCGTTGACGCAAATCAAGGATTTCCTTGGCATGAATTTCAATGTCTGTTGCCTGGCCCTGAAACCCGCCGGATGGCTGGTGAGTCATAATGCGCGCATTGGGTAGGCAATAGCGTTTTCCAGCTGCGCCGGCTGTCAGCAACAAAGATCCCATAGATGCGGCCTGCCCCATACAAACGGTCGATACCTCCGGCCGAATGTATTCCATTGTGTCGTAAATCGCCAAACCAGACGTTACAATGCCGCCAGGCGAGTTAATATACATCGAAATATCCTTGGTTGGATTTTCCGACTCCAAAAACAGTAATTGCGAACAAATCAGCGCTGCAACGCCGTCATCGATCGGCCCGTTTAGAAAAATAATCCGTTCTTTTAACAGGCGCGAGAAAATATCATAAGCGCGCTCGCCACGATTGGTTTGCTCAACCACCATCGGCACAAGATTGGCCTGCACAGGGTCGCTGATCCAGTCTTGCGCGCTGAAAGTAAAATTTCCGATATTTTGGCTCATTCACTGTCTCCTAGGACATCTTGCAAGACCGCAACCTGCAGCCCGTTTTTATTTTTACCACACAGTCATATCAATCCGGCGCTACCAAGCCCCCGCAAGGGCATTACGCCACCACAGATTACCCACACGTTAATATATGGGCATCGGCAAAAGTGGTTCAAGCAAAACCTTAATGAAGCACGGCCGATTTGCAGATTTTTTGAGGAGTAAAGCTAGCCTGTTTGGCATCACCTAGACCCACAGCGCCGCGCAATTGACCCGCAAATCATTAATCAAGCGAGGCGCATTAGCGCCGGTGAATACTATAAGATCAGACGATAACTCCAGCGGGGCACCACAGAATTAGGGCACAAGGGCCGCCATATTCTGGCAGCCCCAATTATTTACTGATCCTGACGAGTAGCGTTAGGTAGTTGCACCACCGGTCATTTGACAAATCTGCCCGCCTTAAATTAGCACAGCTATTTACTTACTTCTTCGCGGCTGGCTTTTTGGCAGGGGCTTTCTTTGCAGCTGGCTTTTTGGCAGCGGCTTTCTTTGCAGCTGGCTTTTTCACCGGCGCCGCCTCTTCTGGCTGTTGGTAAAGCGCTTCAGCGTCTACCGTTACCTCAGTCACCTTCGCGATTTCTAAAATAAAATCAATGACTTTATCTTCAAAAATCGGGCCAGCTATTTGCTGCATTGCCTGCGGATTTTTCTGGAAATATTCCAACACCATCTGTTCCTGACCGGGAAAACGGCGTGCTTCTTCAAAAACAGCACGGCGTGTGTCTTCTTCAGTAACCTCAATTTTGTTTTCACGGCCAAGCTCAGTCAGCAACAGACCAAGACGCACGCGGCGTTTGGCAACAGCCTCAGCCTCGGCCTTGGCGTCGTCATCCATTACGTCATCAGCCGCCGCATGGTCGTGCTCATGGCTGTGCTCATGGTCGTGCTCATGGTCGTGCTCATGGTCGTGTTCAGCTGCCCTTGGGTTCATTGCCCGTGCAACTGACTCATATTCTTGCTTGAACAGTGATGGCGGCACCTCAAAGGCTTCACCTTCGGCCAGCGCATCAAGAACATTCTTCTTCACCAGTTGGCGTAACGCTGTTTGGTGCTGACCGTTTATCTGCTCAGCAATCGCATTTTTCAAACCATGAAGGTTCTCAAAGCCAAGACGTGTCGCCAGTTCATCGTCAATGCTGGCATCGGTCTTTTCGTGAAGCTCGTTAACCTTTACCTCAAAAACAGCCAGTTTACCGGCCAAATGGGATGCCTGATAATCCCCGGGGAATGTCACTGGGACATCAACAGTCGTCCCCGGCTTCGCCCCGACCAGACCATCTTCAAAGCCCGGAATAAAGCTGTTTGAGCCAAGCTCTAGCGAGTGCCCCTCAGCCGACCCTCCCTCAAAGGCTTCACCGTCGATGCGGCCAATGAAATCAATGATAGCAACATCGCCCAGCTTGGCGGCACGCGCCTTTGCGATTGGCGCTGTTGGACGATTTTCATCGGCAATCCGTGCCAGTGTTTCTTCAACCTCTTTTGGGTCACTTTCGATCTTCGGCTTTTCAACTCTCAATTTGCCAAGATCCGGCATCGTGATCACTGGCATTACCTCACAGGCAAGTGACGCCTCAAGGTCTTTACCGTCATCATATGCTTTAATGTCCAGCTGCGGCTGGCTTGCGAGGCGAAGGTCATTGCCTTCCACTGCCTGACGAGCGCCCTCGTCAAGAGCTGTTTTAATGGCATCGCCCCTAACCTGGTCGCTAAACCGTGATTTGACGACTGACATCGGCACTTTACCCGGGCGGAATCCGGGCATTTTCACCGTTTTTGCGATCTCTTCCAGCTTTTTGGAAACTTCGGCGTCAATCTCGGCCGCTGTGATTATGATTTGATACTCACGCAGTAGGCCTTCTGATTTGGTCTCAGAAACATTCATCGAACCATCTATCCTTTATCTTTCCATGACCGGGTTTTCGGTCGTTTTGTGATATAGCAGCACGGCCATATCGGTTTTTCCAGACCAGCATTAACAGCAGCAAACCAAGTGCCATGACCGATCTCACTATATACTTCAGGGGCTGCTGGCGATGCCGCCCAGCCCGTGACCCTTGACCGCAAATACGGAGGATCATTCGGTTCCGTCAGATGGTGCGGGCGGAGGGACTCGAACCCCCACGACTCTCGCCACTGGTACCTAAAACCAGCGCGTCTACCAATTCCGCCACGCCCGCGCTTCTTCATCTGCTTCAGTATGCTCGGAGTGCCTAATCCGCAGCAAAGCGCGGCCAAAGACCCCGGTTTCCCCATCAATTGTCAGGAGAAATGGGGCGAGTGACCGGTTTTGAACCGGCGACCTCCAGTGCCACAAACTGGCGCTCTAACCAACTGAGCTACACCCGCCATCAGCAACACGGCCATGCCCCCTCATTTGAGAACACTACGACCCGAAGCTGGGCGCGAACATAATCCAAGCCTTGCCAGCATGCAAGGGGGTTTTACAGCTCTTCGTTCGGAGGAAATAAAACACTCTTGATAGGTCTGGCAAGGCTTGGCAAGCCAGCCCACATCACGTATCAGGCGCTTGGTGGCCGTCCGGGCTTGAACACACCAGACGCACTTGCAACCAGTCGATCATTCGGCGCCAAAATCTCGCCTTCAGCAAAAAACAACGACCGACCGGCACCAATACGCCGCGCCCTTGCCGTTGCAAACCCATCATCCAGCCGCATCGCCGACAGATATTGCATGGTTAAAGAAAGTGTCAATCCAGGATATAAATCATCTGGCTCGGGCCGAAAACTGCCACACATCGCCAAAGCCACATCAAGCATACTGTTATAAAGCCCGCCATGCACCAGTCCCAGCGGGTTCAGATGATCAGCGGTAAGGTCAACCCGCAACAAAGCCATACCATCTTGCCAGTCAAGTATCACAATACCATTTACCCGGTTAAACCCGCCCGCTCGGTTCAGCGCATCAATGCGCTTGTCTTTAGCGGCGCCTGTCATCGGCTGGCTCATATTGCTGGCTCATCGGCTCGTTCACTTTAGGCTTATTTGTTAGCGCTTGCGTTGCAATTGGATCCGCAATAGGGAAATCACGGCCAATGGCAAAAAATTCAGCATTAGGGCGCATCGAGGTCAGGCTGGCCATACGGTTTGACAAGGCAAACAGGCCGGTAATGGCGGCAATATCCCAGATATCGTCATCGCTGAACCCATACTGGTAAAGCAGGGTAAAATCTTCTTCGCCAATATCTTGCGAGCGGTTGCAGGTCTTAATGGCAAAATCCAGCATGGCCTTTTGCCGATCACTGATATTGGCTTTTTTATAGTTCGTTGCAATCTCGTCGGCAATCACTGCCGATTTTTCATAAATGCGTAAGATTGCTCCATGCGCAACCACACAATAAAGACAGTTATTTTCCGCGGAGGTCGCCACGACAATCATCTCGCGCTCGCCTTTACTGAGGCCGGATACACGCCGCATAAGCGCCTCATGATATGCCCAAAAAGCGCGCAATTCATCGGGCCTGTGCGCCAATACCCAAAACACGTTTGGAACAAAGCCCGCCTTTTCCGAGACATCGTAAAATAATTGCTGAATATCGGCCGGTAAATCTGCCAAATCCGGTACCGGAAACCGGCTGATCGCGTCTGATGTCATTCTGCCCTCGTATTAAAAGGCGTCTGCCAGAAAGGCGGATCGCTGTTTACGCTGCTTTTACCATAGCTCTGTCTTTCCCCGACAGCAACTATGCCTAATTTTTAGGCATTATGCTTATGGGAAGTGCAGATTTGTCAAAATATGCATCGGCATCAACAATCGTTTCCAAGGACCACTTGCCTCCACAGCCACCGCCCGGCATGAAGGCGGCAGTTTTCATGTGAGCGTCAGGCGTTTGTCCTGGCGTGCCGCGCACCAAGCGTCTAAATCGTTCGCCAAGGATAGACAGGCCCAAACAGAAAAGTGACAGGTTATGAAAAAAATTGAAGCGATTATCAAACCGTTCAAATTGGATGAAGTGAAAGAAGCGCTGCACGAAGTTGGCATTCAGGGCATCACAGTGCTTGAAGCCAAGGGATTTGGCCGGCAAAAGGGCCATACCGAGCTGTATCGGGGCGCCGAATATGTTGTCGATTTTCTGCCAAAAGTAAAAATCGAAGTTGTGATTGATGACGCTATGACTGACAGAGTGGTTGAGGCAATCCAGAACGCGGCACAAACAGGTCGGATTGGCGACGGAAAAATTTTCATCTCGACGATTGATGAAGCAATTCGCATTCGCACTGGTGAGAGGGGTAAAGACGCAGTTTAACCAACCGTAGGCCCGTGAATTGAGTGGCCAAACTCAACCAGACCATGACTTCTTTGATTACGTAACTGTATAGACAAAACGGAAGGATACCTAACCATGTCTGACGCAAAAAAAATTCTTGAAATGATTAAAGAGCACGATATCACGTTTGTCGACTTGCGCTTCACTGACCCGCGCGGAAAAATGCAGCATGTCACACAGCACATTGACACTATCGATGAAGATGCGTTGAACGAAGGCTTTATGTTTGATGGCTCATCCATTGCTGGCTGGAAAGCCATCAACGAGTCAGACATGACTTTGATGCCTGATCTCTACCGCGCCTACGTGGACCCATTCTTCGCTCAACCAACACTGGCTCTTTTCTGTGACGTTTTGGAGCCATCAAGTGGTGAGGCTTATGACCGCGACCCCAGAGGAACTGCTAAAGCAGCGCTGACGTACCTGGAAACTACTGGTATTGGAGACACAGCATTCTTTGGCCCTGAAGCAGAGTTCTTCATTTTCGAAGATGTCAAAATCGACGTGTCAATGAATCGTGGCCTTTACTCGGTCGACAGCGTTGAGGGCCCATATAACAGTGCTCGCAAGTATGACGAAGGGAATCTTGGTCACCGCCCCGGCGTAAAAGGTGGTTATTTTCCTGTGCCACCGATTGACTCAGGACAGGACATCCGGTCTGAGATGCTATCAGTAATGGCCGACATGGGTGTGCCCGTTGAAAAGCATCACCATGAGGTTGCGCCATCTCAGCACGAGCTAGGCATGAAATTTGGGACACTTTTAGAAACCGCCGATAACATGCAGCTTTACAAATATGCAGTGCAACAAGTAGCTCACGCGTACGGTGTCAGTGCGACATTTATGCCAAAGCCAATTTCCGGCGATAACGGATCAGGCATGCATGTCCACCAATCTATCTGGGCTGATGGTAAACCGCTATTTGCCGGCAATCAGTACGCGGATCTGTCCGAGAATGCCCTTTTTTATATCGGCGGCATCATCAAGCATGCCAAGTCTCTGAATGCGTTCACCAACCCTTCAACCAATAGCTATAAGCGGTTAATCCCGGGTTATGAGGCCCCCGTTCTTCTGGCCTACTCATCACGAAACCGGTCAGCATCATGCCGCATACCTCATGTGAATTCACCGAACGGCAAGCGTGTTGAAGTCCGTTTCCCAGATGCGACAGCGAACCCATATCTGGCATTCTCAGCCATGCTGATGGCTGGCCTCGACGGTATCCTAAACAAAATTCATCCTGGCGACGCAATGGACAAAGATCTCTATGACCTTCCACCAGAGGAGCTGTCGCAAATCCCAACTGTTTGCGGCTCCCTTCGTGAGGCACTTGATGCGTTAAATGATGATCGTTCGTATCTCACTCAAGGTAACGTCTTCACTGATGATCAGATTGATGCCTACATAGCCTTGAAAATGGAGGACGTCATTCGCCTCGATCATACACCAGCACCTGTGGAATTTGATATGTACTACTCATATTAAACGATTGGGTAATAGACTGAGGAAAAGGCGGGGCGTTGCCCCGCCTTTTTAATGCCTGACAATTTTAAAACACCGCCTGTTACCAGCCGACCGCAGCAGACAGATCACAATTTATGGCACCAATCACAATATATTGGTATTTACGCACCGGGTCATTGCTAGATACGGTAGACAGACGCTATCCTACGCCGATATAGTGACGACGCGCCGCATCCCGCCAGGCGCCACTTTTAAACCGATGAGTGACTGATGGCTGATCTTTTTGGCAATACTGCAAAAACTAATGATTATGATGCATCCAACATCGAGGTGTTGGAGGGATTAGAGCCGGTTCGCCATCGTCCGGGGATGTATATTGGCGGCACGGATGATCGTGCGCTACACCATCTTGCTGCGGAAATTCTGGACAATTCGATGGATGAGGCGGTTGCCGGCCATGCGACCCGCATCGATATTCATCTGGAGAGTGCCGACCGTCTGACCATCCGGGATAACGGCCGCGGTATGCCGACCGGAAAGCACCCCAAATTTCCCAATCAGTCAGCGGTGGAAGTTATTATGACAACCCTGCATGCCGGTGGAAAATTTTCCGGTAAAGCCTATGCCACATCAGGCGGGCTTCACGGTGTTGGCGCGTCAGTTGTGAATGCTCTGTCCAGTGATCTGCTGGTCGAGATTGCGCGCGATAAAATTCTGCATCAACAGCGGTTTTCACGCGGCAAGCCGCTTGGCCCGCTGGTTGAAATTGGGGCCGCACCAAACCGGCGCGGCACCTCGGTCAGCTTTACCCCTGATACTGAAATTTTTGGTACTGGTGCAAAGTTCCGTCCGGCGACATTGTACCGAATGGCGCGCTCCAAGGCCTATCTTTTTGCCGGTGTTGAGATTCGCTGGCGCTGTGATCCGGCCTTGCTTGGCAATGATAATGCGGTTCCGGCTGAGGCGAGCCTGCATTACCCGGGCGGTCTTGCTGATTATCTGCATGATGTGACGACTGATAAAGCCCTGATGATTTCGGCGCCTTTTGCCGAGGTGGCCGAACTTGATGGCCAGAAATTTGAATGGGCGATCACCTGGCTTGGCCACGGCGAAGACGGTTTCTTTCATAGTCATTGTAACACTGTGCCCACCCCATCTGGCGGCACGCATGAAACCGGCTTTCGGCAGGCGATTGTCCGCGGCCTCCGCAGTTTTGGCGACCTGATCGGCAATAAAAAAGCCGCCGACATCACCGCCGATGATGCGCTGGCCGGTGGTGCCATCATGCTGTCAGTGTTTTTGCGCGATCCACAATTTCAGGGCCAAACAAAGGACCGGCTGGTCTCGAATGATGCAATACGGCAAACCGAACAGGCGGTTCGTGACCGGTTTGACCAATGGCTATCCGCAGATGCCGGACGCGCCACATTCCTACTTGAGGCGGCCATTGAGCGCGCGGATGAACGCAAACGGCGCAAAAAGGAAAAGGAAGTTGCCCGCAAATCGGCAACCAAACGGTTACGGTTGCCGGGAAAACTGGCCGATTGCTCATCAAGCGATAGTGAACTGACAGAATTATTTCTGGTCGAGGGTGACTCGGCTGGCGGTTCGGCGAAACAGGCGCGTGACCGTAAAATT
Organism: Candidatus Puniceispirillum sp.; assembly: GCA_016778895.1. Taxonomy (GTDB): domain Bacteria; phylum Pseudomonadota; class Alphaproteobacteria; order Puniceispirillales; family Puniceispirillaceae; genus UBA3439. Next base: position 49,083 of record JADHOR010000004.1, read on the forward strand.
CAGGCGGTACTTCCACTTCGCGGAAAAATCCTCAATGTCGCCAGTGCGTCGACTGAAAAGCTGAGTGGTAATCAAGAATTATCAGACCTGTCGCTTGCTCTTGGGGTAAAGCCGGGCAAGGATTTTAAGCTAGATGATTTGCGCTATGGCCGGATCATCATCATGACGGATGCCGATGTTGACGGTGCGCATATTGCCGCGCTGCTGATGACCTATTTCTACCGCGAGATGCCGCAGCTTGTTGAATCGGGGCGTCTTTATCTGGCACAGCCGCCACTATACCGGCTTACGCAAGGCGGCAAAACCGTATACGCGCTTGACGAAGAACAGCGGGAGGAAAGCCTGAAAAACGCCTTTGACAGACGCAGCAAGGTCGAAATCAGCCGGTTTAAGGGTCTGGGTGAGATGCCACCGGCGCAATTGAAAGAGACGACGATGAACCCTGCCAGCCGCCGCCTGTTGCAAGTATCACTGCCACTGCGCGACTCGGTTGGAGCAGATTTGCGGCGGCATACAGATCAACTGGTGAATACATTGATGGGCAAAAAGGCGGAATTACGCTTTGGTTATATTCGCGATCACGCCGAAGATGTGCTGGCTAATCTTGATGTGTAGCACCGAAAGGATGTAAGATTTTGATCCGTCCCCAGACAGCAATTCGCATCATTGGCGGCGGCTTGGTGCTGCAGGGGCTGCTGTTCTATGGCTTTGCCACGCCATTAACGATGCAGATATTTCCCGGCGCAAGTGACGAGGCTGTTCATGTCGGCATGATTATGCGGCGCGGGCTTGCGGCAATGTCCTTTCTAGCAGGTCTGGTGATTTTTCTGGTTCGCGATGAAACTGACCGCACCACCAAACGTGTGCTGTTCGGCTGCGGCATTGGCTTTGCAGCAATCACCCTGTCGATGTTTAAAATCATTGCCGATAAGGGCGCAGTCATCCCGCTGCCAGCAATCACGCTTTACGGGCTGGTTGCGGTCGGCGCGCTTTATCTCGCATTGCGCAAACAGGGTTAGACTACAATTCTCTCAAACAGCGCCTTAAGCGCATTCCCCACCGCTTCGGGTGCTTCCATTGATGACAGATGACCAACCCCGTCAAGCAGACATAACTCGGCCTCAGCTGCAAACCTGGCCATTTCAACCGATAATGCTGGCGGCGTCAGAATATCAAGCGTACCGCATAATACCAAAAGCGGCGCGGTAAAACTGGTCAGCGTGTCATGCTGTGCCCGCCGCCCCATAATTGCAGTTTGCTGCTGCACGAAACCTTGCCGCCCGATATCTGCCGCCATCGCCAGAACATCCGTGACCAGTGCATCATCTCTGATTGCAGCGGGTGATAACAACCGCGGCATCAGGTGGCGGGTAACGCCCTGAAAGCCCTTGTGCTGAGCAAGGGTAATCGCGCGCTGGCGCTGGGCTTTACTGGCCTCACTATCAGGCTGACAATTGGTGCTGAGCAATGCCATACCGGCCATGCGCTGTGGTGCAAGCCGGGCCATCTCCAACGCCACATAGCCGCCCATCGAGAGGCCAACAGGCACCAGCGGCCCATAACATAGCGCGAGCGCGGCACTGGCCATATCATGGATCGAGTCATGGCGCGTCGTATCTGCAACCAGCCCCGCATCCGGCAGCATATTGCGCTGTTTGGCAAACAATAATTCGGTGCATAAAAGGCCGGGAATAAAAATTGGCGTGAACGGTAACATGTCAGGCTCGATGCGGTAAGCGAATGAAAGATTGACCTATGCGGCATTCATCTGTATCACCAGCAACGTTGAAAGCCCATGAAAACCTGTCGAAAAGATGTGTAAAATCCCCGGATGTGGCGCCAAGACGTTTCTAGTCAATATCAGTAAGGACATAATCCTTGAAATTTTCAGATCTTGGCCTCAGTGACGAACTAAGCCGCGCTGTAGCAGATTTAGGCTATATAAGCCCAACACCAATTCAGGAAAAATCCATTCCTGTAGTTCTTATGGGGCGCGACATCCTTGGCTCTGCGCAAACTGGCACCGGCAAAACCGCGTCATTCACCTTGCCAATGATTGATATTCTAGCGTCAGGCCGTGCCAAGGCCCGTCTGCCTCGCTCACTAATCCTTGCACCAACACGCGAGCTAGCTGCGCAGGTGGCTGAGTCATTTGAAAAATTTAGTTCATACCACAAATTAAGTATGGCTCTACTAATCGGCGGCGTCAGTTTTGCCGACCAGAATATCGCGTTGAGCAAGGGCGTTGACGTGTTGATTGCAACTCCGGGCCGGCTGCTTGACCATTTTGAGCGCGGCAAAGTGTTGTTAAACGACGTCAAAATTCTGGTGATCGACGAAGCTGACCGGATGCTCGACATGGGTTTTATTCCTGACGTTGAGCGGATTGCTGGGCTATTACCCCGGATGCGCCAGACACTGTTTTTCTCGGCAACATTGTCCGATGACATCCAGAAACTCGGGGCAAAATTCGTTATGAATCCAAAAATCATCGAAGTTGGCCCACCGGCGTCAACCGCCGACACTGTTGCCCAGCACCTGATCTGGACGGAGCTGAAAAAGAAACGGCAGGTTCTGCGTGATATTCTGCGTCATGAATTGGTAAAAAATGCGGTGATCTTTTGCAATCGCAAACGCGATATCGCCGACTTGATTAAGTCGCTAACACGGCATGGGTTTTCCGCCGTTGCCCTGCATGGCGACATGACCCAATCGGCCCGGCTTGAGGCCTTGAAACGGTTCAAAGATGGCGATGTGCCATTGATGATCGCCTCAGATGTAGCAGCGCGCGGTCTCGATATTGCCGGTTTGAGTCATGTTTTTAATTTTGATGTGCCAAGCCATCCCGAGGATTATGTTCACCGGATTGGCCGCACCGGACGTGCCGGTAATTCGGGACGTGCCTTTACCATTGCGGCAAGCAAAGATGATGTTAAATACATCGGCCTCATCGAGAGATTGATTGGCAAGCCAGTCCCGAAAATCACCATTATTGACGGAAAAGTTGTTGAAGAAGATGCAGCGGACTCAGCCAAAACAGCAGAGTGCGACGGCGGCACTGCGGGCAACACCAGCAATAACGGCGGCACAGTCCAAGCCACAGGTGATGGGGAAAAAACCGCGCCAAAGAGCCGGTCACGCAATGGCCGGGGGAAGAAAATGCCCGAAAAAGCAGCTGAAATATCAGCCATAAAATCAGCGAAAAAGTTACCAAAAGGCGCTTCAGCCGCATCAAAATCAGCCGATCCTGCGCCGGATAAACCGCCAGTTAAGAGTAAAAACCGCAACCGGAATGATGAATTACCCTCGCCGCCGGACTGTTCCGGGAACACGCTGTTGGAAACCGGCCATGTGCCAGCCTTTTTGCGACGCTAGACCAATCGGGCGTTTATGCTGGTGGCCGCAGGTCAGCCAGCGCCTTATCAACAACCTCACGAAGATCGTTTGACTGCGCCTGTTTTTGCAGCTTTTGCAGGACCGAGCTCATTTGCGCCCGCCGTTTGGGCGCATAGTGCGCCATCCGCGTCAACGGCAACGCCATCCGCGCTGCAAGCTGGGCATTGCGTGCATCAATATCGATAAGGCAATCACCGATAAAATCAAAACCAGACCCGTCCTCAGCATAGAAACGCAGCGGATTTCCTGTCATAAACGCCCCCAGAACCGAGCGCAGTTTATTCGGATTATTCGGATCGAAGGCGGGATGCGCCATCAATTCGCCAAGCCGCCTAACCGTGCCTGAAATGCTGGACATTGCCTCCATCATGAACCATTTTTCCATGACAAGCGGGCTATGTTGCCAGCGATCATGAAACACCTGCAACGCGGCCCCACGCGCCGAATGATTACAATGGTTCAGGGCCGCCAGCGCGCCTTGTGACAAGGTCATGTTTTCGTCATGTACCTGTGCCGATGCCTGGTTAATCGCATCCCCGTCGCCAGCCGCAACGCCAAGCGCCAACAAGCGATTCAGCAAGGCCCGCCCACCCGCAGTAGTAGCGAGATTTGCAGCGTTTTGAGACAAAAGCTCAGCCGTGATCTGCGGCGCCAGTAGCCGGCCTAGCCCCGCCTCAACCGCACGCCGTGCATTAAACAGAGCCACCGGATCAGCAGGCTGCATTCGGCTTTCCAGCACTGAGATAGCCGGCAGGGTTAAAAGGCCAGATTTGAACATATCCAGCAAATCAGGGTCAGCAAGGCTGTTTGCATAAGCCTTCGCCAGCGCCGCAATCGCCGCCTCATCAACAAGGTGTGCAGGGTCATTAGCCACCGCAAGAATAAGGTCGGCAAGCAGCGTTTGCGCCGCATCCCAGCGATTGAACATATCCGCATCAAAAGCCATCAGATGCAAGCGTTCAGCCGATGACAAATCATCCTTTAGAATAACCGGCGCAGAAAAATTACGCAGTAGGCTCGGCACAACCGGCGAAGCGGTTGCCGGATAGAGCGGCTGTAGATGCACCGCTTCGCTGATCAGGATAACCTGCTCGTCGCTTAAGGGGCCATCGGGGGCAAGGCAAAATGGAACGATCTCGCCAGCGTCACCAACCAGCCCGATACGCACCGGAATCGGCAATGGTAAGCGGGGCGTCTTTGCCATGGTGTCCGGGATCGTTTGGGTAAACTCAATCGCGAGTTCGGTATCATGGGCGCTAGCAACCCTGCGGGCCGTAAGTTCAGGGGTTCCGGCTTGTGAGTACCAGCCAGAAAATGCTGTCAGATCAACTGAATTTGCATCAGCAAGCGCAGTGATAAAATCATCACAAGTGACCGCGTCGCCGTCATGCCGCTCAAAATAAAGATCGGTTCCACGGCGGAACCCGTCCTGACCAAGATATCCGGCAAGCATTCGGATAACTTCAGCGCCTTTTTCATAAACGGTTGCAGTGTAGAAATTATTTATCTCACGATAACTTTCCGGCCGGATCGGATGCGCGGTCGGGCTACGATCCTCGGGGAATTGCGCTGCACGCAGCATCGAAACATCATCTGCACGCTGCAGACCAGAATCATGCATATCCGCCGAAAAACACTGATCCCGAAATACCGTCAGCCCCTCTTTCAGGGTTAGCTGAAACCAATCGCGGCAGGTTACGCGATTGCCCGTCCAATTATGGAAATACTCATGCGCGATAATCGATTCAACACGATGCAAATCGGTGTCGGTTGCAGTTTTTGAGTCAGCAAGAACAAATTTGCTGTTAAAGATATTCAGCCCCTTATTTTCCATCGCCCCCATATTGAAATGGCTAACCGCAACGATCTGGAACAGGTCAAGATCATATTCAAGACCATAAACCTCCTCGTCCCAGCGCATCGAGCGCTTTAGCGAATCCATCGCATGATGGGTCAGGTCAAGATTGCCCTTTTCAACATAGATGTGAAGATCGACCCGGCGCCCCGACATGGTGACGAAATGATCAATTGCGCAATCAAGATCACCGGCCACGGCAGCAAACAGATAGCTGGGCTTCGGATGCGGGTCGTGCCAGATCGCAAATTGTCGACCATTGCCGCAATCGCCGGTTTCAACAAGGTTACCATTCGACAGCAATTGCGGATAGCGCTGCGCCGCCTCCAGCCGAACAGTAAAGATGCTCATAACGTCGGGGCGATCCGGATAAAACCCGATCCGGCGGAACCCCTCAGGCTCGCACTGGGTGCAATACATGCCGCCAGAAAGGTACAGCCCTTCCAATGCGGTATTGGTTTCGGGGTGGCACTCAGCAATCGTCTCAATGACGCAATTCCTGTCAATGCCATCAATGTAAAGGCCGGTTTGATCCAGCCGATACGCATCTTTGGCAAGCGGCTTGCCATCAATCGTAACAGTATGAAGCGTTAAATCGCGGCCATCAAGCTGCAACGTTTGCCCGCCAGTAACCGCAGGATTGGGCGTAATTTGCAATTTGGTCGTGACCATTGTTTCTTGGTTATGAATATCGATATTCAGATCAACATTCGTCACCAGAAAGGCCGGCGGCATATAGTCTTCGCGGCGTTTCAACATGGGCGTTAGTTTGAGTCGCGCGACGTTGTATAGGCCTCTTGGCAATGTGTCAGACAATAGGGCTTGCCCGGAACAATCACATCACCGCAAAACACAAAACCGTTTTTCTTTGGATCGCCGGTCGGCCAACAGCATTTACTGCGCGACCATTCAAGCTGGCGTAACTCAAGGCGCAACGGCAGATTTTCAACCGGTTCAGGCACAACAACCTTCGGCTTTTCAACCTTTGGCCGGCTAATAGGTGATGGGCGCTTGGGCAGCCCCATCCGATGCGCCTTACCTGCAATCGCATTACGCGAAACTCCAAGAGCCTCGCCAATTTGCGAAATGGACAAGCCTTGTGACCACAGCTCTTTTAACTTTTCAAGGCGGTCATCAGTCCAAACATTTGCAGTATCAGTCATTCACATCCTCGTTTTCAACAACCATGCCATCGTTGGTTGCCCAGTTATAGCGGTCTGATCCGGCGAACTCAATGACCGAATCGGTGTTTAGCTATAGCGCGCCAATAAATTTCCCTATCAGGTCGATCTGGTAATCCAGCATATGCCGCCCATAATGCACCTTATGTCCAGCCATTTTTGCCGCTGCCAGCCATCTTGTCTCGGCTGGTACCATGATAATATCGGCAATCACCGTTTCCGATCGCACCGCATCCAGTGCCAACGGCAAATCATCATCAGGCTTCAGGCCAAGGCTGGTGCCATTAATGATTATATCAGCATCCACGCCGTTACAATCGGCAAGCGGCATCGCAACTACCGCGGTAAAGCCAGTTTTTTCACCTAGCAACCTAGCTAGTTCCTCGGCCTTTTCAAGGCTCCGGTTGGCGATAATCAATTTGCCAATCTTTGCTTCGGTCAATGCCACCGCAATCGCCCGTGCAGCCCCACCAGCGCCAATTAGCAGAATTGTCTGGCCAGCCAGCTGATATCCATTGCCAATACAGCCGGCCACGAATCCGGCGCCATCAAAATTATCACCATGCATCAGGCCATCAGCATCAAAGCGAACCGCGTTGACCGCGCCGGTTAACTGCGCCGCCGTGCCCAGCGTATCGCATAAATCAGCCAGCGGCATTTTATGCGGAATTGTCACCGCCAGCCCGCCAAAATTAGGCATCGCACGCAAACCGTCAATCACCATAGCTAGCTGATCTGGCGGCGCCTCAATCGGTACCATGATATGCGGCAAACCAGCCGCGGCAAAGCGCGGGTTAAACACCATTGGCGCCCGAACATGATCGACCGGATGCGCAATAACGCCAAAGATGCGCGTCGCGCCCTCGACCCATGGCATATCATCTGGCAATTTATGTTCCGGTGGCAAAGACATTAGCTCTTTTCTCATTGCGTGAACGCCGTGGCACGGCGCTTGTCTTGAACCCACGCTAAGGATTCATCATCAACCGGCCAAACAACCGACCACTAAACTGTCGTCAAGCTATGCGCGCTATTGATGAAATGCAAGTCATGCCTGCCTTAATCCTAGCAAATCTTGGCCATATTTAGGCCAAGCTATGACCCCGAAATAAGCATTAGCAAGCCTATTTTTGGCCTCTATTCCACATGATTATATGCTGGTGACACCGGCATTGGCTGGGGCATCACCCACAGTCTTAGCGGGTGCCGGTGTCAACATGGACATCTCCAGCAATGACAATTCTATGACAAAACACGGCCAAAGGAACATCTTTATGGAACAGCGTTATTCTCCCTACATCATTGGCGCAAGCTTGCTTATCTCTGGCAGTATTATCACCGGACTTGCCAATGCTGATATCGAAACGCCTGCGCACAAACACGCCAAGGTCATGGCAAAGAAACTCGATACTAATAATGATGGTCTGATCACGCTTGATGAGCTGACCAGCCGTCAGGACCGGCGCTTTCAGCATCTCGACCTTGACAGGAATGGCACCCTCGACAAGTCCGAGTTTAACGCCCGTATGATCGCGATGTTTAACCGCATGGATATGAATGGCGATGGCGCCTTGGATGACAATGAAATGTCACAGATCAAACAGCACCATCATGGCAAAATGAACGGCAAGACAGGCCAGCATAACAGCTAAGCCGGCACCCGGCCTTTCCATCTAACGGCCCAGCTAACGGCCTTGGCGTAACGCTAATCGCGAGTGTCATCAATAAAATCGAGTGACGCAGAATTAATGCAATAGCGAAGGCCGGTTGGTTGCGGGCCATCGGGGAACACATGGCCAAGATGCGCATCACAGCGATCACAATGCACCTCAGTACGGCGCATAAAAAAGCTTTCATCTACGGTTTTGCCGATATTAGCCTCGTCAATTGGCGCGTAAAAACTAGGCCAGCCTGATCTTGAGTCAAATTTCGTATCGGATGAAAATAGCGGCGTTCCACAACAAATACAGTGATAGCTGCCCGCCTCATAATGCTTGTCAAGACGCCCGCTAAACGCTCTTTCGGTAGCTTGATTACGGGTAACCTGATATTGCTCCTCTGTCAGCTGCGCGCGCCACTCATCATCTGTTTTGACGATTTTTTCACTCATATTCTACTCTCTTTCATCATTGTGCCCTCGGGCCTGTTTGGCTCTCATGGCATTGAAAATCGCCAATGGTGTCGCTGGCATATCAATATGGGTTATGCCAAGCGCATCACAAATGGCCGAAATTATCGCTTGCGGCGCCCCAATGGCACCGGCCTCACCCGCCCCCTTAATGCCAAGCACATTATTTGCACAAGGCGTATTGCGCATACTGATCTTGAAACCGGGAAAGTGATCGGCACGTGGAAGCGCATAATCCATTAGCGAACCTGAGATAAGCTGACCCGAATCGCCATAGACAACATTTTCCAAAAGCGCCTGACCGACCCCTTGGGCAATGCCGCCATGTATCTGGCCAGCAAGCGTCATCGGGTTAATCACAAGCCCAAAATCATCAACCACATGATAGCTGACAATTTCAACCGCCGCGGTGGCCTGATCAATTTCCACCTCGACAATATGGCATCCATAGGGATAGGTTGCCCCGTCGGTCTCATAAGGCTGCGCGCAATTCAGCCGGTGTAATGCCCCCGGCACTGCAAGATGCCGAACAAGCTCTTCAAGCGCGATTGACTGGTTCGTATCCGCCCGCAAGAACAGGCCATCATCAAACCGCAAATCATCCGGATCACAACCCAGATGTTCGGCTGCAAATGGCGTCGCGAGATCAATGATTTTTGCCGCCGCCAGTGCCGTAGCTGAACCAAGCACCGCAGTCATACGCGCACCGCCGGTTGTGCCGCGTGGGCTGCGGTTGGAGTCGCCTTGAATGACGGTAATAAGATCGGCATCATACCCAAGCCGGTCCGAGAGAATCTGCGTTACTGTGGTTTTGTGCCCCTGCCCGTTACATTGCTGCGAGCCGTGAAGAATAATCCGCCCATCATCCTGAAACTCGACATCAACACCGTCATCAGCACCTCCGCCACACTGTTCAAGATACATCCCAAAGCCGATCCCGCGTAGCTTGCCCCGCTCAGCTGACGCCGCCTTGCGGTCGGCAAAACCGGCAACATCAGCGGTGCCGATTGCCATCTCGAACAATTCCGCCATTTCACCGGAGTCAATCACGCCGCCCGAGACCATTTCATAGGGAATTTGGCTTGATTTGATCAAATTGACCCGGCGCACATCCATCCGGCTTTTGCCGATTTTAGCGGAGATATGATCCATCAGCCGTTCCATCAGATAATTTGCCTCCGGCCGACCAGCACCACGATAGGCGTCAACGGCTGGTGTGTTTGTCATCACACCAATCACCCGCAGGCTCGCCGCTTGGATATCATAATTGGTGGTCAGGGTTCGGCTTCCCGACAAGGTTGGAATATAAGTGGAGTAATTCGACAGCCACGCACCAAGATTAGCGTGCGCAGTAACCTGAAGCGCCAATATACGGCCATCCTTATCAAACGCCGCACGCGCCCGTGACCGGTTATCACGGCCATGCAGATCAGATACGAACGCGTCAGACCGTGCCTGCTGCCAGCGCACCATTTGCCCAAGGCGTCGGGCCGCCCACGCAATGCAAATTTGTTCAGGATGCAGAAAAATCTTGAAGCCGAAACTGCCTCCCACATCGCCGGTTTGCACCCTCACATCAGCGCGGTCCATTGATAACGCTGTGGCGATCTGTTCGGCAATGCCAACAACGCCCTGGGTTCCACACCAGATATTCAACGTGCCATCACGCGCACCCGGCGCGGCAACCATCGAGCGGGTTTCAATCGAATTAATGACAATGCGGTTATTCACGACATCGATTTCAATGATTTGATGCCCGGCCTTGGCGGCGTCATTCATCGCCCGCTCGGCCTCGTCAACCTTACCCGCCCCCCATTCAAAAGCGACATTATTAGGATAACAGGGATATAGTTGGGGCGCACCGTCCTCAAGCGCGGCGTATATGTCGGTCACCGCTGGCATGGTCTCGAACTCTGCCTCGATCAGCTCGATTGCCGAAGTGGCAATCTCCTCACTTTCGGCTACCACCATCGCCACGATATCACCGGCATGACGATTAATGTCACGCACCATGGCTGGTTTGCTAACCAGCTGCATCTTGCCACCACCGATCAATGGCGGCCGGTATTGACACTGTATATCGCCAACCTTGTCAGCATCGAGATCGGCTTGTGTTGCGACAAGATGAACACCGCTCTGATGCCGTGCCACTGTTACGTCAAGCCGCACCAGCCGGGCATGTGCGTGTGGGGCACGCAGGAACGCAACACGCAACCCCAGCCCCGGAGCAACATCATCACTATAGCAACCAGCCCCGACCAGCAACCGGCGATCCTCGATTCGCGCGGTTGATTGTCCAATTCCAAATTTCATTTATCTGGCGCTCCCAATTGATTTAGCATCGTCTCAACCGCCAACGAGGCCCGCCATTAACCCAAGACCCGTCTTTAGTCGTTAAATTGGCGGTATGCCGCATAAATACGGGTGCCCGTTGTTACCCAGCACAGCAACCCGAACAGCAGTGCCATGACTATGAAATAGTCAGGCCAGATAAGCATTGCAAGGAAAAGCAATATGGTTTCCGCACCTTCGGTTAGGCCACCAAGATAGTAAAATGCTTTCTTACCGCGAATATCAGTCGTGACATGATGTTTTTCGGCAAGGATGGCAAAGCCGAGAAAGCTGCTCGCGGTGCCGATAAAGCTGAAAATCAGGAACGTGGCAGCGACCGCATTTTCCGGACGCGCCAGCGCGAATGTAAACGGGATTGAACTGTAGAAGATAAAGTCACTAACAATATCAAGATAGCCGCCAAAATCGCTAGACTGGCTGGCGCGCGCCACAGCCCCATCGAGCCCATCAGCGACACGGTTTAGCAACACTAGCCATAAGGCGGGTTGAAACATCTCGGCTGCCACACAACCTGCCGCCAGCAGCCCAAAACCAGCACCGGCGAGGGTAACCTGATTGGCTGTTACCCCTAGCCTGACAAGACCGCGTCCAAGCGGATTTAGTAGCTGGTCAATCACTGGCCGGATTTGGGCGTCAAACATCGTCTTTAGTTCTGTCTGGATGAAGGTCTGCGGGCGAATTGCGCCACCACCGTCTCACCAGCAATCATATGCTGGCCAGGCGTTATCATGATTTTACACCCAGCAGGCACATAAAGATCAACCACACCGGCGATGCGCGCCATCCCGATCGGGCTACCAGCCAGCACCCGCTTTCCTTCGGCCAGACGGCAAACCAGCTGACGCGCGGTCTTGCTGCCAAGCTGTACCAGCACAATATCGCGGTTAAACGCATCACGAATGCAGATCTCGCGCCGCTCATTTACTTCGCGCGCGGACTGCCAGCTTGCCGGATTATCACCCCAGGACGTAAAAAGCCCCGGAAAAAGCACATTCTCAACGATATGGCCGGTAATCGGGCTAGTTTGCAGTTGCATATCGCTTAGGCGTGTCCGAATAGTGATGCATTTCGCCGCGACAGCCGCATCAGTCATCATGCCATCCGGAAAATTTGTGGTAACAATGTCCAGAACCACGCCATCTGCAGGCGCATAGATCGACTGCCTGTCACCTTCGGTTTGCCGGTTTGGCACCCGCAAGCCATGCGCCAGCCACAACATGAGACCAAGCGCAAAACACCCTAGCGGTAAAGAAATCACGCTGGTTAAGATTGTTACAACCCCTGCTATGGCAAGCACCGGCCAGCCATCATCAGCAATTTTCCAGTCAGATCCAGATATCATCTTCATGCCTCATTCACGACACTAGGTTCGTTTCCGGCCCAAAAACCAGCCCCAGTATAAGCTTCAGTATAAGCTCCAAAACAAACCAACTGATGCCCGATGCCCTTTAAAGGATGCTGACCGGTTTAATTTTGGCCAGCGATTGGGCTGGTCGCGTTTGGAACTGCAAAAATCTGCTTTGGGTAAATCAAGTTTGGATCACTGATATCCTGCCGGTTTCGCCGCACGATATCGACATATTTCACCCCTTCACCCAGCTGATGATAGGCGATACGCCACAAAGCATCACCTTTATTCACAACGATCAGAGGCGATCCATCCTGACCTTTGGCAAGGTCGCGCGCGCTTATCGGCAGATCATAATGCGCAATCACCCGATTAGCCTCATCATATAGCTCAAAGCGTAGATGGTTCACCGTCAAACTCATATCAAAACTACCGGCAATTTGCCAGTCGCCATCCACCAGAACCAACGCCTCACCAAAGCTGCGCTTTGGATCAGTTGCCGTTACTTTAATGCCGCCGCGCGATGTGCCTGATATCAGAATACTGCCTGCATCGCGCCAGACAATGGCAGTTGGCGTCAAAGCAGCGAGCTGGGTTGTAGCGATGTCCGGTTGCGGTTTGGCAGGAGACGGTGTCACAGTAACCTTCGCTGTGGTGCTGGCCGGTTGTGGTTTGGCAGGAGACGGTGTCACAGTAACCTTCGCTGTGGTGCTGGCCGGTTGTGGTTTGGCAGGAGACGGTGTCACAGTCACCGTCGCTGTGGTGTTTGCCGGTTGCGCCGGCTCGACATCATCCGGCGACTGAATCAGCACCGGCACGTCGGTGGCTGTTTCTGGCAATAGCGCCACCAAGGGCTTTGACTCGGCATCTTGGTATATTTCTACTGCCAGACTGCGATCGGCAAGCTCGGTAGATCCGTCCGGGCGTTCCATTGCAACCGAGATCAGATGCTGGCCGGGCGCCAGCATTTTTTCTAATACAATGACCCATTCACCACTGCCATTGGCAATCGTTTCACCAAGCAAAATATCACCTTCAAAAATACTAATTTTTGCATTCGGGGCAGCTGTACCGGCAAAGACCGCCGCACCATCAGGCTTGACCCGAGCCAGATCAATAATCAACGGCGGCAGCGTGGCAGCAACAGTGCGCAAGTTTGCTTGCGGTGCAATTGACGGGTCCGTTTGCGTTGGTTCAGCCGCCAGCGGCGCTGGTTGCGCCCCAACAGGCGCTGGCTTTGACAGATCAATTGACTGGCTTTGCGGCTCTATCTGCTGGGTTTCATCATCAAGAATCACCATCGAGAGCGCAATCGCAACGAGAACTCCACCAACTGCAAAAAGAATGTAGAGTATCCAGCGCACTGATGTGGTTTCCTGTCCAATATAGATTGATTGTTAACAGAGTAATCCTAATTGCGTTAGGGTTCAATGTTAGTTAGGTACAAGCCGGATATTAAAAGGATTCTAAATGAAAAAAGTTTGTGTATTTACCGGCGCCGCAGCCGGCATCAACCCAGCCTATAGGGAGGCTGCCTTTCAATTAGGTCAGATGATCGGATCGCGCAGTTTGGGGCTGGTCTATGGCGGCGGTAAAAGAGGCCTGATGGGCGCTGTCGCTGATGGCGTATTGGCGGTCAATGGCCGCGTTACCGGCATTATTCCGCAGTTTCTGGACAATGTAGAGGTTGGGCATAAAGGGGTTACCGACCTTCATATCATCGATTCAATGCATGAGCGCAAAGCCATGATGTATGATATGGCCGACGCCTTTATCATTTTTCCAGGAGGACTTGGCACGCTTGATGAAACCATGGAGATCATCACATGGCGACAATTGGGACTGCACACAAAACCAATCATAATCGTCAATCTAAACGGCTATTGGGATTTAATGCTAGCGATGTTTAAGAACATAATTGATCAGGGCTTTATGCATCACGGTCATACTGGTCATTTTGATCAGGCGAATGACCTGGACAGTTTAATGGACAAGCTTGATGCGATTTTCCGGCCAGATGAAACATCTATCGAACGCCAGCCATAAAGCCATGGAAACCGCCAATAATGACGATTGGATGGCCACTCAAACCTGTCCAAATATGATTATCGAGGCAATGTCACGTAAATATCGGGGCAATATCACCCGGTGATCCGGGCTTTTAACTTATCCGCCACATCGGCAAGAGGCCAACCCTTTTCCGTTAGCGGCAATTCCCTATCCAATGATGCTGTTCAAGGTCGCACTTGGCCGCATGACTTTTTCCACCTTAGCACTATCGGCGCGATAATAACCGCCAAGATCGCACGGCTTGCCTTGAGTTGACGCCAATTCAGCGACGATTTTATCTTCATTTTGTGACAATGATGCCGCCAGCGCAGTAAAATCGTCACGCAAATCCTGATCGTCAGTTTGTGCAGCAAGCGCCTCAGCCCAATAACGTGCAAAATAATAATGGCTGTCACGCGTATCGGTCTGGCCAGCACGTCGGGCTGGCGACTTATCATTTTCTAATAGCCGTTGCGTTGCAATATCCACTGCCTTTCCAAGAATACCAGCTTTGCTGTTACCCGTTGACTCGGCAATGAAATTCAATGACTCACCCAAGGCACAGAACTCACCAAGCGAGTCCCAGCGTAGATGCCCCTGCTCAACCAACTGCTGGACATGCTTTGGCGCAGATCCGCCGGCACCCGTTTCGAAAAGGCCACCGCCATTCATCAGCTTGACCACCGACAACATCTTTGCCGAGGTACCAAGCTCGAGGATCGGGAACAAATCAGTCAGGTAATCGCGAAGCACATTACCCGTGATCGAGATACAATCCTTGCCAGCGGTAATAACCTCAAGCGAGAATCTGGTCGCCTCACGCGGCGCCATGATTTTAACCGATGACAGGGGAACGCCGAGCTGCTCAAGCATTGATTTCACATAGGCAATGATTTGCGCGTCATGCGGGCGCGCCTCATTCAGCCAGAATACCGCCTCGGCACCAGTCGCCTTCTGCCGGGCAAGCCCAAGCTTGACCCAGTCTTCGATCGGCGCCTTATTGGTGCTTGATGCACGCCAGATGTCGCCTTTTTGGACCTTATGCTCATGCAGGATCTCACCATTTTCCAGCACATAGCGCATTACGCCATCATCGGTCATCTGGAAGGTTGTCGGATGAGAGCCATATTCCTCGGCCTTTTGAGCCATTAGTCCGACATTGGATACCGAGCCAGCGGTCGCCGGGTTCAACGCCCCATTCTCCTTGAAGAACTTGATCGCCTCTTCATAAACCGGCGCATAAGAGTTATCAGGAATGACGCATTTGCAATCCTGCTCGGTACCATCCGGCCCCCAGCCCTTGCCACCAGCACGGATCAAGGCTGGCATTGACGCGTCAATAATTACATCTGACGAAACATGGAAATTGCTCAGTCCCTTGTCTGAATTTACCATATAAAGCGGTGGGTTAGCCTCAAAGCACGCCGCCAGATCAGCCTCCAGCTCGGCGCGCTTATCGTCGGCCAGCGTGGCAATCCGTGTCTCGAGGTCGCTGAGACCAAGGTTGTAATCCATGCCCAGATTACGCAGGACGTCCCCATGTTTTGCGACAAAATCCTCAAGCAGAACAGCAACAGCCTGACCAAAAATGATCGGATCGGAAACCTTCATCATAGTTGCTTTCAGATGCACCGAAAACAGCACGCCCCTGTTCTTGGCATCTACCAGCTCATCGCGCAGAAACGCCCGCAAGGTTGCAAGGCTCATGAAAGACGCGTCAACAACGGTTCCTGACTGTAAACTAAGCCCCTCTTTAAGCACTGTCACATCACCAGCCGCATTCTCGAATTCGATCTTCGCCTTGCCAGCCTGTGCGTCGGTCAGCGTTGCAGATTTTTCATTCGAGAAAAAATCGCCTGATGGCATTGATGACACATGAGTTTTTGAAGCAGCCGCCCAAACCCCCATCGAATGCGGGTTATTTTGCGCATAGATTTTAACTGCCTGCGCCGAACGCCGATCAGAATTACCCTCGCGCAGAACCGGATTGACCGCGCTGCCCTTGACCGCGTCATACCGTGCGGCAATCGCCCGCTCTTCATCATTCGCCGGCGCAACAGGATAATCCGGCAGATTGTATCCTTGCGACTGCAATTCCGAGATCACGCCAACCAACTGCGGGATTGAAGCCGAAATATTCGGCAGTTTAATCACATTGGCCATTGGTGTTTTCACCCACTCACCAAGTTCGGCCAGATCGTCCGACTGGCGCTGGCTTTCGGTCAAGATTTCAGGAAATGCTGCAATCACCCGACCCGCTAGCGAGATATCGCGACGCCCAACAGTTAATCCAGCGGGCCTTACAAACCGGTTGATAATCGGCAAGAGTGACGCGCTGGCAAGTTCTGGTGCTTCGTCGACCTTAGTGTAGATTAGATCAGGATTGGCTTTATCTGACATGATGATTGCCTTTTTAATTGATGTTCACAACACACCCCAACGCGGGGCAAGGAGATTGAGGCCATTACCGGCAGCCCGCTAAAGGGCGGCGGACACGGTCTTTATTGCAGCGGCTGCCTTATCTGCATCGGGGCCGCCGGCCTGCGCCATATCAGGCCGACCACCGCCGCCGCCGCCGCCGAGTGCCGCCGCGCCGATTTTTACCAGATCAACCGCACTTTTCTGGCCAGCAAGATCTGCCGTTACCGCAACAACGATTGACGCTTTACCAGCATCGGTCGCGACCAGACAGATCACTGCATTTTCCAACGATGATTTGATTTCATCAGCCATTGATTTAAGCTCACGCGCCGGGGTGTCCTCCAGCAGTCGTCCGACAAAATTAATGCCATTAATGACCTCACCGTCATTAGCGTCAACGCCGCCTCTGGCGGCCAGTTTGCGCCGCAGCTGGCTTATATCGCGCTCGGCTTTTTTGCGGTCATCAACTAGCTGGGCCACACGTTCGGCAAGTTGTTCTGGGGCGATTTTTAAGAGATCAGCACTTTTGGTCAAAATTGCATCACGCGCCGCAATCCAGGCCAAAGCGCCCTCATGTGTTACCGCCTCGATCCGGCGTACGCCGCCAGCAACAGCAGATTCTGAAATGATTTTCAGCAGGCTGATATCACCTGTCCGACCAACGTGGGTACCGCCACATAATTCGACCGACCACGCTTTGTTAGGGTTCTCATCGGCAACGCCGCCCATCTGTACGACGCGCACTTCATCGCCATATTTTTCGCCAAACAGCGCCAAAGCGCCAAGTTCAATCGCTGCGTCAGGGGTCATAATACGGGTGGTGACGTCCGCATTCATCCGAATTCGCGCATTCACAATCTGCTGTACCTGCTCTAGCTCTTCCGGCGAAACGGCCTTTTGATGCGAAAAGTCAAACCGTAGCCGGTCAGGGCTAACCAGCGAGCCCTTCTGCGCAACGTGATCACCAAGCACAAGCCGCAGCGCCTCATGCAGCAGATGCGTTGCCGAATGGTTCGCACGGAGCCGTAAACGCCGCGCAAAATCGATTTGCAACCGCACATCCTGCCCTTTGACAAGCGTGCCTGCCTCGACCTCAATCTGGTGAACAAACAGGCCGGACGGGGTCTTTTGGGTATCGGTTACGCGCGCTGTTCCGCCATCCCAGCTGATCGTACCGACATCGCCCACCTGGCCGCCAGACTCGCCATAAAACGGGGTTTGATTAACCACCATACGCGCCTTGCCACCCTTGCCAACACTCTCAATTTCGGCATTACCATCCACCAGTGCGGTAACAATGGCCTCGGCCGTGTCCGCGTTATAGCCAAGAAATTCGGTGGCTTCCAGATTTTGTGCGAGATCGAGCCAAATGGTTTCCGTGGCGCTGTCGCCGGATCCGCTCCATGCACGGCGCGCATTGGCCTTTTGCGCATCCATCGCAGCGTTAAATCCATCAAGGTCAACCTGCCAGCCATAGCCGCGCATGAAATCTTGGGTAAGATCAAGTGGGAAGCCGAATGTGTCATAAAGTTTGAAAGCCGTGGCCCCGTCAAGCGTGCCACCCGAGGCCTTGTCAGCCACCTCGTCATTCAAGATTCGCAGCCCGCGACCGAGGGTTTCCTTGAACCGTGTTTCCTCAAGTTTCAGGGTCTCGGTAATCAGAGATTGAGCCCGTCCAAGTTCACCATATTGTGCGCCCATCTCAGCAACTAATGTTGGCACGAGCCGGTACATTGTCGGCTCAGCGCACCCCATTTGATGAATATGACGCATCGCCCGGCGCATAATCCGGCGCAACACATAGCCGCGCCCCTCATTTGACGGCAAAACGCCATCGGCAATCAAAAAGGATGATGCCCGCAGATGATCCGCGACCACCCGGTGCGATACATTGTGCGCGCCGCCAGCTTCCGTGCCGGACACATCAGCCGACGCCTCGATCAATGAGCGCATCAAATCAATATCGTAATTATCATGCTTGCCCTGAAGAACGGCGGCAATACGCTCTAGCCCCATTCCGGTGTCAATCGACGGTTTTGGCAGGTTAATGCGGTGGTCCGGCATCTGCTCAAATTGCATAAAAACCAGATTCCAAATCTCGATAAACCGGTCACCATCCTCATCGGGAGAACCCGGAGGGCCGCCCGGAATGTGATCGCCATGATCAAAGAAAATTTCGGAACACGGGCCGCAAGGGCCAGTGTCACCCATCGCCCAGAAATTATCAGAAGTAGCAATGCGGATAATACGACCATCGGCAAGGCCGGCAATTTTTTTCCAAAGACTGGCTGCCTCATCATCCTCGTGATAGACGGTCACCAACAATTTTGACGAATCAAGACAATATTCCTCGGTGATTAAACGCCATGCAAGCTCGATCGCATTTTCCTTGAAATAATCGCCAAAGGAAAAATTACCAAGCATTTCAAAAAATGTGTGATGACGCGCCGTGTAACCAACATTTTCCAGATCATTATGCTTGCCACCGGCGCGCACACATTTCTGCGCAGTGGCGGCCCGAACATAATCGCGCGTCTCTGCACCGGTGAATAGATTTTTGAATTGCACCATTCCCGAATTGGCGAACATCAACGTCGGGTCATTTTGTGGCACTAGCGGGCTAGAGGCGACAATTTCATGTCCGTTCTTGCCAAAATAATTCAAAAAAGTGGCGCGGATATCATTCACACTCGACATTAGACTGCCCCCAGCACAGCATCGGGCTCGCGGCACTTAGTCTCTGCTGATCACCAACACAAAATATACCGCGCAAAACCCATTTAATTGCGATTATTGTCTACCCGCCACAGGGGGTATCTGTCCAGATCAACTTGCCTAAATTGAGCGGAATTCATGTAAAAAACTCCGCGAAACCTAATGGCGTTTTGGTACTGGCCGCATAACGCAGTATTGACACGGCTCAACAAGCCTTGCGCCAAGCAAATTGCCAGCCCCAAAAGCGTGACTGACAAAGATAAATTTTACCTAATATCACGGCTGGAAACTGACGCGAAATTTCTATTTCTTTTCCAAGGTTACGGCGTGGTCGGCAAATCTGGCAACTCAGGCGAGTCCGGCACCTGTGCCTCCTCGCTATCGGCGATAGAGTTATCCAGCATCTGGTCGCCGACAAGTCCCGCATTCTGCCTGATCGCCGCTTCAATTTCGGCGGCAAGTTCCGCATTTTCACGCAGGAAATTCTTTGCGTTCTCACGGCCCTGACCAATGCGCTGTCCCTTATAGGAAATCCAAGCACCTGACTTATCAACAATACCGGCAGCAACACCAAGATCAAGCAATTCCCCCATCTTCGAGATGCCTTCGCCATACATGATATCGAATTCAATCGTTCTGAATGGTGCCGCAACCTTATTTTTCACAACCTTGACGCGGGTCTGATTACCAACCACCTCATCACGGTCCTTAATCGCGCCAATCCGGCGAATATCCAAACGCACAGACGCATAGAATTTCAACGCATTACCACCGGTTGTCGTCTCTGGATTGCCAAACATAACACCGATTTTTAGGCGAATCTGGTTGATGAAAATCACCAGACAGTTTGAACGTGCGATTGACGATGTTAATTTGCGCAGGGCTTGGCTCATCAGACGCGCATGAAGCCCGACATGGTGATCGCCCATCTCACCTTCTAATTCAGCCCGCGGAACTAACGCGGCAACCGAGTCAACAACAAGCACATCAACCGCCCCAGACCGAACCAAAGTATCGGCAATTTCCAGCGCCTGCTCACCGGCATCAGGCTGCGAAATCAACAGATCATCAATATTGACCCCAAGTTTGCGCGCATAAGCCGGGTCAAGCGCGTGTTCAGCGTCGACAAATGCACAAATGCCGCCTTCTTTTTGCGCTTCTGCAACCGCGTGAAGTGCCAGAGTGGTTTTTCCTGATGATTCAGGGCCATAGATTTCGACAATCCGTCCTTTTGGAAAACCGCCAATACCAAGACCAATATCAAGGCCAAGCGATCCCGTTGAAATTGACTGCACATCCACCGCGGATTCGCGCTGGCCAAGCTTCATGACCGAGCCCTTGCCAAAGGCCTTTTCAATCTGTCCAATCGCCGCTTCAAGCGCCTTGTTTTTATCATCACTCTTCATTTTGAGATCCACTACAACTCCAACCATTTATGCCTCCTTAGTTGCACAACCACCAACACCTGTCCATGTTTATATCAGCGCCCCGGCAGACCTTTTCTGATCCGATACCCATCAACAACGCGGTTTAAAATTAAAGTCTCAGTAACGCCGTTTTTCGTTCTGGAATTCATTATGTACCTGTTTTGTTCTAATCTCAAGCATATTTTCACCTTTTGTTCTATTTTTTATAAGTGGGGTAAGGTGGTTTTTCCTTAGCTCAGGGTACTGCGAACCAGGATTTGATTATCACTGGACAACCAAAGTGCAAAACGCGCCGGAAAACCGGCGCGTATGCTATTTCGTGATGATTCCGTTTTCGGGCAGTCGCTAATCGTCTCGGTGGACGCGCTCCATCCGCTCGTGGCGTTCCTGTGCATGCAGACTGAGCGAGGCAATGGGCCGGGCCTCGAGCCGCCGCAGATTAATCGGCTCGTCAGTTTCGGTACAATAGCCATAGCTACCATCGTCGATGCGCCGCAATGCCGCCTCGATTTTTTGCAACAATTTGCGTTCACGATCCCGCGTTCTGAGGTCAAGCGCGGCATTGCTTTCGATTTGCGCACGATCCATTTGATCCGGCTGGTGAAGGTTTTCCTGCGACAATCCGGTAATAGTACCGTTGGCATCATCCAATAATTCAGCCTTCCATGCTTCAAGTTTCCGCTGGAAATAAAGTAGTTGCATCGGGTTCATGAACTCTTCATCTTCGCTGGGTCGATAATCTTCCGGCAACATATTCTGTGCGATTGTGCCCACCTTGACTTTGGTTTGTTGTTCTGTTTTGACACGCGCCACATCCTTGGTTATGTCCGCACCGTCCGGCAAGACAATCTGCGCTTCGTCGGAAATAGCCTTATTGGTCTTCATTTCATCACCTTCGCAATCAAATAGAAGTTCATCGTAAATACAACGGTAAAATAGCTGTGTCGGATACACTGAATCGAATTTTACCGCAAGTGCATTCTGGCCAAAAAAGCCTATCCATTTTCGTTTAACCAACAACAACCATTATTAAAAAGTTAATCACGTATCAGTGATTTGTGATCACGCTGTTACCCGCTTAACATTCTGAAGATGCGGGATAAGCGCGAGAGCTCTGGGTTTTTGAGATGTGACAATGGTTCTGTTCAGATCGCGCATGAAGTGGGGGTGGTGGTATTGCAAACGGAATTGAGTGAGAGCCTTCAAAATGCACTTACTCATAGGCGAAGATGATCCAATTGTTGCAGATGTTCTTGGCATGGCATTGAAGAAGGCTGGCTACTTCAAGATAACGGCCAACACTATCGAAATAGCACTATCAGAGTTAAAGTACAGTCGAGTCGGCGCAAAACAGGCTTGCCAGCAGCCAGGCAATCATGGCAAGAACTCGAGTGACGCTTTCTGATGCCGTTTAGCCATTCCTCAAGCCATGGATTAACGCCCTTGCTCTATTTCAGTCTCGGTGATTTTGTAATCCATCCAGATCAACCCGATTGGGGCATAGGTCAGGTCCAGTCGATCGTTGGGACGAACGTAACAGTTAATTTTGAGCATGCCGGCAAACAAATGATCAATTGCAATGTCATCAACCTTGCTCTTGCGCCGTCTCCTGGCAAATCATGCTCTTCTTAATCGGTTAAATGACTGGTCAAATGATTGGTAAAATGAGTGACCAGTTGTTGACTTGTCTTTGTCTAAATTAATTTGATAAACCGGCATGACCCTATGTCGCATGGCAAGTGAGACAATATTACTCTACCTATCGTAGTCGTTTTTTATGGATTTTTTTTGACACAAACGGTAGCAGTCGCAGCGTGAAGCGACGCCGCGCCGTTGGAGAACTGTCCTTGAACTATCGCGAGATTTTGAAAAGTAAGCTGAACCAGCTGAAAAGCGAAAGCCGCTATCGTACCTTTGTCGAATTAGAGCGCCAGACCGGATTGCATCCCCACGCCGTCTGGAACAGCCCTGACGGCCCCAAGGACGTTGTAATCTGGTGTTCGAATGATTATCTCGGCATGGGGCAAAATCCGGACGCGGTCAAGGCGTTGACCACCGCGATCGACACGCATGGCACCGGTGCCGGGGGAACACGAAATATTTCAGGCACTAGCTCGGCCATCGTTGCATTGGAAGCCGAGCTTGCCCAATTGCATGGCAAGGAACGCGCGCTTGTTCTAACTAGCGGCTATGTTGCGAATGAGGCCAGCATCAGCGCGATTGCCGGCCTGTTCGATGATATCTTGATCCTGTCGGACGAGATGAACCACGCCTCGATCATTGCAGGCATCCGTAATGCGCGCTGTGACAAAGTGATCTTCAGGCATAACGATGTCGCGCATCTTGAAGAACTGCTGGCCGCCCAGCCCATTGACCGGCCCAAGTTGATCATTTTTGAGTCAGTCTATTCAATGGATGGCGACACCAGCCCAATTGCCGAAATCGTTGTGCTTGCCGAGACATACAACGCGCTTACCTATCTTGATGAGGTGCATGCGGTCGGCATGTATGGCGACGAAGGCGGCGGCATTGCCCAGATGCGAGGCCTGCAGGACCGGGTTGATGTTATCCAAGGCACGCTTGGCAAGGCATATGGGGTTGTTGGCGGTTATATTGCGGCTGATGATGTGATCTGTGATGCTGTCCGCAGCTTTGGTTCGGGCTTTATTTTCACCACAGCTTTACCCCCAGCATTGGCGCATGGTGCATTGGCATCGGTCCGGCATCTTCGCCGCAGTACCAGCGAGCGCCATGCTCAGCAGCAGCAGGCAACAAGGCTAAAGGCGAAATTACGTGACGCCGGCCTACCGCTCCTTGAAGGCGACACGCATATCATTCCGGTCATGGTCAGAAATGCCGCTAAATGTAGTCGAATCTGTCAAATCCTGCTCCATGAATATAGCATTTACGTCCAGCCAATTAATTATCCAACAGTGCCTGTTGGAACAGAACGGCTGCGCCTCACGCCCGGCCCGCTGCATAGCGATGCGATGAGTGATGATCTGGTGGCATCTTTGTCAAAAGCCTTTGCCATCGCCAGTGATGAGCAGGCCAAACAAACCGGGTAACGGGGGAGGTTAAACTGGGGTAGTTAGACTTAGCATCGCTGGAAAAAATGCCCCACGCTGCCTCGTAAGGCTGGAATATGCCATTTACAACCCCTACATAGGCAATGGGTGTGTATCGATATACGCCTCAGTGATACTACGGCCACTATTCGGTGAATCGGGGCCCAGCGTATTATTTCGCCTCAATGGCCATTGATGGAATGTGATTATGCCAATTACCCCTACCCCGTCCGACCATCCAAAATTCCCTGGCCGCAGTAAAACCGGCTTGCTGTTGGTGAATCTTGGCACGCCCGATGGCACCGACACGAAATCTATGCGTCGTTATCTAAAACAGTTTCTATCCGACCGTCGGGTGATAGAGGTACCGCGCCTTTTGTGGTGGATAATCCTTAATGGCATTATCCTGAATGTTAGGCCGCGAAAATCGGGGGATGCTTATGCGCGGATCTGGCTCAAAGATGATCCCGATGGATCGCCGCTGCGCCGCATTACACGGTTGCAGGCCGAACATGTAGCCAAAAGCTTTCAGCGCGATGATTTGGTCACCGATTACGCGATGCGCTATGGCAAACCGTCAATTCAGTCACAAATGCAAAAGCTGCAGGATGCCGGATGTAGCCAGATTCTGGTGATGCCGCTTTATCCGCAATATGCCGCCTCGACAACTGCGACGGTAATTGACGAAGTGTTCAAATGGGCGCTTGATCTGCGCTGGCAACCGGCCATTCGAACCGCACCGCCATGGCATGACCATCCGGTCTATATTAAAGCGCTAGCCGACTCGGTGCGCAAATCGGTCAAGAAAAACGGTATGCCTGATGATTTGGTGATCTCGTTCCACGGTATTCCAAAAAGCTATTTTGTCGGCGGGGATCCCTATCATTGCCAATGTATGAAGACGGCACGTCTGCTTCGCGAAGAGCTTAACTGGGACGAGGCGCATTTTCATGCGACCTTTCAGTCGCGTTTCGGCTCGGAACCCTGGCTTCAGCCCTATACCGACAAAAGCGTTGTCGCACTTGCCGAGAATGGCTCAAAACACGTTGCCATTATGGCGCCCGGATTTGTCGCAGATTGTCTGGAGACGCTTGATGAGCTGGATATCGAGCTGCATGAAGAGTTTATCGAACATGGCGGCGAGACCTTTACCTATATCCCTTGTCTGAACGACAGTCCGGCGGGGATGAGAGTAATTGAACAAATTGCCACGGAAAATCTTGCTGGCTGGGTAGATACACCAAAAACCACAAACGTCAAAAAAGCATTGGCCAAAAAAGCATCGGCTAAAAAAACTGTAGCCAAAAAAAGCTTGGCGAAGACTGGTAATTAGCTTAACCGCTTGTCAAACGTTACTGTCGTCAGTATCAGAAATTGCACCCATCTAAATGAATGCGCAAACCAAAGCCTTTTATTTTTTCATCAGGAATGCTAAACTGCGGCCAGCGAGCAGGTGCCGCGTTTAAACGGCATCATGCGTTGGATGTAACGTACATATTAAGAGTCTTCAAAACTGCTGCCATCCGGTGGAAATCTGGTCGCGAAAGACCAAGTTAACATCCTCCCAATGGAGGCCAATTGGAGAAATATCACGTTACCTTGCAATGCTTCTAATCATGCTCTCATGCGGCGTTTGTGTAGTGGTAAGACCTTAGCCTTCCAAGCTAAAGACGCGGGTTCGATTCCCGCACGCCGCTCCAACTACACTCAAAAAAGGTCTGAGGGCCGGGATACAAGTATCTGTTTCTAAAAGATTAGCGTTCTAGAGCAGGAGTTTATTGTCCTATGGTGTCGTAAGTTTGCCAGTATATTTTTACAAAAGAAACGAAACTTTTTACATCTCTCGATCAATTCCATCTGACCTTCAGCATCGCTTTTAAAAGCGTAAAATTGAAGTGTCACTCCGAACCAAATCGGAATCAAAAGCAGCCAAATTTGCTGCAGCATTATCTGATAGGGTCGAACGCTATCGGGACAGTTTACGTATAGAAATGATCTACTCGCGAGAGCTTGGCCTAAAAGCCCTGCAAGACTTTAATGGACCTAACGGTAATCATTGCAGTTTGCTAAACGCGCTGGCACTCTATCATCGCCTCAAAGGCACAGGAAAAAATCAACTTTTCTATGACTTACCAAGCAGAAGTATACCGTATCTTCCAGAATGCCTAGGGCATGAAAATCTATCAGACATAAAAATTCTAATGCAGGACGGATCAGAGACTATTTGTTTGCTCGCGGCATGTAATCCTCATCGGTCAAAAGGGTGTTCGTTTCAGTCAAATCAATTGTCAGTTAAACAATTAGAGAACACGGACTGACCATCACGAACGTTTTTAGTGGCATATTCATTAAAGACAACGGCACAAAGCAGCAGAGAAACACTATTCCAACGAAGGCAATTCAACGTGTGCAGCTAGATTGCCAAAACCTTGAGTATGAGGCCCGCTGGTTAATAAGCTTAATCAGCGATACTGGAATGCACCTTTCAGAGGCTTGTGGACGTCTAACGTCTGACATTAACTTTGATACGGCAACACCGTTTGTTGACATAAAGGTGCATCCTTGGCGTGAGCTTAAAACGGCGTCAAGCCAAGGGCAAATTCCGTTGATTGGCTTCTCACTTTTGGTCACCGAGAGGATTGCTTCATCACCATCAGGGTTTGCGTTTCCAAGATACTGCAATGACCAGAAGTGTAATTCAAACTCAGCAAGTTCAGCGTTAAACGAGTGGTTGAAGCCACGTGTTCCTAACGGATGTGTTATTCCCTCTTTCCAACACAGCCTGAGAGACCGGTTACGTGCAGTTGAGTGTCCAGTAGACATCATTGACGCGATTGGCAGATGGACGACTGAAGGCATTGGACACAAGTATGGAGCGGGTTATGATTTAGGGGAATAGAACCGCTGGATGAATCGCATATGCAAAAAATACGATTGAATAATCCTCTAATTGATTCTAGGAAGACCGCTGCGCTATGAAACACCCCTTAAATTGATTGGTATTCGTCAAATATGATCACAAGAATCATGCAAAACGTCGTATTCCTTATCGCATGTTTGTTATTTGTTTTGCCAGTGGGCGCTCAGGCTGACTGGAAAATACGCCACCCTGATCTTCAGAAAGTTGGGACTGGTGTCTTAAAAGTTTTCTTTATGGACATTTACATCCTAACCCTGCACTCTAAAGAGCGTGATTATCAAGTTAGTGACCATTTTGCGCTCGAATTTAACTACAAAAAATCGGTATCAAAGAAGACAATTATCGACGCATCAATAGACGAGCTTTCTAAAGCTCCAAGTGTTGGCTCAGTTGAATTAAAGGCTTGGAAAAAAATTTTAGAAAAAGGCATCAGCGACATGCAAGCTGGAGAAAAAGCCTCTGTGGTCTTTTCAAAGTCTGGGAATGTCGAATTTTGGTCAGAAAATCGTCAACCCATTTCATTCCAAGACCTAAAATTTGCCAAGAATTTTGCAGCAATATGGCTTGGACCAAAAACGTCTTACCCAAAGCTAAGATTAGCGCTATTGGGTAAAAATTCACAGAACAATCAGTAAAAGAACTTAGATCCAAGGAAACAGTCACTTGTATCTCGGTCCTCATGCTTTTCGTAAGTGTAGTTGAAGCGGCGCGCACGTAGTTCGAAGCCTATCTGAAGTGCCAATCCGTTACTGAATCACGGTATAACAATAGTTAAGCAGATCGACACATATGGCCAACTATCAAAACCTTACTTGTAACCTTTCCTGGACCTAAGCCAAAAGGTCCGCGCTGCAAGAAACGTTACCCAAACACAACGTTTCCACAAACTCGGGCACCGGACCGCGGACCCCAAACCGGGGTTTACTGGGGGGCGTTTCTTAATTAGATTTCGACTTGATTAAATGGGTGGGACTGCAGGGCGTGGGCGCTTGGGTCTAAGAGGGTCGGTTTACTTGATTGCTCGACCGTCTTTTTGTTTCCTTAATGTTAGTGATTGCTGTCTCTAAAATAATTTAGACACAGTTAGAGGCCTTACAATTTGTGATTTGCAATCGCTGAGTCATAACTTGACTGAAGGCTTTTTGTTATTTCTTTCAATTTTTCCTGAAACGCCTTTTCAGAGTCAAATAACTCACAATCAACAGAGACAACCGCTATTTCATCTCTCACGACCGACCTTTGACCAGTTTTGCGGTCGACTAAAATATTGGTTTCTTGACCGTTGGTGCTTAATGTCCAGCGTATCGACGATATGTCTGTTTCATATGGGACACCGCGGCGTGTTGCCGTCACCTCAATGCTGTCATTTTTTCGTTGCCAAGTATGCGTTGAGACCCTTTTTTCATCAAACCAATGTGCAACCACAGATGATAAAGGCTCATCACTCACCGTCCATTTAGATAAAAGATCCTCTGTTCTGCTGCAGACAAGGCCTTTTTCGGCGACTGCAGCATACGTCTGAATTGGTGCAAGTGCGCTTACCATTAATAGGCGAAGGATAATAGAGAAAAGGACTTTCATAGTCACGTTTAACGGCACAGGTTTACAAAATTATAGTCACAAGATTTCAACTTCAAAGCGAGATTGGTGAAGCTCCAGCCATTGCTGTTTTAACAACTTTAATGATTTCAGACGAGTCATCGCCCTTGTGAATATAGCCAACAGCGCCATCAACAATCGCTTACAGTATAACCGCACTATCCATCGACGATGACATAAAAATCGTGATGGCTGTTGCGACTCATTAGCGCTGGCTTCCATATCTATTCTGTTGTAGCGTTAGTTGTTATCGGTTGATGTTTTATTTCTGGAGACGCAGATTATGAAAAAGTCCCATCTGGCGGGCAGTCTTCTTTTGCTATCATTGACCGGCTGTTCTTCGATCGGCAGTGGGTGGAGTAACACGGTCGATTTTATCTTCGGCCCGGATGATGGCGCGGATCAACGTCAGGAAGCCGCTGCCCAGATGGCATCTGATGCAGCAGGCAGTGCCAATCCAGGGCAGGCTTTGGTTGACGGTGTTGTGAAGAAAAGCGTTGATAACGCTGCCATGTCAACTGTTGCTGCCATAGACAGTTCCATGGCCTACTCCAAAACTGACATCAGCATCACTGGCATCAAAAGCAAAAAGACACGCTACTTTATCACAAACGTGAAAGGCTTTGAGCCTAGTGATGATGGCCAGGCGCAGACTTTCATGCAGTCATCGATTGGTAACGCTAACTCAAGAGCAGTTATCAACCTTGGCCTAGGGCGTCGTTACCTCAGTGACGACGAGAGTTTTCTTACTGGTTTCAACGCATTTCTTGATTATGATCCAAAGTATGGGCATCAGCGGGTCAGCCTTGGGGCAGAGTTGAAAGCCTCGGCCTTCGAATTGACTGCGAATAGCTACAAGGCCCTGACCAAATCGAAAAAAGGCAAAAGCGGTAATCAAGAACGAGCACTGGACGGGCATGATATCGAGCTTGGCGCACAAATCCCCTACATGCCGGCTGCACAGCTTTATTTGAAAAATTGGAAATGGAAGGGCGAAGATGGCGCGAGTGATACCAAGGGGAACACCTACAGTCTTGCGTTTTCACAGTTGATAAATGGTGTTCAGGTTGAGCTTGGCCGCAGAGACTATGATGGGCTTCAAAAAGACGAGAATTTTGGCCATCTGACCTACACAATTCCAATGGGGGGTGCGCCTGCGCAGTCTAGCAAGCCATTATTCTCAAGTGAGATGTTTGAAAACGCATCGATGAAAGACAAAATGCTTGATAAGGTTCGGCGTAACAACGCAATTGTAACTCAAACCAAGTTCGTTGCTGCAGTTGGTGGAGTGTAAAATGAAAAAGCTTGTTACATATTCACTGGCATTTTTCGCTAGTCTGACACTCTCATCAACAGTTTTTGGCGGTGTGTCCAATTATGATGCATCCTCTGATGGTGCCATGCCTGCATGTGCTAACGGTGCTGTGCCAGCGGGAACTAATCTGCTCTCTGATCCGGTGTGCCGCACTACACCAACTGTTTTTAAAGTCACAATTTATGAAATGGGCTTGTGTAAGGCCCATCCGTTTGCCAACGGAACAGGCGTGACAATGGACAAAACAACCTGTTCTGTCGTTTTTTCGAATACAGCTGGTTCAACTGCAGATATTGCGAGCAGCATCGGTGGTGAGGACGCCCTTGAAGGTAACTCTTTTCCGCCACCAGAGGGAACATTCAAATACCCATATGCGATTATGGGCACCTCTTTTACGGTTAACACTAAAGTAAAAGGCGAGGTTGGGACGGCGTTTGCAACGAAAACTTATGCGACTGCTGCGAATGGAACGTTTACAGATGTAACTGCTGGCGGCAGTGGAGTGGATTACGCAAGCCCTCTCGCTAATTTTGGCGGTGGTAAATGCGTTTCTGGATATATAAATGGCTCTACTGGTGTTGGGACAATTGATGGCTATTTGACCAATAGTGCCTTGGTGAGACGAGACGATGCTGACTTTGCAGGTGGTATTTGTACTGGTCAAACACGGTTGGTGGGCGTCTTTGATTTGAGCAGCCCATTTACCATTACACCCAATACCAGGATGGTTAAATTTAATTTTGTTCTTACGGATTATGGCGTTCAGGTAGAAGTAGATGAAGACACGGACGCAAATCCTGGAAGGGTTAGAATGATAACCAGTGCCCCGTTCTCAGCATACTTTGAAGCGGTTGAGTGAACTTTGATTAAGATTTCTTAGTTCAATTTTCTTCAGTCACAGAATCCTCTGATCCAATGGTTAATGGCGCCTGATCAATTGTGGCCATTTGGTGCGTCACCAGCTTTTACCAATGATATTAGCAATGATACCGGAAGAATTTGCGAGTGCACCCTTTGCTAGTTAACTCACTGTGATGAATGCCAACTAACCAAATACCCTCAAATTCAATCTAACAAACTCTGATGGTGCCGCTGGATTAAATGAAGATGGTGGCATGGGATATATTCCAGTCCAACCCGTTACCACCCGTGTTCAACCCGCCATTATTTGCCTGGAATCATTGCTGTGACGAAATTACGAATGGCCATGCCGATCAAGATCGCGCCAAAACCATATACCGCCCGTTCCGCAATAGAGAATTGATCAGCAACTAGCAAGGAAAGGCAAATGATCACTGCCATAGCATAATTCAACGCCAAAATCGCGGCTCTAATTTTCAGCTTCATCTGCACCTCATTTCAACTTGCAAAAAAGTAAGCATACCGCTGGCCTTTTCAAGAACTGGCTATCGCAGCATCAATCAAAGCATAAAAGATTTGAGATCGGGCTGCCAGCCCAGATTAATGAGATTACGTGATGCTAATCAGCGCGCCGACATGCTGAAATCAACCCCTATCACTGGGCTCATTAGCGCCACCCGCCGCTGGATTGCCCGCGCCTTGATGAAAGACTGCCGCCTCATCCTCCATTTCCAGCATCATCACATCATTGAATTTATTGAAAAAGGTACAGAGTGTGATGCGCAGGGTCAGCTCAACAATCTGGGTTTCGGTGAAATGGGCACGCAAGGCATCAAACTGGCTATCACGCACCCGATTATGATCGCGTGTTACCTGTGCTGCATAGTCACGCACCAACCGGTCAAGCCGATCAAGACCCGGACAATCCTCATCTAATATTCGGTCAACGACCTCACGCGATAACCCAAAATCCAGCAACCGCGGCCCATGATGCGCAACGCAGTAATCGCACCGGTTTATTGCCGACACCGTGACAATAGCGATTTCCAGATGGCGTTTATCCAGAATTGGGTTATCCGCCATTTCAAGCAGCATCCCCATAATGTGGCGAAGCGCAATCGGCCGATGCGCAAAGATTTTCACCTGGTTCAAAAAGGGCCCATATTCATCTGCAAACCGCTGATAAACCGGCCTCACATCAGTCGGCACTTCGTCAATAGCAACATCGCGAACACGCGCCATAATCTTTAATCTCCCGGTCATAAAGAGTGTCCGGCACTAAACCCCGGCACTAAACCCTGGGGCGAAAATAGCGATGTTGGCAAGCCTGATCACGGCTGATGAGACTGCATCTAGCAACGGTCATTTTACCCTCTAAAGCTTTAGAAATGACTACTATTTAGGCAATAATGAAAAAATCTGCCTTAAATATCACCAAATTCTAAATCAGCGATTAAATCTTTAGCATTTTTATTGATTTGATGGGGTTGATGACGAGACTGCGGCAACGGTTGTGCGCCAGCCTCAAGCGTGTGAAGCTTTTGACGGAGTTTTTGAGATGCCATTTTTTCTTTCGGCCACCAGGCAGCTGGTTGCCGCCTTGCTTGCAACGAGCCTTTTTACCGCCCCTGCCCTGGCGGCGGATAGCGTCATTAATAGCGTTGATACAGCATGGATTTTGACAGCTACAGCACTGGTTCTTTTGATGACCCTGCCCGGCCTTGCGCTGTTCTATGCTGGCCTTGTGCAGTCGAAAAATGTTGTTTCAGTGCTGATGCATCATTTCGCTATCGCCGCGCTGATGTCGATATTATGGGTTGTTGCAGGCTATTCTCTGGCCTTTTCCGGCGACGGGGCATGGTTTGGCGATCTCGCTAACAGCTTTATGAGCGCCCTGACCATTGACGCCGCAAGTGGCACAATTCCGGAGTCAGTTTTTGCCACATTCCAGATGACCTTTGCGATCATTACGCCAGCACTTGTTATTGGTGCCTATGTCGAGCGGATGAAGTTTTCGGCAATCTTACTGTTTTCGGCGGTTTGGCTTTTGGTTGTCTATGCGCCAGTTACCCATTGGGTGTGGGGTGGCGGCATCATGGCTAGTTGGGGCGTTCTTGATTTTGCTGGCGGTATTGTTGTCCATGCAACGGCTGGTACCGCGGCGTTGGTTTGTGCGCTGATCGTTGGCAAACGGCGCGGCTTTCCAAGTGCAATTCAGCCGCCGCATAGCCCCGTGCTGACGATGATTGGTGCCAGCATGCTGTGGATCGGCTGGTTTGGCTTTAACGGTGGCTCGGCGCTTGGTGCTGGCAACAGCGCCGGCATGGCGTTACTTGTTACCCACATCGCTGCGGCAACTGCCTCGCTAGTATGGATGGTTATCGAATGGGCACGGTTTGGTCGGCCATCGCTTGTGGGTATTGTAACTGGTATGGTTGCAGGCCTCGCAACGGTCACACCTGCATCGGGCTTTATTGGGGTTCCGGGCGGCCTGATCCTTGGTCTTGCGGGCGGTGTTGCCTGTTATTTCGCTGTTGACCTAATCCGAGTTAAATTAAAGATTGATGACTCGCTGGACGTCTTTGCTGTCCACGGGGTTGGCGGCATTCTTGGCAGCTTGCTTGTTGCCTATCTCGCCCTGCCAGCCTTTGGCGGCCTTGGCCTTGGTGACGGCGTAACCGCTGGCGGCCAGTTTATGGTCCAGCTATCCTCGGTTGCCATTACCGTTCTTTGGACGGGTGTTGCCAGCTATGTGATCCTTAAAGTTATCGGCATGCTTGTTGGGCTGCGGGTTGACCAGCAGGATGAGATCGAGGGCCTTGACCTTAGCCAGCATGGTGAGCGTGGCTATCACAACGGCTAAACGCTTTTTATATCCGGTTATGAAGACAGCGGCCTTTTTGATCAAAGGTCGCTGTTTTTTTTTACCAGAAACTCAACGCCTGATGATCGGGTAATGCGATGGGGTTTGGCTTTACCCCAATTGGCCGTCTTGCCATTCGGTGCGCACCGCCTGATCGGCCTCATGCGGCGTATAGCGGCGGTGCAGTGACGCCCAGACATCATCATCAACAAGCTGGCGTAACGCCCATACCGCCATCGCCCGAAGCAGGCTAGCAGGATGCTGCAAAAACGTCTCAACCGGCGAGATCAAGGCCTTGTCGCCGCTATTGCCAGCAGCGATCAAGACGTTCCGAAGAAACCGCTCATGGCCAGCGCGGCGCACCGGTGTACCGGCGAAATGGCGGCGAAAACCGGCATCATCAAGCCGAAGCAGGTCCGCCAGAGGCGGCAGCTCACCGCCAGCTTTTGCCATCAGCTTTTGCTCACTGGCAAGGCTGGCAAATTTGTTCCATGGGCAGATGGCCAGACAATCATCACAGCCAAAAATCCGATTGCCGATCGCCGCGCGAAATTCCCGATCAATGACGCCCTTATGTTCGATTGTCAGATAAGAGATACACCGCCTCGCATCCAGCCGGTACGGCGCGGGAAACGCATTCGTCGGGCAAATATCAAGACATTGCCGGCAACCACCGCAATGATCGGTCTCCGGCTCATCATAACGCATTAAGGCATCGGTAAGGATCACCCCTAAAAACAGCCATGAGCCAGCCTTGCGTGACACTAGATTTGTGTGTTTTCCCTGCCAGCCTAGCCCGGCGATTTGCGCCAATGGCTTTTCCATCAGCGGCGCGGTATCAACAAACACCTTGACCACAGAACCGGTTTTTGCAGCAAACTGCCCGGCAAGCTGTTTCAACTTGCCCTTTACCACATCGTGATAATCCCGCCCGCGTGCGTAGACCGATATGTTGCCGGCCGATACCGCTGCTAGATTATCCATCGGGTTATGGTCAGGCCCGTAATTCATCCCAAGCACAATGGCGCTTTTTGCCTCTGGCCACATGGCCTGCGGTTGTCGGCGCTTTGCTGCCGTCTCGCGAAGCCAGCCCATATCGCCCTCAAAACCATCATCAAGAAACGCCGCCAACCCATCACGATTGCGCTGGCCAATTTCCGCTGGACCAACTCCAAACAGCAAAAACCCCTCATCAGCCGCAGCCACTTCCAACCAGTCGCGCAGGTTTTTTCTTGCGTTTAAAATAGGATTTTGGGGCGGGTTGCTCACAATGGCTCGATATCTCCCAGTGCCTGTTCACGGTGAAAATCTGCCTCAAACTGGGCGAATTGACCGGCCTCGATGGCGCGCCGCATTCCAGCCATCAGATCCTGATAATATTGAATATTATGCCAGCTTAGCAGCATTAAAGACAAAACCTCTTCGGCCTTAAATAAATGGTGCAGATAGGCTCGGCTAAAGCGTGAACAGGCCGGACAGCTACAGCCCTCATCCAGCGGCCGCGGATCGTCAGCATGGCGGGCATTTTTCAAATTCACCGGCCCACGGCGGGTAAACCCCTGACCAGTCCGGCCTGACCGGGTTGGCAGAACGCAGTCGAACATATCAATGCCGCGCGCCACACCCCCAACAAGATCGGCCGGTTTACCAACACCCATCAAATAACGCGGCTTGTCTTGGCGCATCAGCGGCGTTGTTACCTCTAGCGTTTCAAACATCGCCTGCTGCCCCTCACCAACGGCAAGGCCGCCGACTGCATAGCCTTCAAAATCAATCTCTTCCAGCGCAGCAACCGATTCTGCACGCAGATCAGCAAACACCGACCCCTGTACAATACCAAACTGGCCATAGCCGGGCCTTGGCACAAAGGCCGCGCGTGATCGTTTGGCCCAGCGCATCGACAAGGCCATCGAACTGGCCGCAACCGGTTTCGTTGCTGGAAACGGCGTACATTCATCAAAGGCCATAGTGATCGTGGCATCAAGAAGATGCTGAATTTCGGTCGAGCGCTCAGGCGTTAGCCGGTGCTTACTGCCATCAAGGTGTGATTTGAATGTCGCCCCATTTTCATCGAGTTTGCGAAGCGGGCCAAGTGACATCACCTGAAATCCGCCCGAATCTGTCAATAAAGGGCCGTCCCATCCCATCATTTTGCGCACACCCCCAAGCCGTGCAACGCGTTCTGCCCCCGGAC
Organism: Candidatus Puniceispirillum sp.; assembly: GCA_016778895.1. GTDB lineage: Bacteria > Pseudomonadota > Alphaproteobacteria > Puniceispirillales > Puniceispirillaceae > UBA3439. The sequence continues at coordinate 84,775 of JADHOR010000004.1, forward strand.
GAAGCATCAAATGATAGGTGTTTGCCAGAATGATGCTGGCACCCGTTGAGGCAACCGCATCAGTCATCATGCCCTTAACCGTGGCGGCGGTACCAACAGGCATGAAAACCGGTGTTTCAACCGCGCCCCATGCAGTCTCAAGCCGGCCCCGTCGGGCCATGCCATCACTGGCCTTCAGGGTAAACCCAAATTTCGTCGTTTGTTCAGACATGACGGTATCCGTTCGGTAAGCAGCCAGCAGATGGCGGCACTATTTAGTCGGTGATACTTTTGATGCTATCAATGATATCAGGAGATGGGTTGCGTGTCATGAAACAGGCATCCCCATAAGAGAAAAAGCGGTAATCATGCCGGATCGCGTGGCGATAGGCGGCGGCAATTTTACCCATGCCAACAAAGGCGCTCACCAGCATAAGCAACGTCGATTTAGGCAGGTGAAAATTCGTCAACAACACATCAACAACATTAAACTTATAACCCGGCGTGATAAAAATATCGGTCTCACCGGCGAATTCCGTGACCGCACCCTGCTGTTGATAACAGGCCTCGAGAATCCGCATACTGGTGGTGCCAACAGCAATCACCCGCCCGCCTTGGCTGCGCGCCTTGGCAATTGCGGCTGCGGTTTCAGCGCTGATATGCCCCCATTCACTGTGCATCTTGTGATCTTTGATATCATCGACCGTTACTGGCAGAAACGTTCCGGCCCCAACATGCAATGTAACCGGCATGATCTTGGCCCCACTGGCGACAATCGCTGCTGCTAGCCGGTCGGTGAAATGCAGTCCGGCGGTTGGCGCCGCGACCGCACCAGGGTGCAGCGCGAACATGGTTTGATAATCCTGACGGTCGGTCGGATTTTCGCCGTCTGGACGGGTGATATAGGGCGGCAGAGGCATACTGCCATCGCGGTCAAGGCACGCATCAAGCTGTGCGCCAGTTAAGGGCGTCGTAAGTGCCGGATGAATAAAATCAAGCTCGACATCACCGCCATCGCCGCGGCCACGCACAACAGCCGCAAAATCCTCGGCGAAAATAATCACATCATTAATCCGGCATTTCTTGGCTGGCTTGGCAAAAACTCGCCAGCTATATTCGGATAGTCGTTTATGCAGTGTAACGCTGATTTTGGCCTCGCCGCGGCGCCCCTCAAGACGGGCCGGGATCACTTGGGTATTATTAACAATCAACACATCACCCGCGCCCAATAGCTGGGGCAAATCAGCCACCAGTCGGTCGGTTAAACCCTCGCCGGATAGATCAAGCAGACGTGCGGATTCTCTTGGTTTAGCTGGCGCAGTGGCAATTTTTTCAGCCGCAAGGCTATAGTCGAATGCGTCAAGTTTCATGATATTACGCCCGGCCACTGGCACAGAAATTCAAAGGGTAAAAAATTTTGGTAATGTTAATCTGGCAAACGCGCACCGGGCAACAGTGGCGCATGGGTTGGCAAAAAGCGCCGCGCTCAAAGGCACCGAATTCAAAATGAGCCTATTCATAAATCTGGATCACACCTTCGACATGGCCGGCCTCGTTAACCACGACAAGACATTGCACGCGTGCTTCCAGCATTCTCGCCTCGGCAATTCCCATCATCTCATCAGGGCTGATCGTCAATGGCAACGGACTAGCCACATCACAGACTTTGGTTGTCGCAAGATCGGCACCGCCAACAAGCAGCCGGCGCAAATCACCATCAGTAATCACGCCGGCCAGTTTTTGCGGGCTGCCAACCAATGCCAGCCCCAGCCTGCCTTCGGTCATCACAAGAAGGGCGTCCTGGACCGACGCCTCAGCATTAACAAAAGGCAAGTTTTGCGCGCGCATCTTGTCACGGACACGGGTCAGCAGCCGTCGACCAAGTGCCCCGCCCGGATGAGTGTTGGCAAAATCACTTTCCTGAAAGCCGCGCGCCTCCATCAGCGCAACCGCTATCGCATCCCCCAGAACCAGTGAATTCAGGCTCGACGTCGTTGGCGCCAAATTCAGTGGACAGGCCTCACGGTCAACCGAAATATCCAGAGAGATTTCAGCACTGGTCGCAATAATGCTATCAGGATTGCCAGTCATGGCGATCAGCCGCGCCTCAAGCCGCTGAAAAGCCGGCAAAAGCCGGACAATTTCTTCGGTGGTGCCAGAATAGGATATAAGCAGAACGATATCACCGCGCCGCACCATCCCAAGATCGCCATGGATTGCCTCGGCGGGGTGTAAAAACAGTGATGGTGTGCCGGTTGATGCCAAGGTTGCCGAGATTTTACGGCCAATGATGCCCGATTTACCCATCCCGCACACAACAACATGACCCGTACTAGCCTGCATCAGATCAACTGTTTTCGAAAAGCAATCGCCAAGCCCCGCCTCGAGACCGGTCAGCGCCTCACGATAGGCTGAAAACAACGTTTTTGCCGATGCAATTACATTGTTGGTCATTCCGATGTGGCTCCTCTCGCTCTGCCAAACTGGACAGCTGTCTCATAACCGGTTTCGTGCCGAAAAGCCAGATCGGCGTCAGATTTATGCTCGTCCAGCCATTTGATATTTACGAGCCTAAAATTTGCGTTGCCAGATCAAAATCTTCTGGCCGGTTTAAATTCATAAAGGGATCAGGCGTTCCGGTAAACTCAACAGTGACACAATGATAGCGCGCGGTAAAATCGTCGATTTTTCGCACCCCCTCGTCAATGACCGCACTACGCAACGCCCCCGCAATCGCTACCGGCCAGATCGCGAATACCGGATGCCGCCGTGTAAAGGACATGGCTTGCGCAATTTCAGCACCATCGCCAACCGCGGATTCCAGTGCCGCAATCAGAGTGACCGGCAGAAACGGCGCATCGGTCGCCAGGCTAACCATATGTGTGCAATCATCGCGGTTTGCCTCCACCCATTCAAGGCCGGTTAACACGCCGGCTAGAGGCCCGGCATAGCCGTCAATCACATCGGCGCAAACTGGCAGGCAAAACTCGGCATAGCGCGCCGGATCACCGTTCGCATTTATCATCAACGGACGATCGGCGAAATCAACCCGATCAAGCACATGGCGTAGAACCGGCTTTCCTACCAGCATCATAAGGTTTTTGTCTCCGCCACCCATACGGCGCGCCTGGCCACCGGCAAGCAGGGTTACAGCTGATCTGATCGCCATTACCGTTCATCCTGTTGAGCTGCGCGCTGGTGCGATGGGCTGTCGACAACATCAGCCGCATCAGCACTATCAAAGACAATTCGTTCAATACCCGAAAGCGCGATAAATCTTTTTCCCTTGGCGCGGCCAATCAGCGTTAATCCGGCCCGCCACGCCAGATCAACCGCCGCTGCGGTAAAGCCAGACCGTGAAACCAGAACCGGTATCTGCATCTGCACGGTTTTGATGACCATCTCTGTGGTAAGCCGCCCAGTTGTGTAAAACACCTTGTCATGTGGCGATGCATCATTCAGAAACATCCAGCCGGCAATCTTATCAACCGCGTTATGCCGCCCGATATCTTCCATATAAACCAGCGGCCGGTTTTGCTGGCACAACACACAGCCATGGATCGCACCGGCACTTAGATAAAGGCTTGGCGCGGTATTAATCGCCTTGGATAGCTCGATCAGCCAACTTGCATGAAAGCGCGCCTGCCGATCAAGCTGGATATCATCAAACCGTTCCATCATATCGCCATAAGCAGTGCCCTCAGCACAGCCACTGGTGCGGATCTTGCGTTTCATTTTGGCTTCAAAGTCAGTCTCACGCGCGGTCCGCACAATCACCACGCCAAGATCATCATCAACATCAATGCCGGTGATCTCATCGTCACGCTGCAGCATATTCTGGTTCAGGAAATAGCCAACAGCCAGTTCTGGAATCCAGTCGCCAAGTGTCATAGACGTGACAATTTCCTGTCGGTTCAAAAAAAGCGTGATCGGCTTTTCCGTCACTACCGGCAATGTTATCGGCTGACCGGCCTCATTAACCCCATCGACAGGTTGCGACAGGCCGGGAGCGTCTGGATTTGGCTGAATTAGAAAAGGTGATTTGTTCATGTCGTGAAGATGGCCGATATCAGGGCCATATGGCAAGCGATTTTGCCTTTGATCAGCAAAAACTCTATGATAAGCCAACAGTGAGAATTGGTCTTACTATTGATAGCGTATTGGCAGGTTGTAATGAGACTCCATTTTAGTGCGTCCGATCATGACGAGGCAAAAACCCGCCTTGTCCATCTGACCGGCTTTTATGGTCAGACAAAAATCGACGATGCAACGCATATTATAGCGCTTGGCGGCGATGGTCATATGCTGCATGTGTTGCAGGACACAATATCGTATGGCCTGCCAGTTTTCGGGATGAATTGTGGGCGGCTTGGGTTTTTGATGAATGAATATGCGGACAGTGGTTTGCACGACCGTGTCGCCGCCGCTGAAATAGCACCGATCAATCCGCTACGGATGAAGGCAACCGCCCGCGATGGCAGCACGCATTCAGCATTGGCGATTAACGAAGTCTCGCTGTTACGCCAAACCCATAATGCTGCGCATATCGCAATTTCGGTGAATGATACACAGCAAATGGAGTGCCTTGTCTGTGACGGTATTCTGGTAGCAACGCCGGCTGGCTCAACCGCCTATAATCTGTCAGCACAAGGCCCGGTGATCCCGCTTGGCAGCGGTTTGATGGCGCTAACACCGATTTCGGCGTTTCGGCCACGGCGCTGGCGCGGCGCGTTATTGCGCGACCATTTCAAGGTTGTGCTGGATATTCTAGAGCATGATTTCCGGCCGGTTAGCGCAAGTGCTGACGGCGCCGAGACACGCCATGTAACCCATGTTTCGGTTGAACAGGCGAGCGATATCACGTTGAATTTACTTTATGATCCGGGATTTTCACTGGCCGAGCGTGCGACAAGGGAACAATTCCTGACCTGATCTGCACACCAGAATTGACGTTAACCCATTATTAAGCGCTCTATCCTATAATCACCCTCGGCATCCCTGTTCCAGCAATGAGGCCGATGTAACCAAGGGAAAACATCTCGATGTCGTTCAGGCGCAGCGGGCAGTCGGCCTGAAACAGGCCAGCAGCGGCAGAAACAGCGCGCCTTTCAGCATCCTTTTTACCCATGGCAGCCCTGTTGTTGAGGTTTATGAGCCGGTGATCACCGATCATCAACGCCCACATGACCGCGATGAATGTTACATTATCATTGACGGGACAGGAAAATTTGAAATCGGCGATGAGATTGTTGATTTTGCGCCTGGGGATTTTTTGTTTGTGCCGGCGGGGTTGTCACTTCGTTTCATTTATTTTGGCAAAAAAAGATCCACTTGGGTTGATCTTTTACGACCCCGCTGGCGGCGAGTCCGCGACGACCACATAATTGCAGCCTAAAGACCCTTAATTTCATAGCCGGCATTCAATCTGGCCAGAAACCGGTCAACCCCATTCCATAAGGCGTCGGTCACCTCTGGCAGCTCGCGGGTTAATTCATGTCGCGCCCCTTCAAAAACAACAGTTTCGATGTTTTTGATCTGCACTAGGCTGCTATGCGTTGACGGCGCAAAAACGACTCGTTCGTCCCCAGCAATAAAGGCCAGAACCGGAACATCGAGCGCCGCCAACCAATCGGGATTAAGCGTATGGAGCGCACAAGATCGGTAAGCAGCACTAACCCAGCCAATTGTGGGCCCGCTACGGCGCAGTTCGGGCGCGTCATCAAACCAGACAAATTGATCTTCATATCCCTTTGGATTGCGGGTCAAAACATTCTCGGGCCGGTAATGACGCACCCAGTCCAGCGATAGAACCCGGTAAAACGGCGGATGCGACCTCGCGAGACCAACGCCACCTAGAAAAAAGCTGGCAAGCCGCACCAGCCAGACCGGCATAACCGGCGGTGCCATCATCGGCGCCGACAGGATAACGCCGGCAACCCACGGCCCACGCAATGCCGCATAACGAAGCGCAAGATGCCCACCCATCGAATGGCCAAACAGAACCAATTCATGCCCGTCAAGCCCGGCCAGCGCGATCACCGCGTCAAGCGCACCAAGGTGATGATCGAAATCGTCGCAATGCACCGCCAACGGATGCCGGCCAAAATGGCCCGACTGCCCCTGTCCGGGCCAATCAATGACCAGGACATTATAGCCCTTGTCATGAAATCGCCGAACCTCGGCGCTATATTTTTCACAAAATTCGGTAAAACCGGGCAAAATAACAATGGTTTTAGCGGCCGATGTTGGCTGTGGTGCCGTAGTGCCGGCGGTATATCGATTATCGGGGTCAAGCGCCGCCTGCTCGGCCGCCCAGAAATTCGCCCGCACCGAAGCGCCTCGGTGATAGGCATAAATATCAACCCCACCAAGCATATCGAGCCCCGCCGATCGCGCCCAGTCAAACATCAGCACTTAACCATGGTTAAATTGTCCTAAGCGTAATCAATATTTGCAGGTAAGTCAGCATAATCGTGAAATCCGGATGATTGACGTTCCCACATTTGCGCATATAGCCCGTTTTGCGCCAGCAAATACCGATGGGTTCCGCGCTCGACAATCGCACCGTCTGACAGCACAATAATCTCATCCGCACTGACAATGGTGGAAAGGCGATGCGCAATGACCACCGTCGTCTGGCTTTTTGAAACAGTATCAAGGGCGCGCTGAATTTCCTTTTCGGTACGGCTATCAAGGGCCGACGTCGCCTCGTCAAACAAAAAGATCGACGGTTTTTTCAAAATCGCACGGGCAATCGCAACACGCTGTTTTTCACCGCCCGAGAGCTTTAGCCCGCGTTCTCCAACCAGGGTATCGTAGCCATCCGGCAAATGAGCGATAAAACCATCAATCGACGCCATCTTTGCCGCCGCTGCAATCTCGTCCTCGCTAGCACCATCACGGCCATAGCCGATGTTATAGCCGATGGTCGAATTGAACATAACCGTATCCTGCGGCACGACGCCAATCGCAGCACGAACACTGGCTTGGGTTACATCGCGCAAATCCTGTCCATCAAGCCGGATCGCACCCGCAACCGGGTCATAGAAACGGAACAATAGCCTCGAAATTGTGGTCTTGCCCGACCCGCTGGGGCCAACAATTGCAACACGCTCTCCGGGCTGCACGGTAAAGCTGATTCCCTTTAAGATTGGACGCTCACCATAGGCAAAATGGACGTTATCAAACACCAGCTCGCCGCCATTGATTACCAGCGGCTTGGCATCAGGCTTGTCCGCAATATCTGGTCTTTCATCCAGCAGGCCGAACATTCGCTCCATATCAACCAGCGCTTGGCGCAATTCGCGATACACCCAGCCTAGAAAATTTAGCGGCAAATAAAGCTGCAAGAGATAGGTGTTAACCGCGACAAAATCACCAACCGTCAAATTGCCCTTTTGGATATCTGCACCCGCCATCGCCATCACGGCCATTAACCCAAAAGCGATGATTGTCCCCTGCCCGATATTAACCACCGACAGCGACGTGCGCGAACGAACTGCCATCACCTCATAATCGGCCATCGCCTTGTCATATCGCGTCGCCTCAACATCTTCGGCATTGAAATATTTGACCGTTTCATAATTGAGCAGCGAGTCAACCGCACGCGTTGCGGCAGTTTCATCGGCCGTATTCATCTCACGGCGAAATTTGATCCGCCATTCGGTTACACGCACGGTGAAATAAACATAAGCAGCAACCGTGGCAAAGGTGACAACGGCATAAAAGCCACCAAATAAATGCCACATGATGATGCTGACAAAAGCCACTTCGACGAACAGCGGCAGAACCTCAAAAAAGGCAATAGTCAACAAAAACTCAATGCCTTTTGCGCCGCGGTCAATCGCGCGCGTCATGCCGCCTGTCTGGCGATCCATATGAAATTGCAGCGATAATCTATGCAAATACCGAAAGGCGTGTAGGGCTGCACCGCGCACCGCGCGCTGGGCCACCTTGGCAAAAAGATATTGCTTGGCCTCGCTGAAAATCTGTTGGCCCAACCGTGCCAGCGCATAACCGCCAACAAGATACATCAAGGCTGACATGGCAAAGCCAGACTCGCCATTGACCAGATCAACTGCCGCACCATACAGCAACGGCGTAATCATGTTTGAGCCTTTAGCAGCAACAAGACAGCCAAAAGCAGCCGCAATCCGCACGCGGATCCTATTGTCACCACGCGGGGCAGTATAATGCATCAGCGAACGAAGCAACGTCGCTGTTTTGCGCAAATTTGACCGGGCCATTTCTGCCTTATGATTTATCGTCGTCGTTGGGATTTATGATGGCGTCGCGACAGAAAAGCTCTCGCCGCAACCGCAGCGGGCAATCTCATTCGGGTTACTGAACACAAATTTGGCGGAAAACTTGTCTTCCTGCCAATCCATTTGCGCGCCAATCAGAAACATCACCGCTGCCGGATCAATAAATAATGTGACGCCGTTCTGTTCAATCTTATCTTCAAAGGGCTTTTGGTCGGTGGCAAATTGCACGTCATATTGCATCCCCGAACAGCCAGCCGTTTTGACCCCGACGCGAAGGCCAATGACATCATTGTCAGCCCGCGCCATTAACCGGCGCACATGTTCGGCCGCAGTGTCCGTCAAGGTCAGAATAGGTTTTGTTGGATCAAACATCTCAATCAAGCTCCAAATGATGGCTCTTGCGAACCGCGAATTTTAAAATTCCAAAGCCAAACGTGCGTCATCACTCATCCGTTCGGGCGACCAAGGCGGGCTCCAGACGAGTTCAACCGACACTTCGCCAACACCCTCAACCGCCGCAAGCGCTCGCGCCACCTGCCCCGGCATTTCGCCGGCCACCGGACATCCGGGCGCCGTCAGCGACATTGTAACATAAACATCACCATTATGCCGACGCTCAACATCATAAATCAGGCCGAGGTCAAAAATATTGACGGGGATTTCCGGATCATGCACGGACTTCAAAGCATCTTCAACCGCAATCGGATCTGCCTGACCTACCGGATTTTCGAGCGCCGCACCCGCTTTGGCAATATAGCCATTGCTGGTATCGGGCAGAAAATCGGCAAGTCCGGGCCCATCATTTTCTGGCATCGATGTTTTGCTGTCTTGATCTTGTGCCATTGAACCGTCCTTACGCAAAAATCCGGTTTACTTTTTCCAGCGCAATCGCCAGTCGGTCAAATTCTTCACGGGTTGTATAAACCCCAACAGATGCCCGCGCCGTTGACGGGATGTCATAGAAATCCATCAAAGGTTGCGCGCAATGATGTCCAGCCCGAATCGCCACACCGTCATTATCGATGATTGTAGAGATATCATGCGGATGCGCACACGCCATGGTAAAGGACACAACCCCCGACTTATTCGCTGCCGTCCCCACAAGACGCAATCCATCAACCGCTGACAGCCGCTGGTGCGCATAGGCAAGGATATCCTGTTCATGCTGGTGGATCGCCTCCATCCCAATTGCCTGAACATAATCAACCGCCGCACCAAGCGCGATGGTTTCAGCAATCGCCGGTGTGCCTGCCTCAAAACGCTGCGGCGGCAAGGCATAGGTTGATTTCTCGATAGTAACCCGGTCAATCATGTCACCGCCGCCCAAAAATGGCGGCAGTTCGGCCAGAATCTCAGCCTTGCCCCATAGGATGCCAACCCCATTTGGCCCATAGAGTTTATGCGCTGAAAAGACGTAGAAATCAGCCCCTAAAGCCTGCACGTCAACCGGCATATGCACCGCGCCCTGACAGCCATCAACCACCATGAGCGCGTTGGCGTCATGCGCAATTTTGGCAATTTCGGCAATCGGAAACACCGTACCCAGCACGTTCGATACATGCGGTACAGATACAATCCTTGTACGCGATGACATCATCTCGCCAAAGGCTGTCATGTTAAAGCTACCATCCTCATCAACCGGAAAGGCACGAAGCACCGCACCGGTCTTTTCAGCAACCATCTGCCACGGCACGATATTAGCGTGATGTTCGGCGATACTGATCAGGATTTCGTCACCCGCCTGCAATCTTGGCAGCGCCCAGCATTGCGCAATCAGGTTTAACGACATCGTCGCCCCTGCGGTCAGGACAATCTCATCACCCGATTTTGCCCCAAGAAAAGCCGCCACCTTGCCGCGCACCGCCTCATAGGCATCGGTTGAGGCTTCGGAGAGGAAATGCAGCCCACGATGAACGTTTGAATAGGTGTCACAGTAAGCTGATACCAACGCATCCATCACTTGTTTTGGCTTTTGTGCCGAAGCCGCCGAGTCGAGATACACCAAAGGTTTGCCATGAACCTCACGGGACAGGATCGGAAAATCAGCGCGGATTTTCTCGACATCTAGCCCCTTGATACGGCTGTTATCGGCGGCGTTCATAACCATCAGAGGTCTCCGGCGTTTGGCGTCGCATTCATCCATGCGGTGGAAACTGGCCGCAACATATCGGCCAAGGCCGGATGCGTAATGCTGTCAATCGCATCATCCAAAAATGCCGTGATCAGCATTGAACGGGCAGTCTTGCGATCAATGCCACGGCTTGTGAGATAAAACAGCTGGGTGTCGTCAAGCTCGCCAACAGTCGCCCCATGCGCGCACAAAACGTCATCCGCATAGATTTCCAATTCCGGCTTGGCATCGGCTTCGGCTTTCCGTGACAGCAACAGCGCCCGGCTCATTTGCTGGCCGTCAGTTTTTTGCGCATCAGGTGCGACATGCACCTTGCCCTGAAAAACACCGCGTGCCGAGTCATCAAGAACGCCGCGAATAATCTGGTTCGATAGGCAATGCCCCTTGGCGTGGTTCATGTTCGTGGTGATGTCATGGTGCTGCTTATCTCGGCCAAGGTAAATCGCCGACAAGGTGCAGTCAGCATTTTCACCTGATAAAACAATGTGCGTCTCAAGCCGTGCCAACTGCCCACCAGCAGAAATCTGAAAACCCTCAAAAACCGAGCCCTCACCAAGTTTCAAACCGGTCGCTGCAAGATGCGCACTTGCGGATGATTCCTGCTGTACCTTGGCGTAATCAAGCCGGCCCTTGTCGCCGACAACAATCCCCATCAATGGTGCCGAAAGCCCAACGCTCGATTGATGCCATTCTGCCATAACGGCACTGGCACCATGTGCAAGCCGAACCGATATAACCGGATGCGCTGACACACCGTTATCATCCCCGGTAAAGACCAGAATAATCGGCACCTCAACCGTGCCAGCAATGTCAAGATGCAGACCAGTGGTCATCGCCGCCAATGACAGATTACTAATCGGATGCGCGGCCGGCACCAGTTCTGCCAATGCAGCCAGTGCGGCATCATTGTCGCTCAATAAGCTGGCAGTTACGCCGCCCGGCAAAGCCGCAAGGCCAGCCATATCCAGCACCCCGTTGCTAAACGACAGGATAACCGCGTTATCCGGCAGGCTCGCCGCAACGGCCGCCGGCTGCTTTGCCGCCATTTCTGCAGGCCGCAGATCCATCTTTTCGACGCGAGAAAGACGCGTAAAACGCCATTGTTCGGCGCGGCGATCCGGCCAACCAGTTGCCTGCCAGCGCAGTAACGCACCAGCCCGAACGCCGGTCAATCCGGCCAATTGATCAAGATTAGGCTGCATCGTCGATGCCGGCATAGCCCGACTCCTCTACTTCAAATGCGAGTTCCTTACCGCCCGAACGACGGATTTTACCGCCAGCAAGAATATGCACATAATCAGGTACAATATGGTTCAACAACCGCTGGTAATGAGTGATGACAAGCATGCTTCGCTGCGGATCACGCAACAGATTCACCCCGTCTGACACAATTTTCAACGCATCAACGTCAAGACCAGAATCGGTTTCATCCAGAACCGATAGAACCGGCTCTAAAAGTGCCATCTGCAAAATTTCATAACGCTTTTTCTCACCGCCGGAAAACCCAACATTCACCGCACGTTTCAGCATATCGTCATTGATGCCAAGATGCGTTGCCTTAGCCCGGACAAGCTTTACAAATTCCAGCTGGTCAACCTCGTCTTCGCCTGCCTCAATCCGGCGCGCATTCACCGCCGCACGCAAAAAGCTCATCCCGCCAACGCCCGGCAATTCCACCGGATATTGGAACGCCAGAAACATGCCGGCGCGCGCCCGCTCATCAGCTTCCATTTCCAGCATGGAAACGCCATTCATCAGAATATCGCCGCCAGTGACCTCATAGCCTTCACGGCCAGCAAGCACATAAGACATGGTGCTTTTGCCCGAGCCGTTTGGCCCCATGATGGCGTGAATTTCACCAGCATTAATCGTTAGGTTGATGCCCTTGAGGATTGGTGTATCACCAACCGAGGCGTGAAGGTCTCTAATTTCAAGTAAAGGTGCCATTCGTTTTTCCAATTATCTATTCCAATTATCTTTGTTTATATTCTGGTGTTTATATTTCGCTGCTTGCCGTTAGGGCTGGCCTTAACCGACCGACCCTTCAAGGCTGATCCCAATCAGTTTTTGTGCTTCAACCGCAAATTCCATTGGCAGTTCTTTCATCACTTCCTTGCAGAAACCATTGACGATCAGCGACACTGAATCTTCGGTTGAAATGCCGCGCTGCTGACAATAAAAAAGTTGATCTTCGGAAATGCGCGAGGTTGTAGCCTCATGTTCGATTTTGGCGCTTGGGTTGCGCGAAACGATATAGGGCACTGTGTGCGCACCACATTTATCACCAACAAGAAGCGAGTCACACTGGGTGAAATTACGCGCATTTTCCGCACCGGGCTGGATCCGAACCAAACCCCGATAGCAATTTTGCGAACGCCCTGCCGAAATGCCCTTTGAGATGATTGTCGACCGGCTGCCTTCGCCAATATGGATCATCTTGGTGCCGGTATCGGCCTGCTGGCAATTATTGGTCAGGGCAACTGAATAAAACTCACCAACCGAGTCTTTGCCTTGCAGAATACAGGATGGATATTTCCAAGTGATTGCCGATCCGGTTTCCACCTGTGTCCAGGAGATTTTTGATCGGTCGCCAAGACAGGCACCGCGCTTGGTGACAAAATTATAAATGCCGCCACGGCCGTTTTCATCCCCCGGATACCAGTTCTGCACGGTTGAATATTTGATCTCGGCATCATCCAGCGCAACCAGCTCAACAACCGCCGCATGAAGCTGATTTTCATCACGCTGCGGCGCCGTACATCCCTCTAAATAGCTGACATAAGATGCGTCCTCAGCAATGATCAGGGTGCGTTCAAACTGGCCGGTATTGGCCTCATTGATGCGGAAATAGGTGGATAGTTCCATCGGGCACCGAACGCCCTTTGGGATAAACACGAATGACCCATCGGTAAAGACCGCCGAATTCAGCGCCGAGAAATAATTATCGGCAACCGGCACAACCGACCCAAGATATTTTTGCACCAGCTCGGGATAGTCGCGAATAGCCTCTGAAATCGGGCAGAAGATCACCCCAGACTTGGCAAGCTCACCGCGGAATGTGGTCGCAACTGATACAGAATCAAATACCGCATCAACCGCCACAACACCGGCAAGAATCTTTTGCTCATCCAGCGGGATTCCCAATTTTGCATAAGTCTTTAGCAATTCCGGATCGACCTCATCCAATGAGGCCGGCCCCTCACCGGTTTTCGGCGCGGCGTAATAATGGATATCCTGATAATCAATTGGCGGGATATCCAGCTTCGCCCAATCAGGCGATTCCATCTGCTGCCACATTGCAAACGCCTTCAGCCGCCAATCAAGCATCCATTGCGGCTCTTCCTTCTTGGCCGAGATAAAGCGAATAATATCCTCGTTCAGCCCCTTGGGCGCCTTATCGGATTCAATATCGGTTACAAAACCGTATTTATATTTACCGGTGGCTTCCTGAAGCGTGTCGATGGTCTCTTGGGTTGCAGCCATGAGGCAGTTTCCTTCTTTATAGTTGCGTTTCGCCGACTATTGCCGGCGCATTTGCAGGTCATCTTTTGCAAGGGATGGAGTTTCCGGCAGCGGAAATAATTGCGCCGGATCGGTTAAATCTTCGAGGCTGACATCATTCAAAGCGTTGCGGATAGCAAGATTAACATGGTTCCAGTGACTACTCATAAAACAGCAATTGCTAACCGCGCACGGGTCTTGTGCCCCGGTAACACAATCGGTAACCGCAATCGGGCCTTCCATTGCCTCGACAATATCAACCAGTGAAATATCTGCCGGTGCCATGGCAAGCCGATACCCGCCGCGCGCACCGCGCTGGGTCTCGACCAGATTTGCCGCCAGCAAAATTTTCGATACTTTTGCGACGGTCGGTTGGGCCAGTCCGGTTAAAGCGGCCAGTTGTGCCGTTGCCAATAGATCGCCATGACGGTGGGCAAGCGCCCCAAGCACAACAATGGCATAATCGGTCATCCGGTTTAGTCGCAGCATATCAGCCTATCTGTTCGGTTTCTCCAGCGATATCAAAAAGCCAAAAGACCCTTCAAGTCCGCCAGTTTTGCGAATGATTATCATAATCAAGACCAATTTAGTCCTGTTTAGGATAGATAGACGTGCCGAACTGTTTTTTCAAGTCAATGTGGCGCAATTTTCGGGAAAAAGATTGATAAGTCGTGGGCGCCGTTTTGGCACTGTGTTACGCCGGTCGGGACAACCCTGAAAACAGCTTCTTTGTCGGCGTGCGGGCCTAGTTAAAGGCCTCTGGGTGCAGCAAATAGCGTTCGCCATCCAGACCATCGAACATATCATCAACGTCAGGATGGCTGACCGGACCGTTTTCCGCGTCGGGCAGAAGGTTTTGCTGACTTACATAAGCGGTGTAGTAGCTGTCAGAGTTTTCCGCCAACAAATGATAGAAGGGCTGATCCTTGGCCGGGCGCACCTCGGCCGGAATGGCCTCATACCATTCGTCGGTATTATCGAATTCCGGATCAACATCAACGACAACCCCGCGGAATGGGTAAACCCGATGACGGACGATCGCCCCGATGCCAAATTTTGCGCTTTTGTTGTTCATTATGTGATGATGCCTGTTACCACAGCTAGCACTCTGCGTTAAGCCCGCTTTGCCGGGCAAGACGCACTCGTTTGATGGTGCTCTGTCGACTAGATGCGTTCTTTGACCTTTAGGACCTGCTTGCCGCGATACATCCCGGTTTTCAGGTCGATATGGTGCGGGCGATGCAATTCACCCGTTACCTTGTCCTCAACATAGGCATCCGAAGACAATGCGTCATGGGCGCGGCGCATGTTACGCTTAGACTTGGTAATCTTACTCTTTGGAACAGCCATTTCCTTGCTCTTTCTAATGCCCGACGTTGCCAGCGTGCCAGCAATCCGCCAGATTTCTCGATCCGCCGATCCGGTGATCGTAACAATCGCAGATAATTCATGCCTGATGCTCAGGGGCCATGCGAGATAGGGCCACCGTCAAACCGGACTGTGGTTTATGCGAAAGCCCGCAGATTGTCAAGAGATGCAACAGCAAAAGCATGTTGTCAAATGCAGCCAAGAAACACTGGCCAAAAACCTTCGTGCTTTAACAGTTTCTATATTATTTATCGCTGCTATCGAAAATATGTTGAATGACGCCCAAATTCACCGCGCCAGATGGCAGGTTGCACAATTATTTGGCACCGGCCTCTAGCAGGGTCTTGAAATCAGATTTGTAGTTCTTAAATCATTTTGGTGATGCCAGAACGGGTCACAATTTAAACCTAAACCGGCCGGCTTGCTTTTGAGGAGACGGCAGACAACTCGCTTTATAAAAGGAGATGACGATGACTTTTTTTACCACACCTATGGCGCGCCAGTTTGTTGGCTTTGACACTCTGTTTGATGAGTTAAACGCATTGGCTGAGCGCAAGGAATCTAATTATCCGGCCTACAATATCGCCAAGGATGATGATGAGCATTACCGAATTGAGCTGGCGCTTGCCGGATTTTCGAGTGACGAGATCAGCATCCAGACCGAGAAAGGCATTTTGACCATCGAGGCCAACAAGGCTGAAGAGCGCGGCAACTATGTTCATCAGGGCATTGCCAAGCGTGGTTTTTCAAAAATGTTCCGGCTTGCCGAATATATGAAGGTTGACGATGCCCAGTTTGTCGACGGGATCTTGACAATATTCCTGTACCGCGAAGTCCCCGAGGCGGACCGGCCACAGCAGATCAGAATAAACGCCAAACCGAAAAAGCTGGTCAAGGCAGCCTAACCGCGCCGGACTGCCTATTAAAATAACAAAAAAGCGGGCCGCCAACCGGCCCGCCCTTATGTCCACAGGCTTTAATCGACCGACGGATCAGGGCTTGGTCGATGTCATCAGGCTACGGAATGCGCTCTGGAACCGGTCTTTATCCACAAGATGCGCCGTTTTCACAGTCGCTAGCTTGTCATCAATCGAGCCACCTGCACTTGCTAATAAGCTTTTGATCGCCGTTTGACGTGGATCAGGCTTGCCAGTTTTTGGCGCGTCTGATCGCACGGCCGTCTGTCTATCGCGCCGATCTTCACTTAGACTGTCCTTCGGATCATTGTTCGGGTGATCACGAATATCGCCGACGGTCATCACGCCTTAATCATCAGTCATCATCAGTCTCGGAAACGTTAGGCGTAACCATTTCTGTGGCGGCATCCTTATAGGCGCGATCGTTGATCCGTTTATAAAGCGCCTCTTCATCCGGCCCATCAAAGGTCAACCCGCCGCCGATCAATTGTTTGCGCCTGATCAGCCCCAAAACACCAGCATGGGTTGACGCCTGGCTGATCAACTCATCAAGCTGCAACGTCGATTTTTTGGCCTCGGCTGGTTCGATGTATTCGGCCTTGATTGCGGCCTGAACCCGCTGAAGTGCATCTGATTTGATAGATGCTAGCTTTGACAACGATGATTTTGTGACCCGTTTGACCTCAGTTTCCAGATCATCTTCCTGTTGCGCCGTCAACCGCGGCTTGACCACTTTCAATTCACGCTTGGAACTCGTATCGATATTGATGAAGTGGTTTTCTTTCAAAATGGCGACGGCACCGGCAATGGCGACAGGATTATGAATAACCACCTTGAATGTGCCTGCCATCGGATCAGGGCCAAGGTCAATTTCGGCAAAATCGCGCAGTCGGCGTTTTTTACCCTCAACTTCAATGTCAGCACGCCGAAAAAGATTCAGGATCGCGAGTGCTGACCCAACTTCATTAAGACGACTAATTAACCCCTCAAGCTCAATGGCCATACGTTCTTTTGCCGCCATCGAGTAAGAATCGTCCGACAATTTCAAATCTAGTTGCATGGCTGCTCCTAATTTCTATCAAAAAATATCGAAATCATATGAGCATACTAACACTAAAATAGCCAAAAAAAAGGCTTGCGTGGCTTAGATTTACACGACCTAAACGCTAATTTTGCTAAAGCAAACCCTTTACGAAATGCGTGCACATCAACGCCAGAGGTGAAAACCCCGAATTTACGCCTAATACCGCAAAATTTTTTGGTGAAGTTGCATTAACCTGCCGACGCGTAGTTTTCTCGGCGAGAGAGGCAATCGTCATGCAGCCAAGCCGCGGTCTGCTTCGCGCATAGGCAGCGTTTTCAAGCGCTGTAGTGAACCGCGGCCGGCCAGTTGACAATGCTAGAGAAAATTTAACAACACCACGCGGCCGCAACAGTTTTCCCGGCGACAAGCTTGGGCTTTGGAGGGTTGGTGGAGCCAGACGGGATCGAACCGACGACCTCCTGCTTGCAAAGCAGGCGCTCTCCCAGCTGAGCTATGGCCCCCCAGAATGCACGGGTTTTGTGCTTGTACGCTCTGGCAGATCACCAGAACAGGGCGCTTTATCTGCCAATGTCGTGCGCTGGTCAACCCCTTTTTGGTGATATTGCAAGTTTTTTATGCGCGGCATTCATTGGCTAACAAGATTAAGACAGGCAAAGGCTGGCCACAGCAGGTTTTGGTCGCAAAATTCGCGCTAAACTAGGGCTGCTCATCATTAGCGACTAACCGTCATTAGCCTGCATTATCTATTAATCGCGCCTTGCTTGAAAAAAGGCGGCCCATTACCGCCTGTTTTCTGAATTTTGATAATATCTGGGCTGCTTTTGCACTAGCCAAAACACCAAACGCCGTTAGGCCGCGGCTGTTTCACCAATTGCGTCCAGAACCGCCTGATAAACAACCTTGCCGCCAGCAACATTCAAGCCATTGGCCAAGTGCTGGTTATCATCAAGCGCTGCAACCCCCTTATCGGCAAGCGCCAAAACATGCGGCAATGTCGCATTGTTTAACGCCTCAGACGAGGTACGCGGCACCGAACCTGGCATATTGGCAACGCAATAATGAACAATGCCATCAACCATATAGGTCGGGTCATCATGTGTTGTTGCCCGCGAGGTCTCAAAACAGCCACCCTGATCAATCGCCACATCGACCAGAACTGCGCCGGGCCGCATGGTCGCTAATTGTGCACGTGAAACCAGCTTTGGTGCCGCCGCGCCCGGGATCAGCACCGCGCCGATTACCATATCGGCAGATTTAACCGCCTCGGCAAGCACCGCGTTGCTTGAATAGCGTGTTGTAATGCTATTGCCAAAAATATCAGACAAATACCGAAGCCGTGGAACCGAACGGTCAAAAACGGTCACGCGTGCGCCGAGGCCGACGGCCATTTTTGCGGCATTGACCCCGACAACACCGCCGCCAACAATCAACACATCTGCCGGCGCTGTGCCCGGAACGCCTGAGATTAGCACACCACGCCCGCCTGCATTGGCCTTTAGATGTGATGCGCCCTCGATCACCGCAAGCCGCCCGGCAACTTCACTCATCGGTGCCAGCAATGGTAATCCGCCCTGATCATCAGTGATGGTTTCATAAGCGATCGCAGTACAGCCAGACGCGGCAAGCCCATGCGCCTGCGCCGCATCAGCTGCAAGGTGCAGATAGGTGAACAAAATCTGGTTTGGCGATAACTGCATCCATTCATTTGGCTGCGGCTCCTTGACCTTGACGATCATCTCAGCGGCGGCAAACACATCTGCTGCTGATGCGGCAATATCTGCACCAGCCGAGCGATATTCATCATCATCGGCACCAATGCCCGCACCGGCACCAGTTTCAACCAGAACCTGATGACCACGACTCACCAGCTCGGCAACCGAACTTGGAACCAGACCCACGCGGAATTCCCGCGTCTTAATTTCCTTTGGAACGCCAACAAGCATCTTAATGCCTCCCATAAAATGATCCGGTCTGACGACTGCCCCATCCTAGCCCGGCTGATAAACCAATTTTGTTCAATCAGAACCTCATCTGCCATCACAGCGAGGCCATAACAAACTGATCATGACAGCATGATCAGTTTCCAGATTGGGATATAGATTATGCGAAATTTAACGGTGTTTCCTTGCTTTATCTTGTTCTGAAGATATCCAATTCCAAATTTTATTTGAATAAATATAAAATTTGCACAACATTATTCTAATAAATTATGAAAGAGAAATGGAAGGCGAAATGGATCGTATTGATCGGTCAATTCTAACCGCCCTGCAAGATAATGCGAGGATCTCGAATGTCGATCTCGCCAATCAGGTGGGGCTATCGCCCTCGGCCTGTTTGCGGCGTGTTGCCCACCTGGAAAATAGCGGGGTGATCGACGGCTATCATGCGAAATTAGATGCTGCCAAGATGGGGCATGATGTATTGGTGCTGTTGCATATCACATTAAAGGGGCAATCAGCCGAGATGATGGCCGAGTTTGAGGCCGCCGTTGCTAAAATACCGCAGGTTCTGGCCTGTTTTCTGATTGCCGGTGAGAGTGATTATATTTTGCGCGTTGCAGCACGCGATGTGAATGATTTTGGACGTGTCCATTCAACCTATCTATCGGCATTGCCCCATGTTTTGCGCATGGAGAGTAATTTTGTTCTTCGCGAGGTAATGAACCGCACAATGCCCCCAAATCATCTATAGCTGGTTGGCGTTTTATCGGCAGGTCAGCCATTCCAAGGCCCGTCAGCAATTGTCGGCAAGGGCAGATTATCATCTTCGCCATAGGCCTTGCGCATCTGGTGGATTGCCGCAATTTTACCTGCCAGAAGAGACCAGTCATCGCTGGCAGCAATCGGTGCCCAGATTGCCTCGACCTCGTCAATCGTCATCGACAGCGCTTTTGCCGATTGAAAATGCGGATGATCAAGCGCCGCAGGATTGCGGGGCCGCGCGTCTTGTAAATATTCAAGAACCGGTCGCCAATGATCATCTTTATAGCCGCTGACACGCGCCGCACCGCCATAAAGATCATGGAAAATCTGATCAAACCCATATTGGCTTTGTTTAGCCGCGTTAAAAACATCACGCGCCAACGCCGCATCACGTACCGTATCATCACTGTCAAAAACAATTCCAAGGCGCCACTGAATCTGCCTTGCCAAGCGCGTCTCCAGCAACGGGTAAAAGGCCGCAAGCCGCACCTCAAGATCTTTTTGCGGCACAAGCTTGACAAAACAATCGGCCAACCGGCAGACCGCCCAAGATGCCGCATCAGGCTGCCGCCCATAGGCATAGCGCCCGGTCTGATCGAAATAAGCGGCCGTTAGGCCCGGCTCAAAATGCGGCAAAAACCGCCATGGGCCATAGTCAAAGCTCTCGCCGGTTACATTGAAATTATCAGTATTTAACACGCCATGAACAAAACCAGCCGCCATCCAGCGACCAGCCGTATCGGCAATTGCTGCGGCGACCCGGCTTAGCAATGCCGGCAAAAGATCGGCCAGCGGCGCATCAGCATCCAGTGGCGACTGGTGACCGCTGCCAGCAATTAGTCCGGCAGATGGTGGGTTGATCGCTACCGAACCAGCGAAATAATGCCGCGCTACATGACGCGCTAAAATCTCGATACCCTCCATATCATCCATATAGGCGAGCCGCTGAAAGCTGCCGATCCGAATATGGCTGTGCGACAGCCTGACCAAAACCGCCGACCGGGTTGGCGATGGCTCGTCATTGCGCTCCAGACTCTCACCGGTTTCGATTACCGAAAAACTACGTGATGTTTTGACATCCAGCGCGGTCAGCATTTCGGTCGCCAGAATTTCTCGAACCGCGCCTTTTAACGTCAGCCGCCCATCGGCAGCGCGTGAAAACGGCGTTGTACCCGACCCTTTTGTGCCAAAATCCATCAACCGGTTTTGCTGGTCTCGCATTTGCGCAAACAAGAACCCACGCCCATCGCCCAGATCGGCATTATAATGCCCAAACTGATGACCGTGATAGCACAGCGCCAACGGTACTGGAAAACTGCCCTCAAGAGGCTGAAACTGGCCGAAATGGCGACACCATTCCGCCTGATCAAGATGATCAAGACCGACACTTTGCGCCGCCTCATGATTGCGGTACCGGAGCTGATGCAACGGAAACTGAGCCGCGCTGACTGGTCGGTAAAAGCGCTGATCGAGCTGTTTATGAACCGTCTCGGGGCAAAACGATATCTCTTTGGCTGACATTCTTCCAAATTCCCATGGTTCAAACACGACTTAACATGCCGCAGGCAAGACAGACAGAACACCTTTATCGGCAGAAATAGAAAAAGAACGCAATCTTTTATCCCCTTATCGAGCCTATTTAGGTGAGGAGACCAGACATGCTTGATCTTGCCAATGTAAAAGCACCGATCGAAACCGCCAATGGCCTGCCCAACGGCTGTTATGTTGATGAGCAGATTTATACACACGAACAAAACACGCTCTTCCGCAAAAATTGGGCCGCCATCGGCTTTGGCAAGGATTTACCAAAACCGGGATGGGTCAAGCCGGTTGAATTTGCCGGATTGCCATTATTGATGGTGCGCAATCAGGATAATAAAATTAGAGTTTTTGAGAATGCATGCCGGCATCGCGGCATGATTCTTGTTAGCGAAAGCCAACAGCTTCGCGGCCCGATCACCTGCCCCTATCATGCCTGGGCCTATGATCTAAACGGTCGGCTACGCAAAACACCACATATCGGCGGGCCGGATGTGCATGAACATGAAAGCCTTAATCATTGCGATTATCCGCTTAACGAGGTGCGGGCTCATCTATGGCGTGACATTGTTTTTGTCAATATTGGTGGGAACGCACCAGCATTCGAAATTTATGCTGGTGATTTGATCAACCGGTGGCAGGAATTTGACCAGCCGATTTACCATAGTGGGGCGGATTCATCCTTCAGCCTGACCGTTAATTGCAATTGGAAACTCGCCGTTGAAAATTACTGCGAGGCGTATCATTTGCCGTTTATCCATCCGGGCCTAAACAGCTATTCGCGGCTGGAAGATCATTACAATATTATGCCGGTTCCAGCCTTTGCAGGTCAGGGATCGACGGTTTATGCGCCGCAGATCAGCGATGACGGCCGCTCGTTTCCAAATTTCAATGGGCTGTCGGCACAATGGACGTCGGGCGCCGAATATGTTGCACTATTCCCCAATCTGCTTCTTAGCGTTCACCGTGACCATTGCTTTAGCATTGTTCTGATGCCCGATGGGTCAGACCGCACGATCGAGAATATTGAGATTTACTATGCCCAACCAGAGGCAATAGAACCGAGTTTCGCCGACATGCGCAGCACCAACAGCAAAATATGGCGAGATATTTTTGTTGAGGATGTGTTTGTTGTTGAGGGTATGCAAAAAGGCCGTCGTGCCAGGGGCTATGATGGCGGCAAATTCTCCGCCGTCATGGATGCACCAACGCATCATTTCCACAAATGGGTTGCCGACGCCCTTAGTCCCTAACCCCACCCCGCTTACCCATTAGATAAGAGGATTTCTCGATGGTCCCGCTTGCCTTTATCGGCACAAATCTTGTCAACCTAACCACCGATGAAAGATCCGGCGATAAATTCGCCAAGACGTTCAACTTCGTGATGGAAACGGGTGTCTTAAATGCCGCTAAAGCCAGCACAAGCCTGATTAGTATTTCTCCCTAACCTTTATGAGCCTATTACTACCTCGGCCCTATATCTTAAGGGCTTTGGCTTTTCCGTACAGGCGGCGGGTCTCAGAAACGTAAACATCCTTTTTAATATGCCCATCAACATAAAGTTGACGAATTGAGAGCATTTCTTGTTCTATAGCGGCTAAAAATTCACCGTCATCCGCTTTAGCTTCAAATATTCCTTGCTGGATAAAATTTATCCCATCAGGGTTTGATCTCCTAACGCCAACATCATCAGCTAAAGCCTCGAGGCCTTTGTTAGCCTTCTCAGCATTAGCAACATTATTTTTGACATCAAGGTTTGATGACTGTTTGGCTCCAACAACAAACATGAATTGGATAAAGCGAAAAACAACCCAAATACCAATAGAGCCAACGACAACCGCCAAACCAGCAATGACATATCGGCCATTCGGATTCGACATCAATATTGCTAATTGTGGAAAATCCAAAAGTAGCGTCGAGGGAATCATCACAATTATAAGGTCGATGGATGTTTCTATGATGTTTAACAATTCAGCCATATTGGATTTTTACATAATGAAAGGGTAACGTACATCAACAATACTAAAGCATAACTGATAAATCCCAACCGAACTTTAAAAACGTCCAATGGCTAAGACACTCAATGTACTCGCAGAATATTAACGATCGAGTAACGACAGTAATAATAAGGTTTTCACAATCAAGATTTACGAGATTAAACTCGCGACTAGTAAATCATACCGGTATAAATATTTTCATTTTGAAATTATTGCCCGTAAAGTCTCAATATCATATCTGAAAAATGCATTCTGAGACAATGCTCCGGCAATTGTCCTGAATCCTATCGGTGCTGGGAGGCGCATATTATGCAGCAGGTTAATTTTATCCGCATGGACGAGGGCACAGCTGAGGATTACGCGCTTTTAAACAAACTAGAGGACGAGTTTGTAACCGCCCTGCCAACACGATTGATTGCCGCGCTCGAAAACCTCAAGACATCGCTAGCTGGTTATAAAGTGAACCGGCTTGAGCATTCACTGCAATCGGCCACCCGTGCCGAGGCAGATGGCGCCGATATCGAGTTAATTGTTGCTGCATTGATCCATGACCTAGGTGATGATCTGGCTCCGATGAATCATTCCCAGCTTGCCGCCACGATTATTCGGCCTTATGTACGCGCCGAGGTAACCTGGATTATCGAACATCACGGCATCTTCCAGATGTATTACTATGGTGATGCTATGGGGGTCGATAAAAACGCGCGCGATATTTACAGAGACCATCAATGGTTTGACAGCTGCGAGCGGTTCTGCCGTGATTGGGATCAGATGGCGTTTGATCCGGATTATCCGACCAAGCCTCTGGCCTATTTTGAGCCAATGCTTCGCGAGGTTTTCAGTCGTCCCCCGTTTGATGCAAATATCCTCAATCCCGCAGCCTAACCCTTTTGGCAAGCATCATTGCCCGTAAAGAATTTAAACTGCATAAGCCAGAGGCAAAAAATCCATGTCAAAAACATTGCTCATTACCGGGGCCAATCGTGGCATTGGCTTTGAGATGACCCGCCAGGCTGCCGCGCGCGGTGACCGGATTATCGCCTGCGCCCGTAATATTATGGAAGCGCCTGATCTGGTTGCCCTTGCCAAAAGCAATTCGGCAATCACCCTGCTGGGGCTCGATGTTACCGCCGAAAATGACATGAAACAAATCGCTGCTGGCATGACCCGTAAAGTCGATATTCTGGTCTGTAATGCTGGCATCTTAAATAGCTATGGCGGGTTGGAAGATCCAAGCCATCATAGTCGAGCGATTGAATCCGTCCTTATGACCAATGTCGCTGGTGTGTTTTTCACCGCACGGTCATTTCTGCCGCATTTGCTCGAAACCAATGAGACAAGCAGCCAGCCCAGTGGCATGACAGGCAAGATTGCGGTTATCTCATCAGCTATGGGCAGTCAGCAGCGCGCCAACAGCAATGCACCGATTTATCGCGCATCAAAGGCAGCAGCAACCAACATTGCGCGGTCACTCGCAGTTGAACTGGCGCCGCGCGGGATAGCAGTTGGCGCCTACCATCCAGGCTGGGTTCGCACCGATATGGGCGGGCCATCTGCAGATGTTTCTGTAGCAGATAGTGCAGCTGGATTACTGGCTCGATTTGATGTGCTTGATCTTACCACAACCGGCCTTTACGAAAACTACCTCGGCGAGGCTTTGCCATTTTAGCAAAACCTTCCGTTCAGTTTTGGCCAAACGCAACTAAATAAACTGGATCGCCAGTGCAAATGCGCAAATACCGTAAAGCAATGAGGGTATGAGTCGTTTGCTGAAAAACATTGTTACCAAACCAACGCCCAGTCTAACCAGCCGCTGATCAAGGCTGTTTGTTGCCAAGATGCCAGTAGGATGCACAAGAATAAGCAACAGAACCGCCATTACCATCGCATAAGCCATCGTGTTTACCCATCCCATTATCGGCCCATCTGACGGTACTCGCGCAGCCAGAACAACCCCCGCAATCCGCCAGATAATTGTTCCGGCAATCGCACACAATACTGCTGGCCAAGACTGGAAAAAACCTTAATTCTCCATCAGGGTTCCCACTCCATGATTGCCGCCTATTGCACCGGCTCGAGATGCCATTTGGCAATATAGCGACTAAACAGGCTGGCAAGTCTGCCGCCAATGACACAAGCAAGCAAAATCGCCCATACTCCGGCAAAAGGTCACTGAGGAAAAACCCAAAAAATCGTGCCAAGAATACCAAATGTGAAAATCGTCAGGGCAAAACCCTGATAATGCGGCAATAGCAGATGTGGCGGGTATTTCTGTTGGGCCAGCCCCAAATTCGCCCAGGCAGTAATCGCCAGAAATTGCATCCAGAAAATACGCTTCCAGCCCGACAGATTATGTGATTTTAAATGAGTCATATCAGCGGCGGAAATTACCATTAGCAACATCCGCATGTTCGCCAGTGACACCGCGACAAAAATGATGAACAGCGACGCTCCTGTTGAAAAAAGGCTGGCAAAGGCTGCCTGTACCACCTATCGCTGGCGTGACCGGTCGCCAAACCAGCCTGCAACCATCGGGGTCAGATAAAGCGGCAATTGATAGGCTGCAACAAACAGCGCAAAAACTGGATCAGCCGGCAACGCTGCGAAATAAAGGCCAAGATTACGGTTGCCGGCAACCACGGCAACCGAACGTGTTCCCTCGGGCAGCGTGTCTGATCTTGCTGGCGCGCCAGCGCGGCGGATCATATGCCCGCCGATAAAAACCAATATTTGCGAGCCAAAATTCAACCCGCAAGCAAGTCCAAGACAGGCAATCGCAAGCCACGGCATCGTCAGGGCAATCCCACCGATACCATCAAAAACGGGCAGTAGAAACAGCAGCATTGCGACCGTCGACACGCCGTCCAGCTGGTGCCCGCTAGCCTCGATACGCGCCTCACCGAAGATTTTTTTTGCCAGCAAGGCAAGCACCAACCCGCCGCCAAGGATTGTAACAAGCCGCAAACACAGCATCAGCGATGAAACCGGCACCGCAGCCCCAAGCAGATATTCACCAATAAAAGGACCGGTAAAAGGCGCCAGCAGGTTGGTTAGCAAAACTATTTCCATCGCAATTGGCGCGGTAAAACCGAGAAAAACACACATCCAGATTGTCGTGCCAACTGGCGGCGCCACCGCATACCAGGTAATCAGCGGCAACAGGTGATGCGACAGGCCAAGCGATTTAGCCAGCGTGAAAAACAGCACGGGCGCAACCAATAAAAGACCAAGTGAGATAGCAAAATTCCTGGTCAGCCGTTGGGGCTGAAGCGCCGCCTTCAGCACTGCCCCGATATCCAGCCGGACAAGCGCCGCCCCAGCCAAAACCGCAAGGATAAAAGGCGCCGCAGGTTTGAAAAAACCATCACTGCTTGGCAATAATAAAGCAAGCACGACCCCAAGCGGCAGTAGGATGCGAGCGTGCCGCCCGCTAACTGCCAAAATCCATAAAAAAGGATGAAAAATCATAAGCTTATTTTTTACCACCCAGTGTCTGGCACGGCCAAGTCAGCCATTCTTGCCAGTCCCAGATTGCAGCGACAACCGCTTTATTCAGCTGCCACTGCGAATTGACTGCTGTAGGCAAACAAGGCTGCCGCTCCGCCGGTATGAAGAAAAATAACATCCTTATCCGCATCAAAATAATTCTGCTCAATCAGCCCAATCATGCCAGCCAGACCCTTGCCCGAATAAACCGGATCAAGCAGAACACCTTCACGGCGCGCGATCAAATTAATCGCTGCAAGCGTGCCGTCGGTTGGCTGGCCATAGCCTTTGCCAACATACCGGTCATCGACAATCACCTTTTCAACGCCAAGCGGCTCGTCAGTCAGCAGCGCCGCAGTACTCTCGGCCAATTTATGCACCAGCGCGATTTGTTTGTCCTCGGGTTGGCGAACGCTGATACCCATAACCGGAATGCTTGATCCGGCCGCGTGCAATCCGGCAAGCATACCGGCATGGGTTCCAGAACTACCCGTTGCAAGGACGATCCAGCCGACATTCAAGCGGTTGGCTTTAATCTGGTCGAGCAGCTCAAACGCGCATGAGACATACCCCAATGCGCCAATCTCGTTTGATCCACCGCCTGGAATAAAATAGGGTTTGCGCCCGGCTGCGGCCAGCTTTTCAGTCACAGCCCGCGCTTCGGCATTCATGTCAAGACCCGCAGCCCGAAACTCCAGCGTTGTGCCAAACATCTGGTCGAACAGCACATTTCCGGTAGTTTCGTAATCTGCCGCCCGCTCAGGCACCCGGCGCTCCAATAATGCGTGGCAATCAAGGCCAAATTTACAGGCAGCCGCTGCGGTCTGACGGACATGGTTTGATTGAACCGCACCCTGAGTCACCACCATATCAGCGCCTTTTTCAATCGCATCGGCAATCAGGAATTCAAGCTTTCGGGTTTTGTTGCCGCCAGTCGCAAGGCCGGTACAATCATCACGCTTAATCCAAAGTTTTGGCCCGCCAAGCGCCGATGTCAGGCGCGGCATCTCCTCTAATGGCGTTGGCTGGTGACAAAGAGAAACACGGGGAAAATCGCTGAGCTGTTTGACCATTAGACGGCATCCATTCTAGTTAGTGATCGTTATATGAACTTGGGAAAGTTGACGACTTTCGACGGCACTTGCCAAGTTTATTCTTATTGAAAAGCCAAAGATTTTTTGAACCATTGGCAAAAACCGCGTAAACACGGGAATAGCTGTCAATTTTTCCGGGCGAGGAATCCCCTGCCCAACAACAGCGCAACTTGGAACGGAGAGGGCTAGGCAATGGCTATTACCAATGACCTTACCGGTGATTTTACCGATCGTTTTTTGAACATGCGGATTGATCATGACGGGGTTGGCATCCATCTGCGCGTTGCCGGGAACGGGCCGCCACTATTGCTGCTGCATGGCTATCCCCAAACCGGCTATATGTGGCACAAGGTTGCACCGCAACTAGCCCAGCAATTCAGCGTCATCATTCCCGACCTACGCGGCTATGGTGATAGTGACAAACCGCCAACCGACGCCCGGCACAGCCCCTATTCAAAGCGTGCCATGGCAGCGGATATGATCGCCGTCATGCGGGCCTTGGGCCATGAACGTTTTACAGTGGCTGGCCATGATCGTGGCGGCCGTGTTGCGCACCGTCTCGCCCGTGATTATCCAGACGCGGTCATCAGGCTTGCGGTGCTGGATATCGTGCCAACCGCGGCGATGTATGAGGCGACTGACAAGGTCTTTGCCACTGCCTATTACCACTGGTTTTTCCTGATCCAGCCGGCCCCCTTTCCGGAGAATTTAATTGGCCAGGATCCCGCATTTTTCCTGCAACACAAGACCGGCCATTGGGGACGTACCGAAGGCGCAATTACAACTGCGGCATTTGCCGAATATCTGCGCTGTTTTTCAAATCCGGCGACCATCCATGCCAGCTGCGAGGATTACCGCGCTGCTGCCAGTATTGATCTCGAGCATGATGCTGCCGATGCCGGCAAAAAACTGGCAATGCCGGTGCTGGCACTGTGGGGTGATATCGGTTTTGTCGGCGGGTATTATGATGTAATCGGCGAATGGCAGCAGGTGGCTGATCATGTCGAGGGCCAAGCCATCAGCGGCGGGCATTTTCTGGCCGAAGAATCGCCGGCTGAAACGATCGCCGCTTTGACCGCTTTCTTAACCGATCATTCGTCCGCATCGTGATGGATATAGCCCCCCTACCGCCCTCTAGCTGGATTATGCAGAAGGCAAGCGCATGGCCAGATGGTGCCCGGCTTATTGATCTCGCGTCGGGTCAGGGGCGTCATAGTGCGGCTTTGGCGGCGGCCTATCCGGGTCGGTTTGACATACTGGCGGTTGATCGGGATCAGGCTGCCCTGGCCGCATTAAAAGCCCGATGCAGCGATGTAAACACCTGTCATTTTGATCTGGAGACTGAGGCAATCTGGCCGTTTTCCAGCAAGAATTTCGATGTCGTTCTGGTCACTAACTATTTGTACCGGCCACGACTTGATGAGGTCTTTCGACTGGTTGGTTACGGCGGTTATATCGCCTATGAAACCTTTGGCACTGGCAATGCGGTGTTTGGCAAGCCGAGCAACCCTGACTATCTGTTACAGGAGGGTGAGCTGTTAACCCGCCTTCCCGATGATTTTATCAAGATTGAGTATTTCCATGGTCAAATTAACGAGCCAAAACCGGCGATTATCCAGCGACTTTCGGCCAGACGTGCCGCCTAGCGCATGATGAACGGATTGGCTGCAGTGGTTTGCTGGGCAATCCAGACCGATTTGATCTGTAGAAACTCCTTGATCGACTCCTTGCCGCTCTCGCGTCCCTGGCCGCTTCGCTTGTAACCACCGAATGGCGAGGTAAAGCTGACCGCACGGTAGGTGTTTACCCAGACCGTTCCAGCCTTCAGCTTTTCCGACATTCTTAAGGCACGGCCAATGTCGCTTGTCCATACCCCAGCCGCAAGCCCGTAAACAATATCATTACCGATGGCAATTGCCTCTTCTTCGGTATCAAACGGGATAATCGATAGAACCGGCCCAAACACCTCTTCTTGGGCGATACGCATCTGATTATTGACGCCGGTAAAGATTGTCGGCTGGACAAATTGTCTGCCTTTTGCCCCGGGTCCCTGATAAGCGTCACCGCCAAGCACACAAACGGCGCCTTCGGCCTTGGCAATATTGATGTAATCCATAATTTTTTCATATTGCGGCATGGTTGTTACAGGCCCGACATGGGTCTCGGTTGACATTGGATCGCCAATTTTCGCCGCGCCAGCAACCTCAACCAGTCGTTTGACAAATTTGTCATGGATTGAACGCTGAACAAGCAACCGTGATCCAGCAATACAGGTCTGGCCGGTAGCGGCAAAAATACCCGAAATTGCCCCCATAACAGCTGCTTCAAAATCAGCATCTTCAAATACGATATTTGGAGATTTTCCGCCAAGTTCCAGTGTCACAGGCATGATTTTCTTGGCGGCTGCCTCAAAGATCTTCTGACCCGACAGGTCTGATCCGGTAAAGGCAATCTTGTCAACATTGGGATGCTCAACCAGAGGGGCACCAACCTCAAGGCCAAAACCGGTCACCGCATTCACCACGCCAGCAGGAAAACCCGCCTCATCGACGAGCGCCATAAATTCCAAGGTCGATGCCGACGTATATTCGGATGGCTTGATTACCGCAGTATTGCCCGCCGCCAAAGCCGGCGCCAACTTCCACGCCAGCAACAGCAATGGCGAATTCCAAGCGGTAATCATGCCAATAACGCCAAGCGGCTCATAACGGGTGAAATTGAAAATACCCGGCTTGTCAGACGGAATCACCGCGCCTTCGATCTTGTCGGCAAGGCCACCAAAATAGCGATACCATTCAGCCAGATATTTGGTTTGCGCACCCATTTCGGCAATCAGCTTTCCATTATCCCGAACCTCGATCTCGCCAAGACGAGGTGCCTCACGTTCAATAATTTCTGCCAGCTTTACCAATAGCTTGCCGCGCGCAGTCGGGCCGGTTTCTCCCCAAACACCGTCAAATGCGGCTTTGGCAGCAGTAACCGCGGCATTCACATCATCGGCATTACCGCGGGCAATTCTGGCCCAAACCTCGCCGGTATATGGATTTTCACTGTCAAACCATTCGCCCGATGCAGGATCACACAACGCCCCGTTTATATAATGCTTATAGGTTTCCATTAAGTCGATCTCCCTCCGATCAGGCTCTGCTTGAAAAACACCACAATGTCGCGGCCGACAATCCTGCAATGATTACCGCAATTGTCGTATAGTCGCCTAGATTGCCAGCAAAAATTCTCTATGCCAATGCTGATGGGAGAGCTGCACCAGAAATATTTTCAAGGTCACTGCATTTGCCAGTTGCCTCGGCAGGCTTTTCGTATTTATCGTAACCATACCAGCTGGCGATCTGCTGTCAGCACTCTATTGCCGCAGATGCTACCAAAAAGACTTGACTGACTAACGTGTGTTTTAAACCATTATTGTGACGCAAAATCCTGCCCCATCCCCATGAAACCCGACAAATGAGTGAGCAAATGGCGAGTCCTACCCCCCATATCTGGGAAGACGATATATATAACTCCTTTAAAAAGGCTGGGGTCAGCCAGATCCCTTATGTGCCAGATGCCGGTCATGCGCACCTGATCCGGCGCGTCCATGCTAATCCTGATATGCACCCGATTGTCTTAACCACCGAGGAAGAAGGCGTTGCCTCATCATGTGGTGCATGGCTTGGCGGCAAAAAATCGGTGCTGTTAATGCAATCAAGCGGCGTTGGCAATTGTGTCAATATGCTAAGTCTCGTCACAAATTGTAATTTTCCATTTTTAACGATCGTCAGTATGCGCGGCGAATTTGGCGAATTTAATTCATGGCAGGTACCAATGGCGCGTGCCACCCGGACTAGCTTTGAGATGATGGGGGTCGAGGTGATGCGCTGTAACAGCCCAGGCGAGGTCGGGCCAACGGTCGATGCCGCATTATACGCAACCTTTGCCAGTGAACAGAAAATCGCAATTCTATTGTCGCAGCGCCTTATCGGCCGCAAGGAGTGGTAGGAATGTCACAACAGATAACAATCGAACGCCGCAAAGCGGTTAAGCATTTACTCCGGAACCGCGATGATATGCTTGTGGTGTGCGGCCTTGGCTCATCTACTTATGACGTGTATGCGGCAGGCGACCATCATGCCAATTTCTACCTATGGGGCGCGATGGGCGGCGCGGTGATGATCGGCCTTGGGCTTGCGCTCGCCGAACCCGATCGCCAAGTCATGGTTATTACCGGCGATGGCGAGGCTCTGATGGGAGTTGGCGGGCTTGCCACAGTGGCGGCGCAAAAACCAAACAACCTCAGCATTGCTGTGCTGGATAATGGGCATTTTGGCGAGACCGGTATGCAGAAAAGCCATACCTCACTTGGTGTTGATCTTGCCAAAATTGCTGCTGGCTGCGGCTTTGTCGGATGCCAGACCATTTATGATTATGATGGCATTGACGCATTTATCCATAAACCGAATGATCCGTCAGGGCCGCGGCTGGCGGTGGTTAAGATAACCACTGAAAATCCGTCTCGCGCATTGCCAAATGTCGATGGAGTGTATATCAAGACACGGCTGCGACAATGGCTTGGTCATCAGCCCTGCTAGAGAAAGATATAGCCGAGACAAGGGCGAAATGGTTTTTCTGGCATGGCCTGATTTAGGCTTTTTTGCTGTAGCTGGTGTGCGTGATTAAGCTGTCATCTCGGCTAGATCGTTGGGGTATCACGGAAAATTTGAAAAGCGGAACGCCGGTAAAGTCTATTTTTAAAAAAAGTAGATGAAAAGAACCAGCTGAAGCAATCTAATCGCTATATCAATGACCTTTGCCGCCTGGATTATCACTTTAACAGCATCAGCGACATTGGCAGCTACGGTTTTTTACGTTTTGCAGTTTCTAGTATCAGCGGCTTAATCGCCGCAAACTGCTTGATAACCTGCTGGAAATCTTTACAGTCGGCTACCAGGCCGGCATCCTCCAGTAAGGCCCACTGGCGTTCACGCTTTGCCTGTTCCGGCCATTTGTCAAACTGCTTTGACACCAGCATCGGGTAGTAGGTAACCGCGACCTCTGATAACTTGCCATTGCTGCTTTTGGTGACGACATGGGTCATCGGCAGTTCACTTATGATACGCCCCTCGACACCAGCCTCTTCAAAAGCCTCACGCTTACAGCCTTTTTTATGGCTTTCATCCGGCTTTAGATTGCCCTTTGGGAAAATCCAGCGGCCGCGGCGTTGCGATGTGACAAACATGATGGAGACCCGTCCACCACTAATATCAAACGGTATAACACCAATCTTATGGTCCATAAACGACTTCCTCGAAATGCGGTTTGACTAATCGATGATGACACGATCCGGGTGCTGCTTCGGCCGTAGAAATTACAAACATAGAACAAGATAGCGAACGCCGACAACTTATGTTTTCGTCGTGAGAGAGGTTTTTGTGATGGTGGCTTGCGGCTGCATGAACACATCATAGCGTGTCGATTTTCCAATTATTTGATGCGAGGGTGCGCGGATACCCGCCATCGCGGCAGCCTTTGCTGGCCATTTCAGTACAACCCGCTTTGATGCGTGCGCCAACGCGGTTTGCAGCAATTCGGCCTGATCATCGTCAACACCAACAAGGGCACGGATCTGGCGCATTTCCGCCTTTACCAAAGCCGATTTATTACGGGCCGGATGCATCGGGTCAACCAGCACAATTTCCGGCGATAATGTTGGCAAAAGTGTGATTGCGTCACCATGGATCAGCGTCATCCGGCCAACAATCTCGGCAGTAATACCACCTGCATCAAATGCTCGCGCCATGCCATCGCGCAATAATTCATGCATATCTGCCGATCGTTCAATCAGCGTGACCGTTGCCCCAAGCGAGGCCAGCAAAAACGCATCCCGGCCCAGCCCGGCAGTCGCATCGATAATATGCAGATTAACCCCGGGTTTTAGCCCCGCCGCCTTTGGCAAATCCTGCCCGCGCCCACCGCCAAAGCGCAATCGGTGATTGACCGCCCCACCCACAAAGTCACACCGAAGCGGCGCACCAAGCGAGGCAGGGTCAGTGCGGGCCGCGGGGTTATCTGGTTGGTCATATTTGTCTTTGTCGCGCATCTTCCATGCCATTCCTTTTGGCTGCAGTCTGACAATGAAATCCCCAAGCAGTGACACCGAGCGGCCTGATGACCGTGCCATTTCGGGGGCCAAGACATGACCTTATCGCGGCGGGCCTGCCTCGGGCAATGGTCTCGTCAGTAAGATTAAGACATAGTTTTTGCGATCCTGCCGTTAGGGGCTGGTGAAGCCGACAAAAAGCCGCATAATATTTGCTGGCTCAACAGAAAAACGATTATTGATTGCAGTAAGGGACGTTAGCGCGTGGAAAAACGAGATTTTGGCAATACCGGTCTGGCCGTATCAAGGCTAACCTTTGGGTGTGGTGCGGTTGGCGGGCTGATGACCAAGGGCGATGCCGCCGATCAGGACCGTGCAATTCACTGGGCTCGTGATCATGGCATTAATTTCTTTGATACAGCGGCCAGTTACGGCGATGGCATTTCTGAGGATAATCTTGGTCGCGCATTAAATGGCAATAAGGACGGGCTGGTGGTCAGCACTAAAGTCGGGATTGGCAATGCCGATCTGGGTGATGTTGGCGGTGCGATCAGGCGTTCGCTAGAGGCTAGCCTGAAACGGCTCAGGCTGGATCATGTCGATATTTTCCAGCTGCATAATACGTTGGGCCGAGCCGATTTTCGCGGCAATTTGACGATTGATCAGGTTATGGATGCGGTCGTGCCCGCTTTTGACAAGCTGCGTGATAGTGGCAAGGTACGGTTTCTGGGCTTTACCGCCAAGGGTGAACCGGATGATGTGCATCGGCTGATCGGCAGCGGCGTATTTCGGTCTGCGCAGGTGTTTTACAATTTGCTGGTTCCATCTGCTGGTGAGGTGGTGCCGGCGGGGTACCCGGCCGATGATTTCCGGCAATTGCTGGATGTTGCAGCAGACCATGGGGTTGGTGCTATCGGCGTGCGGGTTCTGGCTGGCGGCGCGCTGTCGGGAAGCGAGAAACGGCACCTGCTTGGCATGGCGGTGGTGACGCCGATCGGATCAGATAGCGACTATAAATCCGATGTTGAGCGCGCCCGCCAGTTTCTGCCACTGGTTGAGGCGGGTCATGTGGACAGCCTACCAGAGCTGGCGATACGCTATGCGATTTCGCATCCGGCCTTGCCAACGACCGAGATCGGTATTGCGACGCTGGATGAATTGCAACAGGCCACGGCAGCGGTCAATAAAGGGCCGTTATCGTTGGAGGCGCTGGCGCAGATTAAAAATGTTCAGGCAGGATTTGTAATCTAGCCTTTTGGCAAAACCTTCGCCAAGATAGCGCGCATCAAACCGTATATTGCCGAAACCACCAAGCCATTGCGAGATCTAAGTGCCGCTTCATTTTTTCTTCTTCCTTGGCGCCAACGCGATCAATTATCTAGTCATTGCGATGCTGTCGGTTGCGCTTGGCTGGCATATTTACCAAAGCACCGGCAACCCGTTTCATCTGGCGCTGGTTGGCCTGATGCAGGTCACGCCGGTTTTCGTTTTCTTTTTTGCGACTGGCTGGATTGTTGACACTTTTGCCCGCAAAAAGATTCTAACCTGCTGTGCCCTTGTCGATGCCGTTATTCTGGCCGCGCTGACAGCGGAGATGCTGGCCGAAACATTAAACCTGTTCATGCTGTTTGCGCTATTGTTCGCGCATGGCAGCGTAATGGCGCTGTATTTTCCGGCAAGCCAGGCGATTATTCCGAATATTGTTCCCGAAGCGCAGATTAGACGCGCCATCGCCTTTAGTTCGACCGTCAATAACATTGCCCAGACCGGTGGCCCATTACTGGCTGGCCTGTTGATTGCGGCGATCAATTTCCACATATATGCGGTAATGACCGGGCTGATGATAATGTCGGTGCTGAGTTATCAGCTATTGCCCGGACTGCCGCGTATCACGCCAACACCACGGTCATGGGAACATATTGTTGGCGGGCTAAAATTTGTCCGCTCAAACTCAATTGTCCTTGGCGCCATCGCGCTTGACCTTTTCATTGTGCTGCTAGGCAGTGTGGTAACGCTATTGCCCATTTATGCCGCCGATATTTTAATGATTGGGCCAGAACAGCTTGGCCTTTTACGCGGTATGCCGGCGTTTGGTGCGGTGTTTGTCGGTCTGCTTTTGGCCAGTCTGCCAGAGATGCGTGGCTGTGGTATAAAGCTGTTTTTTGCGCTGTTCGTCTTTGGCGTTTCAATTGTGGTGTTCGGCCTATCAACCAATTTCTGGCTAAGCATGGCGGCGCTGTTTATATATGGTGCGGCAGATATGGTTAGCGTCAATATCCGGCTTAGCCTTATTCAGATTGCCACGCCCGACCATTTGCGCGGACGGGTCAGCGCGGTAAACGGGATTTTTATCTCATCGTCAAATGAGATGGGCGATATACGCGCTGGCAGTATGGCTGCGCTGGTGGGGCCGGTTGGCGCGGTGGTCATTGGTGGGGTGATGGCGATTGGCGTTGCCCTTGGCGGCGGGCTGGTTTTTGCCAAATTGCGCAGCCTCGACAGGGTGAATGACGCCGCCCCAGCCGCAGTCACACAAAAGCATTAGGCTTTCGGGCTAGGTGGTGGCAGGGATTTACCCTGCAACCCCTTCCATGTCAACGAAGTGCTCTCCTGCTGAGCTACACTCTTACTCATTATTTCAGAAACTTAACCCTTCCATTGAGATTTCTATGATACCGCAAAAAGGGCTCTTTTCACAAGGATTTGGTGGGGTCTTTGATGCTAGTGTGACAGATTGTGACAGGTACGCTCCTGCCTGATGCTTGCAAAAAAATCAACCAAAAGGCCATCATTAGCTCAAAAATGTAAACTCATCTGCTTTCGATGTTCATCATTGTTTATCACCGTACTCCGTAGACATCACTTTGTAGCGTGGGTCGAATTGAATTATCTCGCAGTTGTTCGGTTTAATTCCAGTTAACGCACGAATAAAGTTACCATGAGAGACAATTGCTGTTGATTGAATGTTTTTCTGCGTTAGAAAACTAGCAAAAATCTTCGCCCTTTCCATCAATACCTCCTCCGGCTCAACAGAAATTCCACGATGGTCTTTTTCGCCTTCGTACCACCAACGCTCAGCAAGATGATCAAAATTTAAATTGGGAAATTTTCTTGCGAGTTCATGAGGCGTACTTCCTACATCGCAGCTATTACAAAGTTGTTCCCTGACATCAGCATTGACTTGTAGCGTTACCCTATCCCCAAAAATCAGCTGTGCCGTCTGCAATGTCCTTGTGAAGGGCGAGACAATAACGGCATTAATATCAAGCCTTTTAAATTGCCTTCGAGCCTTAATTGCCTGGACCTCACCTAACTCTGTTATTGGCGCATCAAATATCATCGGGTCTGGCTTAAGAGGGTCGTGAACGGCATTGAAGGCCGATTGAGCATGTCGGATAAGATAAACGGACATTTAGTGTCTTTCAAAATTATTTAAAAGCATC
>JADHOR010000015.1 GCA_016778895.1 Candidatus Puniceispirillum sp.
GAATGACGGAAAGTCCAAAGAAGGCGGTGGTGGCACACCTGTTCACTTGATGAGGCGTTTAACGCTTGAGAACTGCGCAACCACCAAGGACAAATATAAACATTGGCGTATCGGCAATTGATCATATTCCAAGAATTAGATAACCCGCAAAATGACCCGCAAACTCACCCCATTCTTCGTCTGTGCTTTTGAGATCGCCTTGATCCTGTTTGTGGCGGCGTGGTCGGTTTAGGGTGTGAAGCGAGAGTGGTAAAATGCATTACTCCAAAATACCAGCCCCTCGCAGCAAACGATGAAGTCAATTCTGCCAACTGGTTATAACCCCATCATCAGTGTAAACGTACCAACCAGTACTTCGAAAAACCCACTGCTCGCTAACACCATATTGATTGACAGTTCTGTTTACCTTACTTGGCCGGCCAAAAGCGCAAGGCAGGATTTCAGCGCGTTGACCAATCTGAATTTTTTGGCTCTTTATCAAAGCCCATTCAGCGTCGGTAAAAAAGTCGCGACTGCGTATCTCTGCCTCGTACTCTGCAAGGAAATTTCGCTTTTCTGAGTTCCCAAACGTAGCAATTTTAATGATACTTTTGTCCGCATTGTAAGCGTCTAATCTTTTTTGCTCCAAAACCAAATCATTGTATGTAAAACATAACTCTCTCAGGCCCATCTCACCATAGGCGGACAGCCTCTCAGGCGCGCAGCTTATCAGAGACAAGCAAATCACAGGGCTAAACAACACCATCAAAAAATATGATTTTAACGATTTGTCAAAATTGATAGGCATTAATACACAACAACACGACTAAGCATCATCAAACCTTTCACTAAAAATTTCAGGAGCCGAGGTTTTTATACTTCCCTTGCCTTACTCCCTACCTCCAAGTGACATTAAACTGTTTGATGTAAGAACAAGACAACAGAAAACTGGGAGGTTTCGAAAAAATTGTCTTTTAATAAACGAAATTATATATCCCCCTCCACAGCCGTCACCACGGAGGGTATTCGCTTTTTGGAGTTTCTATACGCATCAAGATCACCAAAGAAAAGTATAGGTATAGACTTTTGCACCACAGCTTTTTTGTGTTGATGATCTTTGAAATGACTCCTCATTTCATCAAGAAGGTTGCTCAGTGGATGCTTTTGTTTCGATCCAAAAAATGTTCTTAACCTATCTAACGAAAACATTTGTATACCTTTGACAGAGTTCAAAATCACGTTAGCTTAAATCGCCAAAAAGGAAGGAACTTCAGATGAGCCTGCTTAACTTTCTCGAGGGCAATTCAGCAGACGTCCACGACCGTTATCTAAAAGACATTTGGAGTTTTGCAGATAATAAAATTGAAAGCACGCACAACTTTATCCAGTGGATCTTTCCCTTGGGTGTGCCAAGTGCATCAGTTCCAGGATCGCCCGTCCTTTCGAAAAGCGACGTTGATGAAATTCGGAGATCAGAGATTGCTCAGGAAAATATCTGCAAGTCAGCCGATTGGTATGGCAAATTTCTGGAAAGAAACAATTTTTGGATGAAGGGGCACGATCACAATCACCTGCGCATTACTAGGGTAATTAGATGCCTGCGCTTGCTGGTCGATGATGATGAGGCAGACGCTTTCAGTATAGAGGTTTATTCATTGTTGGGGGATAAACTGTCATCCATACCTTTGCGCACGAGAGCATTCTGGGATGAAGCTTGAGCAGGTTTCTTTGTAAAATATTTTAAGATATTAAATTCAATATTTTATAGATCGATTATGAAGCGAAATTTTAACAATAATTCTACCGCTAGCGGGCTGCCGGGCTCGAGCATCACCCGATTGATGCCGTCTTAGTGAGTACCTTTTGTTGGCTGGTGCTCTAAACGCGTTTTTTCGGTCAGTGACGGCTTTGGAAGCCCGCTTCCACCAAACTCAGCCCAGACCTCATCAGAGCGGTCTGGCGAGGCTATAAACCGCATTAATGCATAGAACGCCTTTAGGTTTGGCCTTTCGAGTTCGTTACCAGTTGGCCTTAACCTGTATTGCTCATTATATTTTTTCACACCCAAACCCCATTGTTTTTGGCTGATGCCCAATAAATCAAAAAGCTGCTGATTAAACTCTGTATGCAGGATCTGATAATCCGTCCAGATACGCGGCATATACACCGTCGGTCGCGGATCTTCATAGCGACGTTCTTTGCCAGCCATCTCCAGCCAGTTATCAATCGTCAAAACCCCAACATCATTTTTTAATCTCTTAACGCGATCTGTATCGCTTAAGAGGATTTTAATTGGATAGTTAGGTGTATAGATGGACTCTATGACACTACCCTTGGGACTTTCTGACCCAACCTGCGGGTCAATATGACCCTCACCATCGGACTCTGTGACCTCTTCTTCAGCCACAGATGGGTCACCGTGACCCACTGCAGCTGAAATCGTTGGTATGTATTTATCGAGCTCTTTTTCATTGATTGTGTAAATGCAGGAGCTGTTTTTAACGCTGCTTTGCTTTGGCGATACCCAACTGAGGACGCCGCGATTACGAAGGTTCTTCTTCGCCCTGCTGACCGTTTTTCTGCCAAATCCCGTTTTTATCGCCAGATATTCCTCTGACGGCCACGCCTGCTTACCCTTCAGCTGGTTTGTTAAATCGGCAATTTGGATGAGAATGGCCTTTTCTGGCGGTTTAAGCCCCTCCGCTTTTACAGCTTTTATCAGCAACGGAAACATCGTTAAAAACTCTCACACGCCACTTTAGGCCAGCCCGAAGGGTGTTCTTTAGCGCGGGGCGATAGCGGGATTGGAAGTGCCGCTATCATTGGGGTTGGCCTTGGCTCTGCTTATTGGCAAGAAATTCATCAAAAATCTCTTTCGGCCAAAACAATGACTGAGAGTTGATAGAAATTGGCTTTGGTATTTCCCCATTATCTCGCCAACGTCTCACCGTATTTTTGTGCACGTTAAACAGCGTTGCTATGTCGCTGATGGTGTAAAATTTGTGATTAATAGCAGTCATTATCTAACTCACTGATTGGTTGTAATCAGTGTCAGATTGAGCCAGTTGAGCTTCGTAAAATATGTTCTGAAATGAGTTTTTTCGCGTTTCAAGACACAAAAAAAGGTACCTAAAGGGTACCTAAATTTTCGTGAAAATTCTGTATTTATAAAGAAATCATATGCTTAGAAAAAAGATTTGGCATCCCGTAGGGGATTCGAACCCCTGTTGCCGCCGTGAAAGGGCGGTGTCCTAGGCCTCTAGACGAACGGGACATCTTAAAAGCAAAGCCAGTGGTGCTTGTCTTAGTCAAAAGCGGCGGGCAAATCAAGCCGCTTTTATCGTCTCTTTGCGTTTTTCCTAAAAAGCTCTCAAAGCAGGGCAAAATTTGAGGCCTAGCGGGCAAATGCAAGCGGTGGAACCGCCACATCATCAATTTCAAACTGCATCGCATCACCGCCGCGGAACCGGTCGCGTCGAACCCGGCCAAGTATATGCAGGTAATGACCATCGCGCGCTTCGCTTACCGCCTGACCAAGCGGCGTGCCGCCAGCCTGAAACGCAATGGCGTTCAACGTTCCGCTGCCATCATCCAGTCGGCAGGAGAGATGTGCGCCCACCTCACCGACAAACTTAGCCGATTTAATCCTGCAATCGGGTATCACAAAACGCGGTTCGGGATTGCCACTACCAAAGGGGCCCAGCCGGTCTAGCCAGTCAGCGAGGTCAGGCTTACATCCAGCGATGCTCAACAGCCCACTGGCTTGGTGAATTACCTGCGGGATAACGCCGTTAAGATCAGCCATCAGGCGATCATTCAAAAACGCTTGTAGATGGTTGATCTTATCAGCCCTCACGGAAAAGCCTGCGGCCATATCATGTCCGCCGCCACCTTCAAGGATGCCTGCCTGATGCGCGGCAATGACGGCATTGCCTAGACGAAACCCGGGAATGCTGCGCCCAGAGCCTTTTCCTGTTCCGTCCTCACTTATCGCAATCACCAAGGCCGGTTTGCCAAAACGTTCGCGCACCCGCCCCGCAACAATGCCGATCACTCCTTCATGCCAGTCTTTATCATGCAGAATTAATACTGGATTTTCGTTATTGGTGGCACGGTCAATCGCGGCAATTCTGATACCGTCTTCAATTTTTTTTCGCTGCTGGTTCATTTCGTCCAGCCGAAGCGCCAGACCTGCCGCCTCCTCGGGGTCCCGACACGCCAACAGCCGCACCCCCAGACCTGATCCGCCAATCCGGCCGGCGGCATTTATTCTCGGTCCTAGCAAAAAGCCAAAAGCATAGGTGTTTGGCGCATTATTCATTCCGGCAATATCCGCCAGCTTGGTCAAGCCGGGGTGCCGGCGTTCTGCCATCACTTTTAATCCCTGACGGACAAAGGCACGGTTCAGCCCTTGAAGTGGAACAACGTCACATATCGTAGCCAAAGCTACAATATCGAGATAGGCCAGCAAATCAGGTGCCGGCGTGTCAGCGGTAAAATACCCTTTTTCACGCAGTGCGCGCAGCATGCCAACAAGCACAATAAACACGACGCCCGCAGCACAGAGATAGCCATATCGCCCATCTTCATCGAGCCGGTTTGGATTAACCACCGAATGCACCTGCGGCAACTCTGCACCTGCGATATGATGGTCAATCACGATCACATCCATCCCCGTATTGGCAACTGCGGCCAGCGGCGCATGGGCGGTAATACCGCAATCAACTGTTACCAAAAGTGCTGCGCCCTTTTCCTTTAACGCCATCAACGCCTCAATATTGGGTCCATAGCCTTCGGTAAAGCGGTCGGGTATATGAACGTCGCAATTCACCCCAAGCTCGCGCATGACGCATAGCAGCAACGCCGCCGCAGCTGCACCGTCAACATCATAATCGCCAAAAATGCCAATTGGTGTCTCGCCAATTACCGCATCGGCCAGCCGGTTTGCCGCCTTGTCCAAATCCTTGAAACGTGACGGATTTGGCAACAGATCACGGATTTTTGGATCAACATAATGTGATGCAGTTTCTGGTGTCAGCCCCATACCCGCCATGATTCGCGCCAACGGTATCGGCAAATCATCAAAAATTTCCATAAGTGCGGCCGCCAGCCGATCCTGATTTGGCCCCGCTAGCTGATTTGGGGCGTCGATCCAGCGCGCACCGCTTGTCGATTGAGTAATGCCAAGGAAAGCGTCCTTTGACATCAGCTCTCCATATCCACCGGCAGAATCGGCATGGCGACAGGCTTGGCCTTGACAATTGGCAGTTGTTCCATCTCGTTAAGGGCTCTGGTCATAACGGCAACCGGGGTTTCATGCGTTGTCATTACCAGCGCAACTACATCGCCGGGGGCACGCCCTTGCTGCAGCAAGCTCTCTACCGAAATATCATGCTTTTGCAGAATCGCTGTTACGGTTGCCAAAACGCCGGGCTGATCAACAACCATCAGACGCACATAAAATGCCTTGTCCGGCCCTGCCCCGTTTTTCACGCCGCTGGCATCGGTCAGCTGGTCAACTGGTTTGCCAAATGCAAAACCGCCACGCCCGGTCGCAATATCAAGCAGGTCTGACAGCACCGCAGATGAGGTTGCACCGCCGCCCGCACCCGGGCCAACCGCAAGCACACTGCCAACCGGCGATCCATGAAATTCAACAGCGTTCAGCACGCCATTGACCTTGGCAAGCTGACTATCAAGCGGCAGCATACAGGTTTGCATCCGCGGCATCAGGCCCGGTTCAGCCACCCCAACAAGTTTGATCCGAAACCCAAGCTGATTTGCATAGGCAAAATCAACCGACGATACATCGCGAATCCCTTGGATGGATACAGCGTTGAAATCAGGTTGCTGGCCAAATGCAATCGCGGCAAGGATAGTTAGCTTATGAGCCGCATCAATGCCATCAACATCAAAGCTTGGCTCGGCCTCGGCATAGCCAAGGCGCTGGGCGTCTGCTAGGACGTCATCAAACCCTGCACCAGTTACTTCCATGGTTGAGAGAATATAGTTGCAAGTGCCGTTCAAAATACCAGCAACGCGGCTGATCCGGTTGCCGGCCAAGCCCTCACGAAGGGTCTTTACCGCAGGAATGCCGCCAGCAACCGCGGCTTCAAACATCAAGCTTGCGTTATTGTCCTCGGTAAGTCTTGCAAGCTCGGATCCATGATGCGCGATCATTGCTTTGTTGGCGGTAACAAAATGCTTGCCCGACGCCAGTGACTGGCGCGCCAGTTCCAGCGCAGGTCCCTCGCTGCCGCCAATCATCTCAACAATGATATCGACGTCATCTCGCCGCGCCATTGCGACTGCATCATCATGCCAGTCGATATTGTCGAGCAAAAACCCGCGATCAGCCGACCGGTCACGCGCGCTGACCGCAACCAGGTGAAGCGGTTGCCCTGCGGCCGAGCCAAGCTCGCCGGCGCGGTTGATCAATTGGCGCGCAACCTCAGACCCAACAACTCCAAGGCCAGCGATAGCAACTCTTAAACCTGACTTTGCTTTTGTCATAACAGCTTTACTTTTTAATGTTGATCATTTTGCCCCGAAAATGAGGCAACACAATGGTGTAACCATTTGGCTGATTTCTGGCAAGGCTCCAGCCCGACATTACCGCCGATTTGCGCATAATTGCCGCTTAAAGATTGGTTGCACTTCGCGCCGCCTGATCATAAAGACCTGATAACATACGTAACTGGCGGGCAACCTCCGCCAGCTCGGCGCCGCTGCTACTGTCAAACGCAACAAATCCATCCACCAGGCAAGCCTCACGTACGCCGCGATAACGAAGACAGAGGTCAATTCCAGCCGCTGTGGTTGCATAAAGCACTTCCTTGCCGTGCTTTTCGCTGCTTACAAGGCCTGCTTTCAGCAGTTTTTTCAGCGCATAATTGACAGTGTGGCTGTCATCAACGTTCAATTTAAAGCAGATATCGGCCAGTTTCTTTGGCCGCGCCCGATGATTGACAGAGTGCAGACATAAAATATCAAGAACAGCAAGATCAGTGCCGCCTCTAAACGTTATGCCGGCTTCGGCAACTGCTGTTGCCATGGCTTTTACCATCCATTTGCCGAAGGCGTTGCCCGCGACGATCAGCCCATATTCGACCTCGCTTAATTCGGCGGCCTTTTCCGAAACCAGATGCGACGATGAGACAATCCGCTGTGCATCTGGCTTTGCTGTATCACTCTGCGTCATGGCGCTCTCTTCATCACTGGCTATTCGGCGGCCTTATTACTTTTGCCAAAGCCACCACCACCCGGTGTCTCGATTACAAACACATCGCCATTCGCCATCTGGCGGATATCAGTCGCGGTTAGCATCTCGATCGTGCCATCGGTGCGCTCGACCCAGTTCCGGCCGAGCGCGCCATTATCA
This sequence comes from Candidatus Puniceispirillum sp., assembly GCA_016778895.1. Classification (GTDB taxonomy): domain Bacteria; phylum Pseudomonadota; class Alphaproteobacteria; order Puniceispirillales; family Puniceispirillaceae; genus UBA3439. The sequence continues at coordinate 7,361 of JADHOR010000015.1, forward strand.
CCGCCATTCATCCCGTAAGGCGGAACAATCCTGCGATTGGCGAGAATAACCGCCTCCATATTTTCTAAGAACCGCAAGCGCCGACGAACACCATTACCGCCGTTATGCTGGCCTGCGCCGCCCGATCCATGCCGAATTTCAAAGCTTTCCAGCAATACAGGATAGCGCCATTCCAACACTTCAGGGTCGGTTAATCGGCTATTGGTCATGTGTGTATGAACCGCATCGGTACCGTCAAAATCTGGCCCCGCGCCCGACCCACCACACAAGGTCTCGTAATATTGATACGTGGCATTGCCATAGAAGAAATTATTCATCGTGCCCTGCGCCGCCGCCATCACGCCAAGCGCACCATAAAGAGTATCAGTAACAATCTGCGAGGTTTCCACATTTCCTGCGATCACCGCGGCCGGATATTGCGCCTTTAACATGCAATCATCGGGAAGAATAATCTCAACCGGCTTTAAACAACCCTCATTCATCGGGATGTCATCAGCCACCAAGGTTCTAAAAACATATAAAACAGCCGCATGGCATACTGCCGCAGGTGCGTTAAAATTATTAGCTCCCTGTTTGCTGGTGCCAGTGAAATCAACGGTTGCTGACCGGCTGGATTTATCAATGGAGATAGTGACCTTAACCTGTTGGCCATTATCCATCGGATAGGTAAAGCTGCCATCTTTCAGCACATCAATAACGCGGCGAACCGATTCCTCGGCATTGTCCTGAACATGGCCCATATAGGCAATGACTGTTTTAAGGCCGTAATGCGCAACCATCTTATGCAATTCACGGACGCCTTTTTCATTTGCCGCCAATTGCGCCCGCAGATCAGCAATATTCTGATCGGTATTACGGGCCGGATATTTTGCCGAGTCCAGAATCGCCCGCATGTCCGCCTCACGATAAACACCACCGTCAACCAGCTTGAAATTATCAATCAGCACGCCTTCTTCCTCGATATGTTTCGAGTCAGGTGGTGCCGATCCGGGGGTGCGGCCGCCAACATCAGGGTGATGCCCGCGTGAGGCGACAAAAAACAGTATATCGCGCCCATCATCATCAAACACCGGCGTAATCACGGTAATGTCGGGTAGATGTGTGCCGCCATTGTAGGGATTGTTCAGCACAAACGCATCACCAGCATTGATCTTACCGGCATTGCTGCGAATGACCGCCCGCACAGACTCGCCCATAGAGCCTAGATGCACTGGCATATGCGGTGCGTTGGCAATCAAGGCGCCTTCCGGATCAAAGATGGCACATGAAAAATCAAGCCGTTCTTTGACATTTACGGACAATGCCGTGTTCTGCAAGGTATAGCCCATCTGTTCGGCAATCGACATGAACAGGTTGTTGAAGACCTCAAGCATGACCGGGTCACAGCTCGTGCCAATCGCAACGCGCGGCGCCAGCTCAACAACACGTCGGACAACGAGATTGCCAATATCGGTCATTTCAGCCTGCCATCCGGGTTCGATAACATTGGTTCCGGTAGCCTCGGTAATCAGTGCTGGTCCCATAATGCGCTGGCCGCCGGCAATCGCGCCTCGCGCATAAACTGGTGCTTCTACAAACTGGTCATCCATATAGCATTGAACCTTGTCGAGAATTTCCAGCGGCGCATCAGAGCGGGCAGTGACATTGTTTTCGACATCAAAATTCCGACCGATTGACTCGACCGAGATGGTTGCGGCAACAAGCGCTTTGTCACGCATCAAAAAGCCAAAACGTGACTGATACGCAGCCTCAAAATCGGCAATCATTGATGCGATTGACGCAAACGGCACCGGCAAAGCCGTGTCCGAGCCATCATACCGAAGATGAACATAGCGGTGGGTTTCAATGCGCGCGCTGGTGATATCCTGACTGGCTAGCTCATTCTCGCTTTGCGTGGCCAGATCATCCAGTTCACGCGCTAGTCGCGCCATAAGGCTGGCGTCAAACCCCCCCTCAAATGTGCGCTCACGAAGGGCAGTAACATCGGCCAGCCCCATCCCGTAGGCCGACAAGACGCCGGCAAACGGGTGAATCAAAACGGTTTTCATCCCCAAAACATCAGCGATTAAACAGGCGTGCTGGCCGCCTGCCCCGCCAAAACATTGCAACGCATATTCAGTGACATCATAGCCGCGTTGAACCGAGATTTTCTTGATCGCATTCGCCATATTTTCAACGGCGATACGTAAAAACCCGCTGGCGATTTCCTCTTCGCTGCGGCTGATACCGGTGGCCGCCTCAACCTCAGCCGCCAAAGCGGCAAAACCGGCACGAACTGGCGCGATGTCTAGCGCCTCATCCTGATTTGGCCCAAACACATGGGGGAAATATTGCGGCTGCAGCTTGCCAAGCATCGCGTTACAATCGGTTACCGCCAGCGGCCCACCACGCCGATAACAGGCAGGCCCCGGATTGGCACCAGCACTTTCCGGCCCAACCTGAAAGCGGCCTTGTTCAAACCGGCAAATAGACCCTCCACCAGCGGCAACCGTATGGATTAACAGCATTGGCGCATGAATCCGCACACCCGCAACAACCGTGTCAAAAACGCGCTCATAGGCATTTTCATAATGCGCAACATCAGTTGACGTTCCGCCCATGTCAAATGTGATAACCTTGTCAAATCCTGCCTGTTTGGCAGTTCTTACCGCGCCGACAATACCGCCCGCGGGGCCAGATAAAATCGCATCCTTGCCCTGAAACAGGCTGGCATCGGTCAGGCCGCCATTCGATTGCATCAATTGCAGCTTGGCGCCCTTTGACTGGTCAATATCGCGGGCAATCCGGTCTATATAGCGGCGCAGAATCGGCGATAAATAGGCATCGGCAACGGTCGTATCGCCGCGCCCGACAAATTTGATCAACGGGCTGGTGCCATGGCTTGTTGAAACCTGCGTAAAGCCGATTTTGCGCGCCAGCTCGGCAATTGCCAATTCATGCGCCGGCACGCGGTACCCATGCATCAAAACAATCGCAATGGCGCGAATACCATCGTCGAATGCCGCCTGTAGGCGCGGTGCCAGATCATCCAGATCCAGCGGGACGAGCACATTATCCTTGGCGTCGACACGCTCAATGACCTCTTCAATACGGTCATACAGCATTTCGGGAAGGATAATTTCCTTATCGAACAAACGCGGGCGTGCCTGATAGGCAATGCGCAGCTGGTCCCGAAACCCCTTGGTTACGACCAGCAATGTCGGGTCGCCTTTGCGTTCCAGCAGCGCGTTTGTGGCCACCGTCGTGCCCATTTTCACCGCATCAATTGCCGCGGCTGGCAATGGCGCGTTAGATACTAGACCCAGAATATCGCGGATGCCCTGCAAGGCCGCGTCTTCATAGGCCTCGGGGTTTTCCGACAATAGTTTATGCGTCGTCAGCGTGCCATCGGGCGCGCGCGCAACAAGGTCGGTAAAGGTGCCGCCCCGATCGACCCAGAATTGCCATCCTGATTTATCCTGCGGGGTTTGCGCCTGCTGTGTCATGTGCCGGTCTTTCCAAATAGCGGTAATCCATAACGTTGATAAATTATCAACAATTTGTCAATGTTGGAAATCGGGCACGCATATAAAGGATAACCGACCGTGTTTTTGCATCGAAAACCTCAATCGGTTATCGCTACCTATTTTAAGCGTAATTGTTAATGAAACGATAATTTATACATTAAAACCAACCCAAGGCCCGTAATGCTAGCTTTTAACATCAGCCTTTGACACCAGCCTACACATCAAAAAAAAGGGCCAGCGAAACGCCAGCCCTTTTCTAAATAATATCAATACCCGCTGACCCGCACCCAAAAAGGTATGCCAAAAAACGACATATACCAGTAAAGGGAATAAAGCCTTTAACGCTTAGAGAACTGGAAGCTGCGACGCGCCTTGGCCTTGCCGTATTTCTTCCGCTCGACAACGCGCGGATCACGTGTCAAGAACCCGCCTGCTTTCAACACCGGGCGAAGACCCGGTTCGAAAAGGGTAAGGGCACGGCTGATGCCATGACGAACCGCACCGGCCTGACCAGATAGGCCGCCGCCGCGAACCGTTGCAATCACATCAAATTCGCCGACACGCTCCGTCGCATCAAACGGCTGGGCAAGGATCATCTGCAACACCGGGCGGGCGAAATAAACTTCAACCTTGCGGCCATTGATGGTGATCTGACCGGTTCCCCGCTTTACCCATACACGGGCAGCAGCGTCTTTACGGCGGCCGGTTGCGTAAGAGCGGCCAAGATTGTCAATTTTTGGCTCAGCCGGTGATGCTGCAACTTCGGCAGCAGGTGCATCTGCGCTGATCGCGCCCAATGCCGCTAAACCTTCGGCCTGTGTTTTTGTGTTTTGCGTATCTTCGGCCATGACTACCTCACATTCTTTTTGTTCATACCAGCAATATCCAGCGCGACCGGCTGTTGTGCTTCATGCGGGTGGCTTGGGCCTGCATAAACATGCAGGTTGCGCATTGCCTGACGGCCAAGTGGGCCGCGTGGGATCATCCGCTCGACAGCTTTTTCAATTACCCGGGTCGGGAACCGGCCATCGAGGATCTTGTCAGCTGTGCGCTCTTTAATGCCGCCCGGATGGCCTGTATGCCAATAATAGGTCTTTGCATTACGCTTATTACCGGTCAGATGCACCTTTTCTGCGTTAACGATGATGATGTGATCACCGCAATCCATGTTTGGTGTGTAGGTTGGCTTGTGCTTGCCGCGTAAGCGCATGGCAACAAGCGATGCAAGGCGCCCAAGAACGAGATCGGCGGCGTCGACGACGAACCAGTTTTTCTCGATGTCTTTTGGCGTTGCAACATAAGTCCTTGGCAAAGGCATGTTATCATCTCCACTTAGAAAATTAGCCTGCAATCACGCCATTACATGGCACCCTGCAAGCGTTGCTGAGGCGGGTTATAGGCAGTTTCGTCGATAGCGTCAAATGTTATTTTGGCACAGAAAATAGAATTAATTAAATATTTCAATTTGTTATTCATGAGGTATTATTTTACCACATATTTTTTCGTTGTTTTTTGGGGTTTTAGCGCCGGTTGATGCTCATCCCGTCACCGGATTTAACGCTTAATATCGGCAGATCCATAGCAGGACGCCCCGTAGCCATAATCGCCGTTGTTATCGTAGACGTCATCGCGCGGATGTCACAACAGTCATTACAACACTCTTGGCAGTTCTGGTAAAAGCGACTAAGACATGAATATTCGCTAAATCATCTTGAACCCGCAGCGGGCTGGCTTTGAATGTGTTTTTCAAAAGGGCAATATTTTGTTTGTTCTGATCGATAATTACGACAGCTTCACATGGAATTTGTGGCATTTCCTGTCAGATCTTGGCGCCGAGGTCGAGATACTGCGTAACGATGCCTTTTCGACCGATGAGGTGATTGCGCGTAATCCGGACGGCATCATTGTCTCACCTGGCCCGGGGACGCCGCAAAATGCCGGTATTACGATGGACCTTATTCTCGCGGCAAAGGCTGCCGGGACCCCGCTTCTTGGGGTTTGCCTTGGGCATCAGGCTTTGGCGGCAGCGTTTGGTGCCACCATTGTGCGCGTTGATCCCCCGGTGCATGGCAAATTATCGTTGGTCGTAAAGACCCACAGCAACGCGGTGAAAAGTGATGTTCTGTCGCTCTGCCCCGATGAATTTCCGGTAACGCGCTATCATTCGCTGGTGGTGGATGATGCCGCACTTCCCGCTGAATTGACTGTGACTGCGCGCACTGCAGCTGGTGCGATCATGGGGATCTCGCACAAAGCCGCCGACCTGCATGGGGTACAGTTTCACCCGGAATCCATTGCCTCAGTTGCGGGCTACCGTATTCTGGCAAGGTTTCTCGAGATTTGCGGGCATAGCATCACCCCTAGCGAAACACTGGACCGGCTGGAAGCGCAGATTCTGCGGCTTGACCAGCGGTTTCCGGATCAGATGCACGCTTAAACTGAACAACGGCTCGTTGGTGATTGCGGAATCAGCCGCATCCGGGGTCCCCGCCCCCTTTTGCCCAATCAGCCCATGCGACGTCTTAAACCCCGCAGAGGTGGCAGCGATACCTTGCATTGCGGGCGCTTGGCCAATATAGTCTGGCGCAGCAAAATAGCGGATTGATGTATAGTGAACGTCTGTTAATCGAATTATAATCAGCCCTTTGCTCCGCTTGGCGAAAACCGCCGTTACAAAGGAAATTGGGTCTATGTCTGAGATTGTAAAATCATCCCTGACCGCGCTGATTGCCGGCGAGCGGCCAACGCCTGCCACCATTCAGGATTGTTTCACCGCAATTATGGACGGTGATGTTGGCGAGGCGCAAATGGCCGCGTTCCTGATCGCGCTAAAGATTCGCGGCGAACAGGTTGATGATATTGCCGCGGCCGCCACGGTGATGCGGGCAAAGGCACTGACCATTTCGGCCAGCGACCGGGCGATGGATATTGTCGGTACCGGCGGGGATGGGTTCGGCACTTATAATATCTCGACGGCCAGCGCATTTGTGGTTGCTGGTTGCGGTATACCAGTTGCAAAACATGGCAATAGGGCTGTGTCATCGAAAAGTGGCGCTGCCGATGTCTTAACCGCGCTTGGCATTAACGTTGATTGCGATATCGCGTCTGTTGAACGTGCGCTTGCTGAGGTCAATATCGCCTTTTTGATGGCACCGCGTCATCATTCTGCAATGCGCCATGTTGCGCCGGTTCGCGCATCACTTGGTGTGCGCACAATTTTCAATCTATTAGGACCATTGTCTAATCCAGCATTGGTCAAACGCATTATGGTTGGGGTTTTCGATCAAAGCTACTGCGCGCCATTTGCCCATGTTTTAGCACTGCTTGGCACTACTCATGCGTGGGTGGTGCATGGGGCGGACGGCCTTGATGAGGTTAGCACGACCGGCAAGACTCATGTTGCATCGCTCGTCGATGGGAAGGTTCGGGAATTTACCATCTCACCAGAAGATATTGGGGTGAAGACCGCAAATATGGATCAGCTTCGCGGTGGTGATGGCGAACATAACGCACGCTACCTTCGCGCCCTACTGGAGGGTGAGACCGGCCCTTACCGAGATATTGTGCTATTCAATGCAGCCGCGGCACTGGTTGCCGGCGGCCATGTTGCCAATTTGTCAGACGGCGCCGCAATGGCCGTTGCATCTATTGATGATGGCAAGGCGCTTGCCGCGCTTAATGGGTTAATTGCCATCACCAATGGCAGGAACGAGAGTAGTGGGGCATAACCTATGAGCAATGTATTGGCTACCATCATCGATGAGAAACATCTCGAGGTACGCGCCCTTGCCAAGGCGCATAGTTTCGCAGTACTGGATCAGGCGGCCAAAGCGGCCTCGACAGTTCGCGGCTTTGCCGCTGCATTAAAACGTGACAGCATGGCTGGATATGGACTGATCGCCGAGCTGAAGAAGGCGTCACCGTCAAAAGGTCTTATCCGCGCTGATTTTGATCCGGCGGCGTTGGCCGCAGCCTATGCGGCGGGCGGTGCAACCTGCCTTTCGGTTTTGACCGATCGTAAATGGTTTCAAGGGGCGCCCGAATACCTTGTTGCGGCAAGAAATGCCGTCAGCCTGCCAATACTTCGCAAGGATTTTATGATTGATCCGCTGCAGATCGTCGAGTCCCGTGCGATGGGCGCAGATTGTATTCTACTGATTATGGCGGCGCTTGATGATGCGCTTGCCGCCGAGCTGGAGGCCTGTGCCATGGAATATGGCATGGATGTTCTGATTGAGTGCCATGACGCTGATGAATTGGCACGCGCCGCCAAATTGCGCTCGCCGCTTATGGGCATTAACAACCGCAACCTGAAAACAATGGAAATATCGCTTGATGTTGGCGTGGCGATGCTTCCGCACTTGCCAGATGACCGCATTGCAATTGCGGAAAGCGGTTTGTTTACCACTGCCGATCTTGCACAAATGGCGGCTGTTGGGGCGCGCTGTTTCCTGATTGGCGAGTCCCTGATGCGTGCCAATGATGTCGCGGCGGCAACAAGGGCTATTTTGGTTAATCCTGCGCCGCGTTTTTGAGCTTTTCGATTTTAGAAAGATTAAACCATGGCTGAATTCACCCATTTTGATAGCGACGGTAACGCCCATATGGTTGACGTTGGCAGCAAGCCCGATACCAAGCGCATTGCCGTGGTCAAAGGCCATATCCGTATGCAGCCTGACACGCTGGCGATGATCACTGATGGCACTGCCAAGAAGGGCGATGTTCTGGGGGTTGCGCGGCTGGCGGGAATAATGGGCGCGAAACAAACCGCGAATCTTATCCCGCTTTGTCATCCGCTTGGGCTTGATCATGTCACCCTTGATCTTGTGCCAGACCCCCAATTGCCCGGTGTTCAGATCACCGCAACTTGTGCCGTTACAGGGCCGACCGGCGTTGAAATGGAGGCGATGACGGCGGTTTCAACAGCAGCTCTTACGGTTTATGATATGTGTAAAGCCGTTGACCGCGGCATGGAAATTGGCAACATCCGTCTGACCCATAAATCAGGCGGTAAATCGGGCAGCTATGATGCCGAATAGGCCGGACGCATCCAAATCAGGCGGCCAATCGTCGCTGCTACTAGTTGATCAGGCATTAGCCGCCATCCTGCAGCAGCTGCCCAAGACAACGCTAGTGCAAAAGTCGCTTGATCAGGCGTTGGGCTTTACCCTTGCCGAAGATTTGATAGCGGCCCTCACCCTACCGCCACAGGCAGTATCGGCGATGGATGGTTATGCTGTTCGCGGCGTCGATGTAACCCGGCTTCCCTGCCAATTAACGCGGATTGCCGAATCTGCTGCAGGGCATCCCTGGGTTGGCAAAATCGCCGCTGGACAGGCTGTCCGGGTCTTTACCGGTGCGGCTATCCCTGATGGTGCCGATACTATTGTCATTCAGGAAGATGTTGATCCAGTTGCTGAGAAAGATGGCATTATTATCACCGTTCGCAGTGCCGAGCCGACCGGTCGTTATATTCGGCCAGCTGGACTTGATATTACCGCTGGTCAGGTGATCTTGCCAGCCGGAACGCTTTTATCAGCGCGATCAATCGGGCTTGCCATTGCCGCGGGTTTAACCGCAGCAAAAGTGCGTGCCCGCCCGCGCGTCGGCGTTTTGTCAACTGGTGATGAATTAGTGCGGCCGGGCGAGATACCGGGGCCCGGGCAAATTATCAGCTCAAATGCCAGCTTTTTGATAAATTTCATTACAGCTTGTGGTGGACACGCGGTTGACCTGGGAATTGCCCGCGATAAACCGGGCGCGATGCTGGAAGCAGTTCAACAAGCAGGCGCACTTGATCTCGTCGTTACCACCGGCGGAGCTTCAGTCGGAACGCATGATCATATTGTCTCAGACCTTGGAAACAGCGCCGAGAACGCGCTGAATTTCTGGAAAATTGCAATGCGTCCGGGCAAACCGCTTATTTCAGGTAATGTTAACAATGTTCCCCTGATCGGGCTTCCCGGCAACCCTGTCTCAACCGCAGTATGTGCCTTGGTGTTCTTGCAGCCGGCAATTGCACATATGGTTGGTGGTAGCGCCGATCCGGTGCAATTCGAATTGCCGCTTGCGGTCGATATCGAGGCTAATGATCAGCGCCAAGATTATATCCGTGCCTTTATCGTTACTAAGGATGGCCTCCAGACAGTCACCCCGGCACCGCGCCAAGACAGCTCAATGATGTCAGTTCTGGCAAATGCGAATGCGCTCATTATCCGCTCGCCCTTTGATCCGGCCAGAGCGGCTGGCGAACGTGTTATGGTTATGCCTTTACCGCCGCTCCATTAGACTCCCGATCTCAGCGGTGTCGCGCTTAGGGGTACTGCCCTTTGGGGGTTAAATCTCGCGGCTTCACTACTCGCCAGATCACCAAATCTTGGCGGTGTTGACCCCACTCCCAAGCTAATATTTCTAGATAAATACCGCCTGCCGTCTGATTAGACTTGCTAAATCCTGAGAACATTGATAGAACATATACAGAACGAATAGGAACAAGTGGAGTGTTTCCATGCTAACACGCAAGCAAAGTGAGCTTTTAAGCTATCTGAATGAGCATATGCAGCAGCATGAAGTGCCACCATCCTTTGACGAAATGCGTGATGCGCTGGGTCTTGCGTCAAAATCGGGCGTTCATCGACTTGTTTCTGGCCTTGAGGAACGCGGCTATATCCGCCGGCTGGCCAATCGCGCCCGCGCGATCGAGATATTGAAACCTGCTGCTGCGGCTGGTAGTGTAATTGCCCGTTCGGTTGAGGCGGCAAGCAACCGTGTTAGCCTGCCCCTTTTAGGGCGGATTGCTGCTGGCACTCCTATCGAAGCCTTGAGCGACCCTACAAATCATCTGGAAATTCCAGCAAGCATGGTTGGCAGCGGTGAGCATTTTGCTCTTGAGATCGTTGGTGACTCGATGGTCGGAGCAGGTATTCTGGACGGTGATACCGTGGTAATCCAACGCGCCGAAACCGCCCGACATGGAGAGATTGTTGTGGCGCTGATCAACCAGCAAGAGGCAACCTTGAAGACATTACTAAAAGAGCCGGGTCGCGTTGGTTTAGAGGCAGCAAACCCAAAATATGAAACCCGCTATTTCAGCACGGGAGAGGTTGAAGTGCAGGGTAAACTTGCTGGGTTAATCCGTAATTATTAATCATTTCAATTGATTTTTTCTGAATAAAAAACAGATAATAATAGCCTGTTTTTTGACTGATTTTTAGATTTTTTTGCCGCTTCTGCACCGATAGTGCGGAGCGACTGCTGTGAGAGCAAAGTCGGATTTCTGTTCTTTGCAGGCAGCTGTAAGCCCGTTAATCTTTATCAAGGTTTCCTCAATCTGACTGGTAATACCGCGGCTAATTTGTGGCGTGTTATACTGAAGAAACCGCACAGCCGCCAGGGCGATACCAAGGCCAAGCGCAAGCAGCAACCACGCCGTCCCGTTTAGACGCAAAAGTTAGGGCGTATGAACCGCCACAAGAATAGAAGCCAGCGTCATTACCGGGGCAGCAGTCAAAAGCAGGACGAGCTGATCTCCGTGACGCCACCGGGCCGGCAAGCTGTGAAAGAGGATTATCCCCGTCACAAATAGATATAGATAGATCAATATCCGGGGCTCTGGAACAATCAGGGGTGCAATTTACAGTGCCATTAGTGTAGCATGCGCCCCTATATGATCAATGCTGACAGCCTATCAGGAAGGGCTTAAAAAACTATGAATGTCGTTACAAGATTTGCGCCGTCGCCAACTGGTTATCTGCATATTGGTGGGGCGCGGACCGCCCTTTTCAACTGGCTGTTTGCGCGCCATCATGGCGGCACTTATCTGTTAAGAATTGAAGATACCGATAAGGCACGGTCGACTAATGAGGCGATTGCCGCGATCCATGATGGGCTTGATTGGCTCGGGCTTGGCGGTGATCAACCAGCGCTAAGCCAGTCGGCGCAAAGCTCGCGTCATCATGCGGTTGCACTGGCATTAATTGCGGCTGGAGCGGCTTATAGATGTTATCTAACTGAGGATGAATTGACCGCAATCCGCGGGGCCAGCAAACAATCCGGTAATGCTGTCCGTTCACCATGGCGCGACAAAAACCCAAATGAAGCTCCCGCTGATGCGCCTTTTGTAGTGCGGATGCGAATGCCAAGCGAGGGCAGCACCACGATTGTGGATGCGGTTCAGGGGACAGTGACAGTGCAAAATCATGTGCTGGATGACATGGTTATCTTGCGGGCCGACGGATCGCCAACCTATATGCTGGCAGTTGTTGTTGATGATCATGATATGGGCATTACCCACGTGATTCGCGGCGATGATCATTTAAACAACGCGTTTCGCCAATATATGGTCTATCAGGGCATGGGCTGGGATGTGCCAGTCTTTGCACATATTCCGCTCATTCATGGCAGTGACGGCGCAAAATTATCAAAACGGCATGGTGCGCTCGGGGTTGATGCATACCGCGATATGGGCTTTCTGCCCGAGGCGATGTTCAGCTATCTGCTAAAACTGGGCTGGAGTTATGGCGACATGGACATTATTGGCCGTGATGATGCAGTTTCGCTGTTCGATCTTGACCGAATTGGTAAATCGCCAGCCCGCTTTGATTCTGATAAACTACGCGATGTAAATGCACATTTCATTCGGACCATGGATGATGACAAGCTATTTAAACTGATTGCAGAAACACTTGCCGAACGCGGTAACAGCCCGTCTGACACTGCAAAATCTCGTATCTGTGCGCTCCTGCCCTTATTGAAGGAACGTGCAAAGACCCACCTCGATATCGCCGGTTCAATTGGTTATCTGCTGGTTGATGGTGCGGTCACCATTGAGGATGATGCGGCCGCCCTACTCAGCGATGACGCCAAGAAAACTCTGCTTGATCTTGACCGGGCGCTGGAAACTGCACCATGGACCGCGGATGGCTTGAAACAGGCGGTCAATGACTATGTTACTGAAAACGTTATGAAAATGCGTGATATAGGGCTGCCGTTAAGGGCCGCTGTTACCGGCAGGAAGCAAACCCCGTCGATCATTGATATTATGGTGGCTTTGGGACAGGCCGAAACCAGTCAACGGTTGCGGGTCGCTTGCAAATAACTCTAATTTGCGATACCCTTAGCTCACTTTTCGCAATAGACAGTCGCCTGATGTCCAGCGCTGTACTCGTCACATAACTTTTATCATGAGGTCCGCAGATGGCTGACAATTTGTCTTCCGAAAAATCCGTAACAGTTATTGACAATGCATCGGGAAAATCAACGGTCTTGCCAGTAACGTCTGGGACGATCGGGCCGGACGTCATTGATATTCGCAAACTCTATGCGGAAACCGGAATGTTTACCTTTGACCCGGGTTATGGCGCAACGGGATCATGCGTTTCTGGGTTGACGTACATTGACGGGGATGAAGGGGTGTTATTGCACCGTGGCTATGCGATTGAAGACCTCGCCGAAAAAGCTGATTTTCTTGAGCTAGCTTATTTGCTTCTTGAAGGCGACTTACCCGATCCGGAGCAAAAGGAGGCGTTTGATACCGCGATTACCCGTCATACGATGGTGCATGAGCAGCTATCAATATTTTTGCGGGGCTTCCGCCGTGACGCACATCCAATGGCTATCCTTTGCGGCGTTACCGGTGCGCTATCTGCTTTCTACCATGACTCAACCGATATTCATGATCCGTTGCAGCGCATGATAGCCTCGCGGCGTTTGATCGCCAAAATGCCGACTTTGGCATCAATGGCTTATAAATACTCACTTGGTCAGCCATTTAATTATCCGCGCAATTGTCTGAAATATGCCGAAAACTTCCTTTATATGTGTTTTGCGGTACCGGCTGAAGAATATCATGTTGATCCGATCCTTGCCGATGCAATGAACAAAATATTCATCCTGCACGCTGATCATGAGCAAAATGCCTCTACCTCAACCGTACGGCTTGCCGGATCATCTGGGGCGAATCCATTCGCCTGTATTGCCGCAGGGATTGCCTCACTGTGGGGGCCGGCACATGGCGGCGCTAACGAAGCCGTGCTGAATATGCTGAACGAAATTGGCGACAAGAAGAATATCCCTGAATTCATTAGCAAAGCGCGTGATAATGATGATCCGTTCCGTCTGTTCGGTTTTGGTCATCGGGTTTATAAGAATTTCGATCCACGCGCCAAGGTCCTCCGCAAGGCCTGTCATGACGTTCTTGGCAAGCTTGGCATTAATGATCCGCTTCTTGAGCTGGCGATGGAGCTTGAGGAACTGGCTGTTAATGACAGCTACTTTATCGAAAAGAAACTCTATCCGAATGTGGATTTCTATTCGGGCATTATTCTGAAGGCGATGGGCTTTCCGACCTCGATGTTTACAGTGCTGTTTGCGGTGGCGCGGACCACCGGCTGGATTGCGCAATGGAACGAAATGATCACTGATCCTACACAGCGTATCGGCCGTCCGCGCCAGCTCTATACAGGGCCAGCAGAGCGTCCCTATAAAGATCTTCAGTCGCGTTAAAGGCTGTTGCTATTTTGAAAATATCAACTGGCTTGGTTTTCTAACCAAGCCAGTTTTTTAATGCTCTTATTACCATCTCGTCAAAATGATCATGGTCGCTGGTTAATCGATGCTTCAGCTCAATTGCAGCCTCGCGCCCCCGTGCTTTGGCCTTACCATCAGCAAGACAATCCAGCACCGCTGTTGCGAGATTTTTCCCAGTCACTGCTTCCTGAAAATAAAACGGATATAACGGCCGGCCTAAGATTGCATTTGGCAAAATGACCTTGTCAAAATCAACCAGCCGTCGCCCAATAAACCCGCTAATCCTGCCGGTACGGTAACAGGTTACCCCAACTGTTCCACATAACGCCGCCTGCAAGGTAACCGTGCCTGATGCAGCAATCATCGCGTCACTGGTTTGCAAGGCCGGGATCAAATCTTGCGGTTGGTCAAGAACAGTGATCGCCCTACCAGCAGTAAGATCGCGGATTAGCGGCAGAAGATTTGGTACCGCCGGCAGCACAAACTCGGCCGCTGGTTCATGCGTTTTGATGATCGCCGCAGCCACCAGCATTTCCGGCAAAATAAGCGTGATTTCACTGTGGCGGCTTCCCGGCAGCAAGATGATTCTAGGGGCTGAATTTTTGGGTTTAACAATCTGTTTTACTGGTAAAAAATCACCAAACGCCTCGGGGTGTCCAATAAAGTGAGCGTCAAGGCCAAGCGGTGTAAAATAATCAGGCTCAAACGGAAACAGGCATAACAACCCATCCATGATGGTGGCAAATTTCTTTGCGCGCCAAATGCCCCATGCCCAAACTGTAGGGGCAACGCAATGAATAATTGGTGCAGACCAACCGGCCGCTTTCATCCGCCGTTTCAAACGCCCGGCAAACCGGATCGCAAATCCTTTGTTATCGACAGTAAGAATAAGCCGGGGTCGTGCCGCCATCACTTCATCAACAAGCTTGTCTGCAAGGCGTGACAAGCGTGGATAGGCGCTGACAGCACTGCCAAAACCCATCACTGACAGATCGTTGAAATCACGCGATGACGGGTCTAACCCCGCTTTCTGCATTAACCGACCGCCAACGCCAATCCATTCAGGGCTGTTATAGGCGGTATTTACCGCGCACATTAAATGCGCGGCAAGCTGATCACCGGACGCCTCGCCAGCAAGGATGAAAATCGGCGCCGTCATTTTGCTGTACGGCGGTTAATGCCAATTAGAGTCATGTTTGCAGCACCGCAGGCGGCTTGAATTCCCGCCAGATCATCGGCCAAAAGAACTGTATCTGCCTCGATCGCCAAAAGTGATAGTCCTGCTTTGGCTGCCGCCTCAATGGTAGCGCAGCCCACTACAGGCATATCGAGACGCGAGTCCTGTGCGCTTTTGGGCATTTTAACCAGACAGCCAACCCCACCATCCACATCGAGCAGCGGCCTGGCGCGCACAATCATATCGTCACTACCTTCGGCGGCCTCAATGGCGATTACACGGCCATTTTGAACGATTACAGACTGACCAACATCATGCGCACCCAACGCCTCTAAAACCGCGATGCCAAGGGAAATTGCCTCCTCACCGTCATCGTCTGGCGGTGTGCCGACAATCAAGCCGGATGGCATTTTTCGGTCCGGCAAAAACATGTCGGCTGCGATTGTTTGAATTCCCTTTTCAGCAAAATATGCCGCAACATGACGAAGTGCGTTATCATCCCCCTTGGTGATCATCTTACCAAGAAGTTTCATCCCGTCAAAATCGGGGCGCAAGGTTGCCATAGACGGCCAGACCACCTTGCCGACCATAACCAATTCTTCGACCCCGTTCTCGAGCATGATGCTGCGGGTCATACTGATTGCCCCAAGGCGAATTGGAACGTTCTGATAAGCGCTAAAATCGGCGTCTGCCTGTCCGTCAATCGGCAGGACCAGAACCTCATGACCGCTGGCAGTCGCTGCTGCGGCAACCTCGCGCGGCAAAAGCCCCTTTCCTGCAATTATGGCAAGCCTTGTCATGGCTGTAACGCCCCCTTATTAGCTACCCTGCGGCAGTAATGCCAGTCTAGCGTTTGAACGCCTGACAAACACCATTGCGGCCAGCATTATCCAAAAATGCAAACAATTGGTCAAATTCAGCCGTGCCGCTAAATTTTGCGCGCACATCACTAAGCCGGCTAGCAAATAGACCATTACCCCTGATCAACTGGCGAAAAAGATCGCGCAATCCGGTAATGGTCTCGGGTGCAAAGCCGCGCCGCTCTAAGCCAATAACATTGATTCCGGCAAGGCGGGCGCGATTGCCGGCGGCAATACAAAAAGGAATAATATCGGCGTCAACAAGGCTATGCGCACCAATCATTGAATGGGCGCCAACACGGCACCATTGCTGAACCGCGGCAAATCCTCCGAGCATTACATGATCGCCAATCTTTACATGACCACCGAGCGCAGCGTTATTCGCAAAGATAACATTATTTCCAACAACACAATCATGCGCAACATGAGCACCAGCAAAAAACAGTCCATGATCACCGACGACGGTTTCCATAGCATCGATGGCAGTTCCGGGGTGCATCGTGACATGCTCGCGGATGACGCAATTCTGACCAATTACTAGACGAGAAGGCTCGTTCGCATAGCGTGTATGCTGGGGCGCACAGCCCAGCACGGCAAACGGATAAACCTCGCAGCTCGCACCAAGCGTTGTGTGCCCGTCAATCACAACATGTGCGTGAAGGTGAACACCATCACCAACCACCACATTTTCGCCAATAACACAATATGGACCTATATATACATCAGCACCAATCCGCGCTGATGGAGATACAATTGCGGTTGGATGAATCGCCTCGGCCATTCTAGCGATCCGGATCTACAATCATGGCACCGAATTCGGCTTCGGCGACCAGTTTTCCAGCAACCTTTGCAGTCCCGGTAAATTTCCATAGCGGGCCTTTTGCAGCAGTTTTGACAATCCGCATCTCAATCACATCGCCGGGGCGAACCGGCTGGCGGAAACGTGCCTTTTCTATTGTGGTGAAGAATACCAGTTTGCCCGTGGTAAAATCGGGGGTAGTTGCCGCCACCATCACCGATGCGGTTTGGGCAATCGCCTCGACAATTAACACGCCTGGCATCACTGGAAAATCGGGAAAATGGCCAGCAAAATAAGGCTCGTTTCCACTAACCGCTTTAATGCCGGTGGCTTCGGTTTCGGGAATAATATTCTCAACACGGTCAATCAGCAGGATTGGCGCCCTGTGCGGGATCAGTTTCTTAATCTGATCAATGTTTAATACATCTATATTTTCCGCCATTTTCCTATCCTTCTATGGTCGTTACCGGCAAATTGATAATGCAAATCCCATACGACTTCACTGCTTATTATGGTTTTGACATGTTGCTCCTGCCGAGCCGACGAATTGCTGCCTGATCACGCCAGAATTGCCGCTTTGACACCGCCGGGAATCCTGCAACCTGCTCACCTGCCGCAATGTCTTTGGTTATTCCGCTTCGTGCGGTCAGAACCGCGCCATCGCCGATAGTGATATGCGGTGCAATGCCGACCTGTCCACCCATGGAAACCCCAGCGCCTACCGTTACACTGCCTGAAATACCGCACTGACCGGCAATAATTGACCTCTGCCCTATTGTTACATTATGAGCAATATGACAGAGGTTATCCATCATCACATGAGCACCAATATGAGTGTTGCCAAGGCTGCCACGATCAATTGCACAGCCACTGCCAATGGATACATAATCATCGATAATCACGAGGCCGAGATGCGGTATTTTCACGGCCCCCTCATCGGTCATTTCAAAACCGAAACCAGCCGCACCAATGACACAGCCAGCATCGATAGTGACCGCATTACCGATCATGCAATACGATAGCACGCTGTTCGATCCGATATGACAGTCTTTCCCAACGGCAACACCCCGATGCAAAATCGCGCCGGCTTCAACAATAGTGCCAGCCCCGACTGTTGCCTGCGGCATGATGGTGGCTGACGGGTGAATGTGTGCGCCCCCAGCGATGGTTGCCAGCGGCGAGATACCAGCGCTATCAAAATCGAGCGGCGATGGCAGGATGAGATGCGACAGAGCCCTGGCAAACCCAATTCGCGGAGATGGCACGATCAGACAGCTATTGCCCCGATCAATCACCGGAAGACAGGCATCATTGGTAATGACGATCACCGGCTTTGTCTTTAATGTCTTGGCCGCATCTGGACTGGATTGATAAATAAGCGCCGAGGTCGTTGCAGCATCAAAGGCAGTTATATCTGTGATGACTGTTTGTGCGGGTCCATGTAATTGAGCCGCCCCAATTGCGTTAGCAAGGTCGGCAGCTGTCACCCCCTCAGCAATTTGGTAGAATGCGGCATTGATCGACATAAACCTGCCCTACTGCGCCAATGGCTTTTTAATATCAATCTGGATACGAGCATTTTTGGTACGATCATTTAGACGCGTCAGCACCTCATTCGAAATATTCAAATGCGGCAGAAAGATCACGCTGGCATCGCGTTTCAAAATTAAATCAATCTTACGTTCAGCAGCTATTTGAGTGATCACCTCAATGGCCAAAGTTCGGATATCGCCGAGGGCTTTTTGATAAGCATTGTCAATTGACTGTCTTTTGTACTGAATCTCTTTCTGCACCTCGGATACGCGCGCCTGAAACGCGGTCACAAGCTTGTCATATTCTTCTTTGTTAATTAACTCCCGCTTAGCCAGTAAATCACGCTCATTCTGCTGTAAATCAACCTCAATCTCGCGAAATTCTTCCTGAAATTTTTCCCGCTGACCATCCAGCAATTCGCGAATCCGACCATTCGCATCGGCGGCGCGCAGCACTCCATCCAGATCGACGAGGGCGATGCGGCGCACCTCCATAGACTGACTGGTCTTAGTCTCCTCGGGCGGAGATTGTGCAAAGCCGGCTGACCCTATGCCAACCGACATGACTAAGATGATTACCAGAGCAATGGGTTTGAGATAATCCAGTTTCTGCATAACTATAACCTGGTTCCAATATTGAACTGGAATGTTTTTGTGGTGTCATGCGCCATTTTAGAAACAGGCTTTGCCCATGAGAATGACAACGGACCGATCGCCGTCATCCAATAAAAACCAGCGCCAACACTTGCCCGTGCCTTCGAGGCATTTGGTTTTGTCACACCAGTTGGATAATCCGTGCCCCATAATGACCCGACATCGGTAAAGACTGTCCATCTGACGCCGGTATCCTTATCGAGGCCAAGGCTCGATACAATCTCCACCCGGCCAGCATACATTTTATTGCCGCCAACAGAATCAAGAGAGCCTATGTCGCGTGGACCAATACCGCCAGAGTCGAACCCTCGCACATCACGACCACCAAGGTAGAAGCGTTGGGATTGGGTAACCTTGTCACCCAGGCCGTTAATATGTCCCAATTTACCCGATACCCCAAAAATTACCGATTTAAACAACATGGGCTTGTAATAGGCTGCAGAAAGCTTGGTCCGCAAAAACTTTACATCGCCGCCAAAGCCGGACAATGTTTCATCCAGCTCCAACAAATAACCCTCAGATGGATCAAAACGATTATCTCTTGTGTCTTTCGATAAGACATAATTTAGCGATGAGCGCAGGCGGAACTTACCGTCTTCGCCAGTAACCGACTGAGCTGTGGTTGCGCCAATGGTTGTTTTCGACTGACTGAGATTATAATTCAACCGGTGGTAAACATCACGTGCCGCGGCAAAGCCAAGACCAAACGCCAGCCCGGTCTCATTAACAGTGGTTTCATCGGTTTTATTCCTTGTTTTGAAGATATCAAAGCTGCCGGTGAGATCACGTCCCTGCAAATAGGGCTCGGTGAGACCAATTTTAAAATTGGTTTGGGCTCCCGAGGTCGAGATCGACAAACTGGCTCGACGTCCAGTGCCAAGGAAATTTCGCTCATTGATGCCGAAGGACACACTGGATTTATCCAGCGATGAATAGCCAAGCCCAACTGAAAAATCACCAGTTGATTGCTCAACAACAGTAACCTTGGTGACCGTTTGTTCGGGGCTGGACCCTTGCAATGTTGCAACCTTGACATCGCTAAAATAGCCCAAATTTCTGACGTTACGGATTGAACGGTCAATTTTTAACTGATTGTAAGCATCACCCTCAACAATCTCGAATTCCCGCCTTATTACGCGGTCCAAAGTACGCGAATTATCGACAAACTCTATTCGCTCGACAAAATTACGCTGCGCCTTTTCAATGTTAACCGTTATATCTAGGGTCGCAGTTTCCGGGGTGGTTTTTATCTCTGGAGCAATATTGACGAAGGCATAGCCAAAGGAGCCCAGCCGGTTTGAAATGTCAAGCAGACCCTGCTCAAGCGCGCGGACATCATACCAGCGATCGTCACCGAAATCGACTAGCTGCTGTAACTCAACCGGATCAATCCCATCGATAGCGCTGGAAACAGTGACGTTGCCAACCTGATAGCGAACCCCTTCATTGATCAGAAAGCTAATAGCGAACCCGCTACGATCAGGCAGCATACCTCCGCGCACCCGGTCAACCACAATATCGGCATACCCTCGCGATAAGTAAAATTGACGTAGCAACCGCACATCATAATCAAGTCTGCCTTCATCATATTTGTCAGCCGAGGACAGAAAGGCCCACCAGCGCGTCTCGCGGCTGGCAATACTTTGGCGCAAGACGCGGTCACTGAACGCATTGTTACCGGAAAAAGCGATTGAACTGATTTTTATCAACGGGCCTTCATTAACCTCGAATACGAGATCAACGCGATTCTCACCCAGCTCAATTATTTTTGGCTCAATAACTGCGGTAAAACGGCCACTCGCGCGGTAGATATCAATCAGCTTGCGGGTGGCCTCAATCGCCACAGTGCGATTGTAAACCCGGCGTGGTTGAACATCGATAATCTCGAGCAGACGTTCATCGTTAAGAACGTCATTACCCTCAATATTGACCCGGTTGATAATTGGGTTTTCAACCACCGAGACAATCAGAATAGACCCGTCCAAATCCAGTTTGATATCCTTGAACAGATTTGTCTCGTAAAGCCGTTCTAACGCATTACTCAATGATGCTCGCGATGTTAAATCACCAACCCGAACTGGCAAATAAGACTGCACTGTTCCAACCGCTACACGGCGGTTTCCATCGACACGAATTTCGGTAATCCGCACCCCATCACCGGCAAGTTGGGCATTGCCAGATTGGGTTACCACCATGACAAGGAATAACCCACAAATCAGACGAATTAGACCATTAAGGCGCATGAAGTTTCCGATCCCAAGAAAGATAAGAAGCAAAACTATAGACAGCCTAATGGCATAGTGAAAGTCTAACAATGGCCGAAAGTGTAATTAAGTCGCCCAGTTTACCCTTAAACAAAAGCAAAATCTGCTTTCCCAAAGGCTATTGAAACAGCCTGACCACATCAATCACGACGAGAAACAGCGTCAATCCCATCAAAATAGCTATGCCGCCGCGCATTAAAGCTGCCTGAAAGCCCAGTGGCAGCGGCTTGCCGCGCAACGCCTCAAGCATGAAAAAGGTAAGATGCCCACCATCCAGAGCAGGAATTGGCAGGAGATTGATCAGCCCAAGATTAATCGAAATAACTGCGGTTAACAGAATGAACGGCACAATCCCCTGATTAAGCACAGCACCAGAAATCTCGGCAATTCGCACCGGCCCACCGACCTCGCCTTGCTGCATATTGCCTGTAACAGCACGGGCAAGACTGCGCAGGATCACTATCGACATATGAAACGCATCTGACGCGCCCGCCATAATTGCTGCACTTGGTCCAAGCCGCTGAAACTCGCCAACTGGCGGTGATTTAACACCCAAAATCCCAATATCAATCTGCAGCTGTTCATTAAACTGTGCAGCCGGCGTAATATTTAAACTCAGATTGCGTCCATCGCGCTCTATGATAAAATTAATGGTCTTGTTTGGGCTTTCTAAAACAAGCCCGCGCATGTCTTTGAAATCCCGAATCCCTATCCCGTCGATCTCTACCACCTTATCGCCTGGCTTCAGGCCCGCACTGGCTGCCGGCATATTCGGGATCACATCACCGATAACCGCCGGAATAACCTGTTTGCCAACTGACATATAGACAATAGCAAACAGTAAAATTCCGAGAATGAAATTGGCAATCGGCCCGGCTGCCACGATTGCCATCCGCCAATAGAGTCCAGCGTTACTAAAGCTACCCACCACGCCCTCGCCAGTTTCCGAGGGCGTGCTGGCGGCATCATCATCGCCGCGCATCTTCACATAGCCACCAAGCGGAATTGCCGATATCCGCCAACGGGTTCCAGTTTTTGCTGTCCATCCGTAAATTTCGGGACCAAACCCGATTGAAAAAACGTCAACAACAACGCCGGCTTTCCGCGCTACCCAGTAATGGCCAAGCTCGTGGAAATACACCACTGGCGTGATTAGCAATAAAAAGCCGAGAATTAGATCGGTAAAGCCGAGATCGGGCATGAAATATCCTGTGATAAGCAAACCATAATGAAATCAAATAGCACTGTAACCTAAACCAATTTAACCATTTGTGAAAACTTATCGCGCTGCCAGAATCTGTCGCGCCTCGTCGCGTGCGCGCCGGTCAATGGCAAACACTGCCTCAATCGTTGTCAAATCCCCGTCAAGCCCCAAAGAAAGACAAGCCTCGACGACCTGTGAGATACCAAGAAATCCAATCCTGCCAGCCAGGAACGCCTCAACAGCAATCTCATTTGCGGCATTTAGAACAGCTGTCGCATTACCGCCGGCGGCAAGCGCCTGACGCGCCAGATGGTAGCATGGAAAGCGATCCTTATTGACGGTTTGGAAGGTGAGATTGCCCATTGCAGCAAGGTCAAAAGGCTCTGGCTGCCAATCAAGACGCTCTGGCCATGCCATAGCGTAAGAGATTGGTATCCGCATATCTGTCCCCGCCATTTGGGCGATAACCGACCCGTCGCAAAAATACACCAGCCCGTGGATAGCCTGCTGCGGGTGAACCAGAACCTCGATCTTATCGTGTGCCAGGTCAAAAAGCCAGTGTGCTTCAATGACTTCCAGACCCTTGTTCATCATTGTTGCACTATCGATCGAAATCTTTTTACCCATTTCCCAATTCGGATGCTTGACGGCGGCGGCTGGTGTAACCGCGCTAAACTCACCCAATGGTAAATTCAAAAATGGCCCGCCCGATGCGGTCAGGCAGATGTGACTTAATTCGGACATACGGCCGTTTGTGGTGTCGGAAGATTGATGCCCCTTCCACCCATCCCAGCATTGGAAAACTGCGTTATGCTCACTATCAATCGGCAGGATATGCGCACCTGCTTTAGTTGCACGGTGCGTAACGACTGCGCCCGCCGACACCAGTGACTCCTTGTTGGCAATCGCCACTGTTTGCCCAGAATTGACCGCCGCCATAACCGATGGCAGTCCAGCAAGACCGCTTATTCCCGCAATCACCAGATCAACAGGAATCGCTGCAATCTCGCTGCAAGCAGCCTCACCGCCCACCACGCGGCAGTCAAGGGAGCCTATTAAATCCTTTAGTTGGACTAAAGCCTCAGTGTCGTGGATCCCGATTATCTCTGGCTTGAACTCATGTGCCAGTGCCCCAAGTGCCCGAAAGTTTTTTCCAGCGACTAGTGCACGGACATGAAAGCGTTCTGGGTGCTGGCGCACTAAGGCAAGGCTACTTTGTCCAATCGAACCGGTTGCCCCCAAAACAGTGATATGTCTTACTTCAGCCATAACCGAAACCAACTAGATACCAAAAAAATACACATATGCCGCCGGAAAAACAAAGACATACCCGTCAAACCGGTCAAGTAAGCCGCCATGACCCGGCAGCATTGATCCGCTGTCTTTGACATTAAGACTGCGTTTTAAGGCGGATTCAAGCAAATCTCCTGCCTGCGATAAAACACCA
Organism: Candidatus Puniceispirillum sp.; assembly: GCA_016778895.1. Taxonomy (GTDB): domain Bacteria; phylum Pseudomonadota; class Alphaproteobacteria; order Puniceispirillales; family Puniceispirillaceae; genus UBA3439. The sequence continues at coordinate 31,331 of JADHOR010000015.1, forward strand.
GTAATCAACCCGAAAAATACCGCCTCACCCGCGCCAGCAAGGCCAAACATAGTCGCCAGCAGCACAGTAACCATCATGGCAGCAAACAATCCGCCAAGGCTGCCTGAAATTGTTTTGTTGGGGCTGACCCTCGGCCATAATTTTGGTCCACCGAAACGGCGCCCAATAAAATAGGCAGCACTGTCACAAGCGGCGATAACACCAGCCAATGCCAGCAGAATGAAGTGACCTGATGGCTGTGATAGCAGCAAACTGGCGCTGGCAAGGCACAGGCACAGCCATCCGACAAACATAGCCGCTAAATGGCTGACATAAATGCCAACGACTATCGCGGCAAGCCCCGCCAGCGATAAAATCATAAACGGGGACAAGCTCAAAAGCCATTGCGGGATTGTCAGGACGCTGATCACTGCCATTATCACCAGACCAATTGGCGCGGGCAGAGCAAGAATGCGTTTGGTTTCAACGCCCATTAAAATGCCTAGGCACAAAACCACCAAACCGGCAATTTTCTGATCATACCAGACCAAACCCACAACCGGGATTAACAGCGTCACGCCAAGTAAACGGCGCATCGTGCCTGAAGATTTTGCCAAAATGGTCAAGCTAGATCACTTTTCACCATATGAAGCTGAAGAACATCACCAGAACCCCCACCAAACCGGCGATCGCGGTTCTTATAACTATCAATGGCTTGCGACAGATGCTTTGCGCTGAAATTCGGCCAATAGACATCGGTGAAAAAAAGTTCGGCATAGTGCAGATCCCACAGCAAAAAGTTCGAGATACGCTTTTCACCACCAGTCCGGATCAGAAAATCGACGGACGGCAGAACGCTGGTCGACAGCCGTGATTTCAACAGATCATCATTAACCTGACTGGCCTTCAATAAACCTATTTCGACCTCATGCGCTATTTGCGAAGCCGCTGCTGCAATATCCTGGCGGCCACCATAATCAAGCGCAATCGTCAGATTTAAACCAGAATTGACCGATGAACGCTTTTCAACTTCGCGAATTGCATTTTGCAGCTCATTCGAAAACCGGTCTCGCCGACCAACAATGCGCAGCCGTATATTATGATCAATCAATTCTTGCGACCGGGTAAGAATAAACCGCTTCATCAGCGCCAAAAGCCCTTTAACCTCACTCGGCGGGCGCTGCCAGTTTTCAGAGGAAAAAGCGAACACGGTTAACCATCGAACCCCGTGCTCCATTACGGCGTGGCTGATCGTCTTTAATGTGTCTGCCCCCTGATGATGACCTTTTAGCGCCCCGAAACCATGCACACTCGCCCAGCGACGATTGCCATCCATAATAATTGCCAGATGATTCAAAGATTGCTGCATTTTGACCCTTTTCGAAATTGAAATAGAGCGCAACTTATACCTGCGTTATCTCTCTTTCCTTGTGCAAAAGAGCGTCATCAACTTTTTTTACAAATTCGTCGGTAAGTTTTTGAACCTGATTTTCTTGTGCATGACGTTCATCTTCAGAAATTAGTCCATCTTTTTCGGCTTTGCGCGCGGTTTCGATGCCGTCGCGCCGGACATTGCGGATAGCAACACGGCACGCTTCAGCATAGCGCCCAGCAACCTTCACCATATCCTTACGGCGTTCTTCTGACAGGTCAGGGATCGGCACGCGAATGAGGCTACCCTCGGCCGATGGGTTCAAACCAAGATCGGACTCGCGGATTGCCTTTTCGACTGCTGGCGCCATTGATGCGTCCCAAACAGATACGGTCAAGAGCCGTGGCTCGGGTGCCGAGATATTTCCAACCTGGTTCATTGGCATCTTTGATCCGTAGGCATCAACCATAATCGGCTCAAGCATACCAGTTGAGGCACGCCCTGCCCGCAGCCCCATAAATTCGGTTTTGAGGCTTGCCAAACTTGCGTCCATGCGGCGCTGAATATCATCAATGTCAAGATCTGCCATGATTACCCCCTATTGCGGTCGGTAGGTCTGGCCTACCAGTTTTAATTATCTTTTCGATCAGGAAACGATGGTGAACCGTCCCTCATGCTTTACCACGCGTTCAAATTCCCCCGGCGTTTCAATCGAGAACACCAAGATCGGAATGTTATTTTCCCGTGACAGTGAAATTGCCGATGCATCCATAACCCGCAAATCATCAGTCAAGACTTGCATATAGCTAAGCTTATCATATCGCTTTGCATCTTTGTTCTTTTCAGGGTCGTCGGAATAAACACCGTCGACCCTGGTGCCTTTCAGCAATGCCTGACAATTCATTTCAGAAGCCCGTAATGCCGCGGCGGTATCGGTGGTAAAGAACGGATTGCCCGTCCCTGCAGCAAAAATGACAACGCGGCCTTTTTCGAGGTGGCGCGTCGCCCGACGCCTTATATAGGGCTCGCAGACAGCGCTAATGGTGAGCGCCGACTGCACACGCACCGGAACATCAATTTGCTCAAGCGCGTTTTGCATAGCTAAAGCATTCATCACTGTTGCCAGCATGCCCATATAATCGCCGGTGGCACGCTCCATCCCGGCAGCAGCACCCGACATACCGCGGAAAATATTGCCACCACCAATGACAAGGCAAACCTGGACACCTGCGGCGACAACGTCTTTGACCTGCTGGGCAACAGTGCTAACCATTTCAGGATCAATGCCATAGGGAAGCTTTCCCATCAAGGATTCACCAGAAATTTTCAGCATTACTCGGTTATAGACATGAGGCGATGCAGGTTGGGACGATTTTGTCACTGGCAGGCTACTCCTCTAGATAGGATCGCGTTTAAACCTCAATTATGCCAGTTGCGCTGCAACCTCGGCGGCAAAATCAGACGCTTCACGCTCAACACCTTCGCCAAGATTAAACCGGACAAATTCCTTCAACGCAATATCAGCGCCTGCATCTTTTCCTGCTTTTGCGATAACGTCGGCAATGCGGGTCTCACCGTCAATGACAGATGTCTGCTCAAGCAACACAACTTCCTGATAGTATTTCTTCATTCGGCCTTCGACCATTTTTTCGGCTATTTCCTGCGGCTTGCCAGATGCTTTGGCCTGTTCAATCAGGACATCGCGCTCACGGGCAGCAGCGTCGGCATCCAGATCCTCAATCGATAGGCTGGCTGGTGACGTCGCCGCAATGTGCATTGCAATCTGCTTGCCAAGAGCAACCAAAACGGCCTCATCCGCGGCTGATTCCAGCGCTACAAGCACACCAATCCGGCCAAGGCCATCGGCGGTTGCGTTATGCATATAGGGAACAACAGCGCCATTGCTTACTTCGAGTGTCTGCATGCGGCGAAGCGACATATTTTCGCCAATAGTGGCGATCTTCTGGGTTAGTTCGTCCTCAACATTACGGCCTGTTTCCGGAAAATCGAGGGCTTTCAACGCTTCAATGTCCGTGACATTCAGTGCGAGGTTGGCAAGCGCCGAGGCAAATGCCTGAAACTCGCTGTTCCGTGCCACAAAGTCTGTTTCGGCATTCAATTCAACGACAGCCCCTTTTGTACCAGTAACTGCAATACCAACCAGACCTTCCGCCGCGACACGGCCAGATTTTTTGGCGGCTGCCGCCAAACCTTTGGTCCGCAGCCAGTCAATAGCGGCATCCATGTCGCCATTGGTTTCGCCAAGGGCTTTTTTACAATCCATCATGCCTGCGCCAGATTTCTCGCGCAGTTCTTTTACCAGAGCAGCAGTAACACTCATCTCATCGTTCCTTGTTTAAAAGACCAACCTTATGGCAGCGTACCGCCACATCGAAAACTTCAAATGCTGCCAGCGAGGCCCGACGCTTAATCAGGACCAGAGCCGGCTGGCAGCAATAGGATTTAGGCGCTAGCAGCCGTGTCTTAGGCTGATTCTGCCTCAGCCGCCTCAGCCGGCGCCTCAACTGCTGCTGGAGCATCTGCTGGAGCGGCTTCAAGCGCAGGCTCTACCGGCGCTTCAAGAGCTTCACCGGCGTCACCACCTGATTTCATCAGTTCGGTTTGCAAACCGTCCAGAACGGCAGCCTGAACCAGCTCGCAATAGAATGTGATTGCGCGCATCGCATCATCATTGCCCGGTATCAGATAATCAACGCCGTCAGGATTCGCATTACTATCAACAACCGCAACAACAGGGATACCAAGCCGGTTGGCTTCCTGCACGGCAATCGCTTCTTTGTTGGTATCGAGGATAAACAGCATATCGGGAATGCCGCCCATCTCCTTAATACCGCCAAGCGTCCGCTCAAGCTTTTCCTGCTCACGGGTGATCTGCAACGCTTCTTTTTTGGTAAGCTGGTTAATTTCACCACTTTCAAAACGGCTTTCAAGCTCGCGGAGACGACGGATTGACTGCGATATAGTAGTCCAGTTGGTCAACATACCGCCAAGCCAGCGATGGTTGACATAATACTGGCCGCAATTTTGCGCTGTTTCAGCGATCTTTTCAGCCGCAGCACGCTTGGTGCCGACAAACAATACCCGGCCACCGCGTGATGTGACATCACTCAATGCTTTCAATGCTGCGTGCAGCATTGGCTGGGTTTGCTGAAGATCAAGGATATGCGTCTTGTTGCGCTCGCCAAAGATGAACGGTTCCATCTTTGGATTCCAACGACGAGTGCTGTGACCAAAATGCACACCTGCTTCTAGCATTTGGCGCATAGTAAATGTAGGGAGAGCCATAAAAATTACTCCTGTTCTCCGGTTGAGCCTCCATGGGGGAAATGAAAGGCACTTGCCCTCACCGGATGGCCCGTCGCGCAGAGTTTGCTGCGCGGGGGCCGCCCCCATGTGTGAATTAGCCGGTTGGATACTATCAACCCATCGAAAAAGCAAGCCTTACCGACGAAAAATGACAATATTTCCAAGATAATTAGCGGCCAGTATCCCGTCACTACAATTCCTGGACGTTAAGAATGCCAGGCATGCGCCGCAACTCTTCCCGTAAATCCCCGCTTAGCTTGAACCGGCCGGGCAGCCCGATACAAACATCCTGCCCGTTAACATTGAGCTGGATCTTAACCTCAGCCTTGCCGGGGCCATCGGCTTTTAATGCTTCCTTTAACCCGATCAACGGCTTTTCATCATGCACCCAGAGCGCAACCCCGCCATGCCATGCAGCAATAGCATCATCTAGCAATTCGACACGAGCCGCCAGCAACCGCGGCCCATTATCCTTTATTTTGAGGTTGGCCGCAATCAGCAGAGGTTTTTCTGAATCCAGCAGATCACTGGACTCAGACAGAACGTCGGAAAAGAATGTAACTTCAAACACACCTGTTTGATCGGTAAGTTGGACAAAGGCAAAACGGTTCCCCCGCTGCGACATACGCACCTGTTTTGAGGTAACTGATCCAGCCAGATTAACGCGCTGTGGCGCGCAGCCAGTCTTCACCTGATCAGTTAGCTCGGCGTGCGATGTTACCCGTAGGCGCCCAAGCTGATTTGCATAACTATCCAGCGGGTGCGCGGAAAGGTACAAACCAAGCGCTTCAAATTCCTCTTTCAGCCGATCCATACCAGCCCAATCAGCGGTCTCGCGTAATCTGATACTATCGTCAATCACCGCAGAATCGCCACCAAACAGACTGACCTGATTAGATTCGGACTCGCGCCGCATTGTATCTGCGTGTGAAAGGATTAAATCCATATTTTCAAAAAGTTCACGGCGGTTTTTATGGATACTATCAAGTGCCCCTGCCCGCACAAGCCCTTCCATCTGGCGTCGGTTAATCACTTCACGCGGCAATCTCTGTAGAAAATCCCTGAGTGACGCAAAGCGCCCGTCAGCATCCCTTATTTCAGTTAGGCGGCTCATCGCCTCGGCGCCAACATTTTTTACAGCTGACAGTGCATAGCGAAGTGCTAATTCGCCACCATTTGTGGTTCTTTTTTCAACAGCAAAGCCAGATAATGATTTATTGATATCAGGCGGTAAAACGGTAATGTTCTTCTGCTGACATTCCTGTCGGAACACTGCCAGTTTTTCGGTGTTACCAGCGTCTAGCGCCATCGAAGCCGCCAAAAACTCAACAGGATAATTCGCTTTCAGATACGCAGTTTGATACGACACCAGCGCATAGGCGGCCGCGTGTGATTTGTTAAATCCATAGCCGGCGAAGGCCGCGATCTGGTCAAAAATATTAGATGCCAACTGCTCTGACAGGCTGCGCCTTGTTGCGCCAGTTATAAAAATCTGCCGCTGCTCATCCATTTCCTCTTTAATCTTTTTGCCCATCGCACGGCGCAGAATATCCGCAGCACCAAGCGTATAATCAGCCAGAACGCGGGCTGCCTGTTGCACCTGTTCCTGATAAATCATGATGCCATAGGTCTCGGCCAAAACTGGCTCCAGATCAGGGTGCATATAGGTAATCTGCGAAGGATCATGTTTTCGGGCAACATAATCCTTGATATTTTCCATCGGTCCCGGTCGATAGAGCGCAACCACCGCAATGATATCTTCAAACCGGTCGGGCTTTAGCCCGCGTAGTACGTCGCGCATTCCACTGGATTCCAGCTGGAAAACACCAACCGTGTCGCCTTTGGACAGCATCTCAAACGTCGCTTTGTCATCAAGCGGAATCGCCCCCAGATCAAGCCTGACCCCGCTCTCGCCGATAAACTCAACTGCGCGTTGCAGGACAGTCAGGGTTTTCAGCCCAAGAAAGTCGAATTTAACGAGACCGGCCTTTTCCACCCATTTCATGTTGAATTGCGTCACCGGCATATCGGATCGCGGGTCGCGGTAAAGCGGTACCAGCTCAGCGAGCGGCCGATCACCGATAACCAGCCCCGCTGCATGGGTAGATGCGTGCCGGTACAGCCCCTCAAGCTTCATCGAAACATTAATCAGATCGGCAACCTGTTCATCGTCGCGGCATTGCTGGCGCAATTCCTCTTCAGACACAAGCGCTTGCGCAATTGTTGTTGGCTTAGCCGGATTATTCGGGATCAATTTCGCAATCCGATCAACCTGCCCATAAGGCATTTCCAGTACACGCCCCACATCCCGCAAGGCAGCGCGCGCTTGCAACGACCCAAATGTGATGATCTGTGCAACTTTATCGTGACCGTATTTATTCTGAACATAGCTGATCACTTCATCGCGGCGATCCTGACAGAAATCAATATCGAAATCGGGCATTGACACGCGTTCAGGATTCAAGAACCGTTCGAACAACAAACCCCATTTCAACGGATCAAGATCGGTGATCAACAACGCCCAGGCAACAAGCGATCCGGCACCTGAACCACGACCGGGACCAACCGGAATATTCTGCGCCTTGGCCCATTGAATGAAATCAGCAACAATCAGGAAATAACCCGGAAATCCCATTTGTTTGATTACAGTCAGCTCAAAACTCAGTCGGTCGAAATAGGGCGTGGCAGCCGCTTTACGCGCCGCCTCATCCATCTCGTCGGTAAAAATGTGAAGCTCCAGACGACGCTGCAAGCCAGCCTCTGCCTGCGCAGTAAGTTCCTCCGCCTCATTCCGGCCATCCGAAGACTCGAATGGCGGCAAGATCGGATCATGCAGTTTTGCCATCGTGCTACAACGTTTGGCGATCACCAATGTATTGGCAATTGCCTCGGGTATATCTACAAATAATTCAGTCATTTGAGCAGAGTTCTTAAAGTAATGCTCAGGCGAAAAACGCGGCCGATCGGCCTCAGAAAACTTTCTACCAGTGCCGATACAGACCAGCGTATCATGCGGCTGGCTCATCTCAACATTTTCAAAACGGCAGTCATTGGTCGCAACCAACGGCACATTCAGCCGGTCAGCAACTGCCAGAAGATGCGGTTCAGCCGCCCGTTCCACGCCAAGGCCATGACGCTGCAATTCGATATAGAACCGGTCACCAAATAAACTTACAAGCTGGTCGGCGCGGCTCCCCGCCAGAGCCGGCCTGCCGTCGCCTGCTGGTGCCCCAATAAAGCCAGCCAGCGCACCGCCGCTTAGAAGGATAAGGTCATCGGCATGTGCTGCCAAATCATCTAGCGAACAGGCCGGATCACTCACCGCATCAGCCTCAAGCAAGGTTTTGGACAGTAATTTTGACAGATTCATATAGCCAAGATCGCTTTTCGCCAAAAGCACAACCTCGCCCTGACCTTGGGCATCCTTGAGGTTGATCTGAGTTCCCATTATCGGCTGAACGCCAGCGCTGACCGTTGTTTGGGCAAATTCAAGCGCGCCGAACATATTGTTTGTATCGGTTATCGCCGCGGCAGGCTGCTGATCATCTGCAATTAATGAACACAGCGATTTGATGCGCAGCGTTGATTCGGCCAGTGAATAGGCACTATGCAG
>JADHOR010000016.1 GCA_016778895.1 Candidatus Puniceispirillum sp.
AGTTGTGGTGGCGTCGTTGTTAATCCGGGTGACGTTGTTATTGCAGATGACTCCGGTGTATTGATCCTTCCGCCAGAAGAAGCTGAGCAAGTTGCTGATGAGGCTATAGCCCGTCAAGAAAAAGGCCTCGCTAATCAAGATAGGGTTGCTGCTGGTGAGAAGTTAGGCGAGTTGTCTGGTGCGTCCCTAAAGGTTGTAGAAGCAACCAAAGGTTAAAATGACCACAAAATTTGTTTCAGGATTCAATGTGAAATGTGAGAAATCTTCAGTCACTTCAGGCCGTGCTGTGGTTGTGACTAACCATCCTCTAGCCTCTGCAGCTGGAACACAAATTTTGTCGTCGGGCGGCAATGCAGTTGACGCTGCGATAGCCTCTCTATTCGCACTAACAGTTGTAGAGCCGATGATGGTGGGCGTGCTTGGTGGCGGATTAATTCATTTGCGAGATCCCTCGGGGCAGCACATAATTATTGATGGGCTCTCAACTGCGCCGAACAGTGCAGTGGCAAATATGTTCACACCACTACGCGATGGTCTGCCTAGTGAGCGTGAAGTGGTTGGAGATTTAAATTCACTGGGTGCAAAGGCTTTTGCTGTGCCAGGAGCCTTGATGGCGTGGTGCCACGCCTTGAAAGTATACGGTTCACTGACTCTTCACGATGTTTTGTTGCCAGCAATTTCCCTAGCAGAACATGGTTTTTTAGTTACTCCCTATCTTAGTACCTGCATATCAGAAAACGCAGACAGAATATCTCAAGACAAAGAATTAGAGGCACTTTTTTTGCCAGGATCGCAGCCTTTAATGCCTGGCAGTCGATTGAGAAGGTTAGATTATGCGGCGACTCTTCGTGCTATTGCGGCAAAGGGAGCTGAGATTGTTTACGACGGAGAAATTGGTGACCGAATTGTTAACAATTTGTCTACTCGTGGCGGTATCATCAGCTCGTTCGACTTAAAAAATTACTCTGTTATTGAGCGTAACCCAATAAGCAGTGATTATCGTGGGTTTGAGATTTTTGGTCCTCCACCACCAGCGTCTAGTGGAGTGCATATTTCCCAGATGCTCAATATTTTAGAGGGCTATGACATGGCCTCGTTGGGTTTTGGATCACCTGAGTCTCTTCACTTAATTGCAGAGGCAATGAAAATTGCATTTGCCGACAGAAAAGTTTCAACTGCTGATCCAGATTTCGTATCAGTGCCTGTTGAGAAGCTGATTTCAAAAGAATATGCCAAACAAAGGCGCGAGAAACTTAGCCGTGAAAAGGCATTGAACTGGTTGCCTGAGGCACACTTTAACGGTGAATCTAACGAGACAACACATGTCACCGTCGCCGATGAGAAGGGTTATGTTGTTAGCACAACTCAAACGATAAATGGACTTTTTGGGGCCTGTTTGTCCGTTCCAGGCACAGGCTTGATCGCAAACAATTACATGCTCAATTTTGATCCTCACCCAGACCGCGTGTTATCTGTTGCGCCAGGAAAGCGTGTTTTCACATCGATGGCGCCCATGATTGTTGAACAAAATGGTCGTGTAGTGGCTGCGTTGGGGCTCCCTGGAGCACTGAGGATATTTCCATCAGCATTTCAAGCCATTTTAAACTTAATTGACTATGAAATGGACTTACAAAGTGCCGTTGAGGCGCCGCGCATTTGGACTGAAGGAGGTGTGCTTGAGGTTGAGGATGGTTTCTCCGCTGATATTTGTGAGGCACTTTTTTCTCTTGGACACGAAGTTTCAAGGGTTCCGCGGATAGCGGGAGGAATGAATGCAATTAAATTCAATCCGGACGGGTCAATTACGGGCTCAGCGTGCTGGAGAGCTGATGGCGTGCCGATTGGTTTAGGTGGGGGGCTAGCTCGTGCTGGCGTGGGTTTTTCGGTGAACTGAAACAATTGGTAGTAAAAAATGACAGAAAAAATAGTGGTCCTAGATCCAATTTCCCAAGAGCGTGCGGATGAGTTGCGAGAGCTATTGCCAGAAGGTTTTATACTTGAATGTGGCCAGGGTTTTTCAGATGAAGACCTCAAGGTTGCAATAGCCGATGCGGACTATGCAATCTCAGGCCAGATCGGGGTGAATGGTGATGTTTTGCGGTCTGCAACGCGTCTCAAGCTTCTTCACAAGTGGGGCGTAGGTGTCGATAATTTAGACCTTTGGGCTGCACAAGAGTTAGGCATAAAAGTAGCGCGCACTACAGGAAGTAATGCTTTGTCAGTGGCTGAATATACCATTGGCCTAATAATCACAGTTCTTCGAGGTATTGGGTATGGACATCACCATTTGAAAGGAGGAGACTGGCGAGGCATAACAAAACTTCCAACACCCACGTATCAATTAAGTGGGAAAACAGTTGGGATTATTGGTTTTGGTGCAATTGGGCAGAATGTCGCGCGACTGTTGAAGTCGTTTGATGCTGAAGTGATTTATGCGAAGCGATCGGCCTTACCATCGCAGTCAGAATTTCACCATTTTGCTAAAAGGGCTTCAATTGACGAAATTATAGAAACTGCAGATATCATTTGTTTGCATTGTCCGCTGACTGAAGAAACTAAAAATCTAATTGGTGAAAAAGAGCTAAGAGCGATGAAACCAACGGCGTCCCTCATAAATGTTGCGCGCGGGGGAGTTGTGGATGAAGATGCCCTATATAATGCATTGCAGTCAGGACAAATTCATGGTGCCGCTATGGATGTTTTTATGGCTGAGCCGTTGCCACCTGATAGTCCATTGTTGACTCTGGACAACATAGTCGTAACACCTCACCTTGGCGCCGTAACAAAGGACACATTTGAGCCAACTGTGTCCCGTATGTTCGATAATATTATGAGGGTGTCTAAGGGGCTGCCTGTGCCTGAGAAGGATTTGGTTGTGCCCTAAGAAGAGGATTCTTTGAATCATTTGTCTAACACCCAAGGTCTATTACTCGCCTTTTGGACAAAGCCTGCCCTCGCAACTGATCGCATTATATGATTACAAGCAACGAGCCGTTGCGGCGCGTAAGCTATTCCATATTGATGCGGAATGATTTAATACTAATGTCGATATTTAGCTCGGCAGTCCTGCTGGCATAAAACTCAACAAACCCAATATAGTAATCCGCAATAGTCTGGTGCGTGGAAATAAATGGTCACTGCCTCAATGACAACAAAGGTCCAATCACAATGACATGGCTATATCTGGCGCTTGGTTCGATGTTTGTTCAGCAGACCTTTGTTACGCTTGGCAAGGTTTTGCCGTCGGTACTTGCGCCTGCGATTATTCTCGAGCTTCAAATTGAGGCGTCATGGGTTGGTGTTTATGTTAGTATGATCGCAGCTGTGGCACTTTTTGTGCAGGCAGGTTGTGGGAGTATTATTGTGCGCTTTGGCGCGCTCCGTGTAAGTCAGGTGTCACTTTTGCTGACTGGAATTGGATTGATTTTAGCGGCTCCGGGGTTCATCGCCTTGATGATTGTATCAGCAATAGCTATCGGTGCATCTGCGTCTTCAACCCCGGCTAGCTCTCACCTTTTAAGCAGATATGCACCTGGTAAATATGCCCCACTTGTTTTCTCTGCAAAACAAACAGCGGTTCCGTTTGGCTTGTTAATCGCGGGATTGCTTGGCCCAATGTTAACTGAGATTTATGGTTGGCGTCTTGCGCTTATTGTGGTCGGAGTTGGTTGTTTGCTTTTTTCTGTATTTCTGGAATTGGCGCGTAGTGAATTTGATAGTGATAAAGATGTGACGCGGAAATTCCATTTGTCCGATTTTCCTGAAACGATAGGCTTTGTGATTAACAAATCTGAACTTAGAGGCCTTGCATTTGGTGCCTTTGCCTTTGTGGGGCTGCAAATGACTTTTATTGCTTATTTTGTCGTTTACCTAACTGAAGTTGGCTTCACACTGGTTGAAGCAGGAACCGTTTTTTCAATCGCAACTTTAGTAGCGATACCTGGGCGTATTTTCTGGGGCTGGTTGAGCAGTCAGTATGTTTCCCCGAGAGTCATGCTTGGCCTTTTGGCGATTCTGATGTTTTTTTCAGTTTCGGCGGTTAGCTTATTCAGTCCGGTCTGGGCGCATTGGCAGGTAACGCTTGTCGCTATTGCGGTGAGCGCTTCGGTTTTTTCATGGCATGGGGTGACGCTTGCTGAAGCTGCAAGGCTGGCCCCTACATCAATGCGGGGCGCTGTTACTGGCGGTGTGTTATCATTCGGTCAATGCGGTGGGCTGGTTTTGCCGCTTCTCTATTCATTAGTGTTGAGCCTGACGGGAAGTTATAAGCTAGGCTTTTTGGTATGCGCGTCGCCGGCGTTTTTAATCGGGTTGTTATTATTGTATTCGGCGCGTAATAACCTGAAACCAATTCATGATTAGCCAATTATATTGATTGTTTTCGGATTATCGCTTTGCCGATTAATTTTCGTAGCTGATCAATATGGCAGCAGGTCGGCCAAGATGGCCTTATTGAAAGGCAATCCATAGAAAGTTACTGCCGCCAGCAAGCGCCATTAGATCAACCAGTATCTCGTGATTGCGGTTTGTCATGCGCTTCAGGATTAGTCTGCCAAGCATTGCGCCCGGGATGGTGGCAATGCCTGCAACAACGCCAAGGATCAGGATGTCGTGTCCGATTAGGCCGATGCTCCCAAATGTTACCGCTCGTGCGATATGTGTCATTGCGGCGATCACCGCTAGGGTTGCAACAAAGCTTGCCTTAGATAATCCATATCCCAGCATGAAGGGGACCAGCAGCAACCCGGGGCCGGTTGATGAGCCTGCAAAAAACCCAAAAACACCACCAACAAAACTTAACAGCGATGGGGATGTTTTGATTTTGTGTGATTTCGCAATCCGGCGGATTGGGATTGAAATTAACACAACGCTGCCAAGCATAAGAGCAATCATTTTTGCCTCTAGCTGGGCATAGAATATTCCGCCCAATACGACCATTGGAATTGCTGGTATGGCAATGCGCAAGAACGCTTCGCGGTGAAAATCGGCGCGGTTAATCCATGCGCGCGATATACTGCCAAATAACAGCATAATTGCCAGTACTGGCAATACCGACTTGATGCCAATAATTGGCGTCAGGAAAACCGCGGGCAGCAATCCGCCGGCGACACCGGTTATTCCGGTTATAGAGGCTGTTATAAACGCAACGGCGCAGACAAGAAGAAGATCCATTGATTCCAAATTTGGGTGCGCCTTAAGGTTTAAAGCCGAGCAAATTAAAAGCCGGTTTGCTTGGAAAATAGATCCAAAGATAATCCGTCTTTCGAGGTTATGTTCAGGCTAACAAAGGTTGGGTATAAACCGCCCTATTGTTGGGTTTCAGTTAGTGGCATTTAATAGCAGGCTTTTCGGATTAGGCTGCAATAGGCGCCCGTTCATCACGGATTTGGGTACGATGCATAAGCCGGTCTTGATTCGGGTCAAGGTCGCCTCGCATATGCAGTGTATAACGGTTATCCCATATGACGAGGTCGTATGGCTGCCATTGCTGTGTCCAGTGGTGCGTGCCGGTTTCGATATGGTGCCAAATCTCGTCCAATAGCTGATCACTGTCATGATCACTCAACCCGACAATCCAGGCATTTGGCCGCCGCCCAACATAGAGTGACTCTTTCCCCGTTTCGTGATGCTTGATAACCAGCGGATGCACCGCACCGGGCCGGTTCTCGTTACTATAGGTTTCGTCAAAACCGGCGCGTAGCTGGCCGGCTGAATTGCGGGTTGCATCATGCTTACACAACAATCCCTTGATCTGTTTACGCAGCGCGTCTGGCAAGGTTTCATAGGCGCGGTTAAGATTGTAAAAATGAGTATCACCGCCTGTTGCAGGTGTTGTTAGACCATATAGAATACTCGCTTTTGGTGGCAGTTCCTTATAGGTCATATCTTGATGCCAGACCAGTTCAGAATTGCCGAGCCCACCTATTGCAACGCCTTCCCTAACTATATTAGAGATCACGGCAATTTCTTCCCGTGTTGGATGGTATGCGCCATTAACTGGACGGGTTGGTGCTTTATCGAGAGCGCCAAAATATTGGGAAAAGCGGACAAATTGGTCTTCAGTTAAGTTTTGATTGCGAAATCGGAGGACTAGATGCTCGTCCCATGCGGAAATCACTTTTTTAAAAACACTGCTATCAATTTCTTGCGTCAAATCCAACCCAACGATATCGGCGCCAAGTGCGGCGCCCGTTGGTATAACCTCAAATTGATTATTTGCGCTCATTTCAAACCCCTGTTTCTGTCAAAAACCTGCGAAAAGTCTAGGCTATACAAATGATGAAAAAAAATGAAAAATAGCAAATTATATATGCGGATTTAACATAGGTTAGTGATGAAAAATCTGCCTTTTCGTTGGATTGAGACATTTCGGGCGGTTTCCGGCGCGGGCAGCATGACGGATGCTGCGCGCATATTGAACGCCGATCAGTCAGCGATGAGCCGGCATATCGCCGCGCTGGAGAGCCAGCTTGGCATCACCCTTTTTGATCGAAGCAAACGGCGGTTAAGGCTTACGGCCGAGGGGAAATTGCTATTGTCCGAGGCAGATTCGGCTGCCGAGGCTTTGAACAGGTTTGTCCGCAAGGCTGATGAAATTCGTCAGGTTTCCGAGGGGCATCTTCAATTGCTTACCTCTGCGACCCTTGCACGCGGGCTTATGCCCAAGGCGTTGAGTATCTTCAAGGCCACGGCCAGCGGTGTCTCGGTTAATGTTGATGTGGTCAGCAGGGTCGAGTTAGAGCGGCGCATTGAGGGCCAGCAGTTTGACCTATGTGCAGTGGCTCTACCATTCAGATATCCAAGCGCGCACCTTGTACATATCGGCAGTTTTCCGGGTGTTTGCGTCCTGCATAAACTTCACAAGCTCGCCAATAAGCAACTGATAGATATTGCTGATCTTGCTGGTGAAACAATGGTTGGGCTGCCGCAGGGAACGATTGGCAGGATGCGAATCGACCAATTATTTGCCGAGGCAGGCATTGATTATAAACCGCAGTTTGAAACAACTGCGGTGGCGGTGAATGAATTTGTTGATCATGGTATTGGCATTGCGATTACCGACCCGTTTACAGCGAGATCAAATAGCAGCAAAAATGTCGTGATCCGTCCGCTAAATCCAACAATCCATTATGATTTTGCCTTTCTGTTTCCTGCTAACCGCCCCCGAACGACGCTGGCGTCATTATTTGTCGAGGCAACTGCAGGCGGGTTGCGGGTCTGACGCATATCGTCACCCAGCAAAACTGCCCCCAACAGATTTCTGCCGGATATTAAGTGCCCGAAAAAAGACCGGCAACTGCCGGTCCTTTCAGCATATTGGTTAAGGCCGCGAAAGCCTTACTTTATCAACCTGTGTTAATTACCAACCTTGATCCCGGCTTCCTTGTAATACTGTAGGGCGCCTGGGTGATATGGCATAGCATTTGCTGGCGCCATTGCTGCGGATTTGGCATTTTTAAAAGCACCAAAACTGGCGCCGAGCTTGTCATTATGTTCAACAATGGCTTTGGTTATTTTATAGACCAATTCATCTGAGACATCTGCATTCGTCATCATCATCCATGGAATTTCCATGATGTTGACGTCTTTTTGCAGGCCAGTAATATTCGGGTTGGCTTTCATCGAAATGATTTTTGCTGTGAAAACTCTATTTATCGCCAGCCCCCAGCTTATCCCCAAACTATTTTATCCCCATGCCCAGATAACAGTTATTTGAAAACAGAAATGTTTTGGTTAGGTTGTACTAACAACATTGTGCTTGTTTAAGGGTAACTGCAACGTTTAGAGTCATGACCAAAATCTGCAATTGGTTAAAATAACCACGCTCTAAAGAAATGGAGACCACCCTATGCCCTATCCTGAGTTGAAAATGCTAATCGCTGGCGAGTGGGTGCTGGGCAGTGACGGTGCAAGTGAGCCGGTTATCTGTCCTGCTGATGGCACGGAGATCGGTCAGGTGCCTCATGCCAGCCCGGTAGACCTTGATCTGGCGCTGCAAAGTAGCCTTGACGGGTTTAACCTGTGGCGCAAGATGACCCCGCATTCTCGTCAGGCCATCCTGGAAAAGGCGGCGCGCCTGCTTGAGGACAGGTTTGAGGTTAATTCCGCTAATCTTACGCGCGAAATGGGCAAGCCACTTGCTGAGGCAAAAATAGAAATGCAGGTCGCAATTGATCTGCTTCGTTGGTATGCAGAAGAAGCTAAACGTATTTATGGGCGGATTATTCCGTCACGCTTTCCCGGGATGCAGCACGAGGCGCGCAAGCTGCCAATTGGGCCAGCACTGGCCTTTGTTGCATGGAATTTTCCAGCAACAAACGTGATGCGCAAGGTTGCGGGTGCGTTGGCTGCTGGATGTTCGATTACGATTAAACCAAGTGAGGAAACCCCGGCAACTGCCATTGCGATTGGCGCAGCGCTGATGGATGCGGGCTTGCCGGCGGGTGTGCTGAATATTGTCTTTGGTGTGCCGGCACAAGTATCAGAACATTTGCTTGGCTCGACTATCCCCCGCAAACTCAGTTTTACCGGCAGCGTACCTGTGGGCATCCACTTGCAACAGCTTGCGGCGAAAAACATGATCCGCTGCACGATGGAGCTTGGTGGCCATTCGCCGGTCATGGTGTTCAAAGATGCTGATATTGATGCTGCGGCGCAGCTTTGCGCGATGGGCAAATTCCGCAATGCCGGTCAGGTTTGTATTTCACCAACCCGCTTTTTCATTGAAGAGCCAGTTCGTGATCAATTTTTGGCGGCGTTCAGAAAACATGTCGAGGCGGTCAATACCGGTAATGGCCTTGATGCCGGTGTAACAATGGGGCCGCTTGTCGCTGAACGCCGGATTGACATCATGAACGGCTTTGTTGCTGATGCCGTTAAAAAGGGTGCCGAGCTTGTGGTTGGTGGCGGCCGGATCCAGAGCCCGGGGTCATTTTACCAGCCAACCCTGTTGAGTGATGTTCCCGACACGGCGCGTATCATGACCGAAGAACCTTTTGGCCCGATTGCGCCAACCGCGGTTTTTACAAATATTGACGAAGTGATCGCTCGGGCAAACTGTTTGCCATTCGGTCTTGCTGCCTATGCCTTTACTAGCAACCCAAAAACCGTTGGAATTTTAAAAACCGAGATTGAATCTGGTATGCTTGCAGTGAACTCACTTCATGTACATTCGGTAGAAACACCATTTGGCGGACTGAAATTCAGTGGCTATGGGCATGAAGGCGGGATCGAGGGTCTGGAAGCATTTCTGGCAACTCGTTATTCGAGCGAGATTTATAATTAAAGATTGCCAGCTTGACGCCATGTTTGTTTTGCATTTACCGATGAGGAGTTAGGTTTTTAGTCAGCGTTATTCGCGTTTGATCAGGGAGGTGCGAGGCTAGGTGATCCGGTGCTAGCTTGCGCCGTCAATTTCCACCTCACCAGTCATGGTTTTTTCGAATTTCTCGAAAAACATCTTGGACAGTTTTTTTGCTGTGCTGGTGATCAGCCGGCTACCAAGCTGGGCAATTTTGCCACCAGTCTCGGCGGTGGCACTATAGCGCAGAATTGTTGTGCCGCCATCTTCGGTCAAGGTCACGTCAGCGCCGCCCTTGGCGAATCCGGCAAGACCGCCTTCGCCCTCACCAGACAGGCTAAACCCATCCGGTGCTTTTGACTGGTCAAGCGTAACAAAGCCATTGAATTTGGCCTTTACTGGACCGATCTTCAGCACAACTTTGGCAACCAGTTTGGTATCTGACTCGCGTTCAAGCGACTCGCAGCCCGGAATGCAGGCCTTTAGTATCTCGATATCATTCAAGGCTTCATAGACCGCAGTACGGCTGGCAGGGATCGTGATTTCGTCGGCAATTTCCATCATGGCAAATTCCTAGCAACTGGCGGCAGCGATTGATATGATAACATTCCCAAAATATATAGGACGACTAGCAGCCGACTTGCAACGGCAAAGGTGATGCCAAGCCTCAGAATGCTCTGGCTTGGCATATTTCTTCCGGGCAGTACGAGAGTTGGGCTTGTACTGCTTAACCGACGATGTTGAAGTCCGGCCCGTAAGGATAATGGGTAATATTTTCATGACCATCATCGGTGATGATCAGAATATCATGCTCACGGTACCCGCCAGCACCAGGCTTGCCTTGCGGAATGGTCAGCATCGGCTCCATCGACACAACCATGCCAGGCCTTAGCACAGTATCAACATCTTCACGCAGTTCCAGCCCGGCTTCGCGGCCGTAATAATGCGACAGTATGCCGAATGAATGACCATAGCCAAAGCTCCGATATTGCAGTAGATCGCGCTCTTGCAGAAAGGCGTTAATCTTTTGCGTAACGGAGCTACAGCTCACTCCTGGCTTCAGCAGGCTCATACCATATTCATGTGCGGCAATATTGGCTTTCCATATTAGTAGGCTGGCCGCATCCACCTCCTTTACGAACATGGTTCGCTCAAGCGCGGTATAATAGCCGGAAATCATCGGAAAGCTGTTAAGTGATAGAATATCGCCGGCTTGCAAGGCTCTGCTGGTGACTGGATTATGCGCCCCATCCGTATTGATCCCGGATTGAAACCAGACCCATGTATCGCGATATTCGGCATTGGGAAATGCTGCGGCAATAGCAATCTCCATAGCATCGCGCCCGGCGATGGCAACGTCAATTTCACGCGCGCCTTGCTTTACTGTATCACGGATGGCATAGCCGCCAATATCAGCAATCTTCGCAGCAGCTTTTATCAGCGCCAGTTCTGCTGCTGATTTATGCATCCGCTGCTGCATCACCTCATGTGACAAATTGATCATGCTGGATGGTGATAGAAAATTCTTTAGCTTGTCATGCTGATCGAGGGTTAGATGATCTGCCTCATAGCCAATAGCACTGTTCTGACCGATCATTGAGCTGACGGCACGCCAGAAATTATCGCGCTTCCAATCGGTGTAGGTGACGTTGTCGCCAAAGCATCGCCGCCACGGCTGGCCGCCATCAATGCCCGCAGAAATTGTGGCATGATCACGTGCCGTGACGACAAGCGCATAAGGTCGGCCAAAGGCGCAATATAGAAATCCGGAATAATAGGCGATCGAATGCATTGAGGTAAAAACGGCAGCGTCCACATTGGCTGCGGCCATAATCCGGCGTAAACCGGCCAGTCGTGATTCATATTCGCTTGTGGAAAATTGAGCTGTTGCTTTTTCACCGTTGTGAAAACGATAGGTTTCTGGTCGTAAAGTCATTTAGACCCTCCATTGACGTGTTCAAAAGAAGGCCCCGGCGTTCAGGACTTTGGATGAAAGGCGCAACCGCATATTTCGCCATGCAGTCGGAACGACGCCATCGTTCATGCCATCGATCTATATCAACAGTTTCAATAAAAGAGGCAAGTTTTTTTTGCCGGACAGGTTAGCGCCACCCGATTAACGTGGTTTGAAGGGCGCGTAATATATTGTTTGGGACTGTTTGAAATTGTTGTATCAACGCTGGTGATTTTTTGCTGGTGATTTTTGTATAAAACTATTTGAGTGCCGTGCGCCATCTGGGAGAAAATAATGTCAACAATCGTGAATAGCTGGAATGAATGGGATCCGTTGAAACATGTCATCGTCGGACGGGCCGATGACTGTCACATCCCGCCAGAAGAACCAGCCCTTGATGCCAAAGTGCCAGAAGATAGCGATATGCGCGGCCAATGGGGTCGGCGACCGCAGGAAAGCATCGACCGGGCCAATGAATTGCTGGATAATTTTGCGGCAATACTGGTCGCGCGCGGGATCAAGGTTGACCGGCCGACGCCGATTGATTTTTCTCAGCCAGCGATAACCCCTGATTTTCATACCGAAAGCCAGTTTGGCTGCATGCCACCGCGCGATGTGCTGCTGACAGTTGGTAACGAAATTCTCGAAGCGACCATGTCATACCGCTGTCGCTGGTTTGAGTATCTTTGCTATCGTCCGTTGATGCAGAAATATTGGAATGAAGATCCGAATTTCCGTCATGAGGCCGCGCCAAAGCCGCGCCTGACTGATGCAGATTACCATCCAGATTACCTGTCCGAGAAAATTGGTGTTGCAAAGCGTTTGCAATGGGCCGCCGAGAAATTCTTTGTAACGACAGAAGAAGAGCCGTTATTTGATGCGGCTGATGTTTTGCGCTTTGGTAAGGATCTCGTTGTTCAACACGGCTTTACGACGAATTTAAAAGGCATTGAATGGCTGCGCCGGCATTTTCCCGATCATCGGGTTCATGCGGTTAATTTTCCTGGAGACCCTTACCCGATCCATATTGATGCGACCTTTACCCCGCTTCGCCCCGGCCTGATTTTGAATAATCCGCAACGCCGCCTGCCGGAAGAACAGCGCCGGATGTTCAATGATAACGGGTGGGAAATTGTCGATGCGGCACAGCCAGCGCATAACGCCCCGCCGCCGCTATGCTATTCGTCGGTTTGGCTTAGCATGAATGTTCTTGTGCTTGACCCCAAAACAGTTTGTGTCGAAAAATCCGAGGTCTATCAGGCTGAACAGATGGACAAGCTGGGGATGAATGTGATCGAGGTTGATCTGCGGGATGCTTATGCCTTTGGTGGCGGTTTGCATTGCTGTACCGCAGATGTTAACCGTGAAAGTGTGCTGGAGGATTATTTCCCGAAACTGGCGGGCTAAAACAACCTCCGCCATTGATAAGTGAGGTATAGGCCAATGACTCAAGCGGTGTTTCGAAAACCGTTTACCCAGCAAGAGGGTATACCCGAAGCTGGCATAAAACGTGCGGTCGAGATTATGCAAACCGGCCGATTGCACAGGTATAATCTACTGCCCGATGAAGTTGGTGAGGTCGCCGCCCTGGAAATGGAATATGCGAAATGGCAGGGGGCGGATTATTGCGTTGCCTGTGCTTCTGGCGGCTATGCTATTCAGCTTGGCCTGCGCATTTGCGGGGTTAAGCCCGGCGATAAAGTGCTGGCGAATGCTTATACTCTGGCCCCGGTTCCGGGCGCCATTCATAATGTTGGCGCTGTGCCGGTGCTGGTTGATATTGATGAGAATTATCATATCGATTGTAATGATCTGGATGCCAAAGCCGCAGCCAGCGGAGCCAAGCATCTGCTGCTATCATATATGCGCGGTCACATTCCGGATATGGACAGGGTGCTGGCGGTATGTGCCAAACATGATATCAGCATCATCGAAGATTGCGCCCATACGATGGGGGCGAAATGGCGCGGTATCCGATCAGGAAATTTCGGCAAAGTGGCAGCTTTTTCAACCCAGACCTATAAGCATATGAATTCGGGCGAGGGCGGATTTTTGACCACAAATGATGCCGAGCTTGCGGCGGTTGCGGTGGTATCGTCCGGCTCCTACATGCTCTACGGCCGGCATGGTGCCATACCGGCTGAAGAAGTGTTTCAAAAAGTACGGCTTCATGCGCCAAATTATTCGGGGCGAATGGATCATCTGCGTGCGGCGATTTTACGGGCGCAATTGCCGATGCTTGAAGATAATCTGGCACGCTGGAATCAGCTTTATGAACGGCTTTATGGGCATTTATCGGCAATGGGCGGGGTGATGATTCCGCCGCGCAAACAAGAAGAGTTTTATGTTGGCTCATCAATCCAATTCCGCGCTGACGCGCTTGCGGCGGGTGAGGTTCCTGATTTCGTTGCGGCCTGTGCCAAACGGGGGGTTGAGCTGAAATGGTTCGGTGATGCTGAACCAAAAGCCTTTACCAGCCGATATGATAGCTGGCGTTATATCGATGATATTCCAGTTTTGCCAACAACGCTAAGGGTGCTGGAAAAGACCCTCGATATGCGTGTGCCCCTAACCTTTACGATTGCTGACTGTGATATGATTGCCGAAATTATCAATGATGAAATTCAGCCATTTTTGAAAAATTAACCGGCGCTTTGGACGCTAAAATGGGCCACAATATCACTGTGGCCCATCGTATTTAAGGTGCAAAGGATTAGCCATTAGCGGCAGCAAGCGCCTGTTCGATATCGGCAATAATATCGTCAAAATGCTCAATCCCGACGGCAAGCCTTACATAGCCCGGGGTCACCCCGGTCTTTAGCTGATCGTCGGCAGAAAGCTGCGAATGGGTTGTCGATGCCGGATGAATGGCAAGGGTGCGTGCATCACCGATATTGGCAACGTGATAGATCATTTTCAGATTATCAATGAACTTGCGGCCAGCTGCCTCACCGCCCTTCAGCTCGATGCCAACGATCGGCCCGTAACCACGGTTTAGATATTTGTCGGCCTTGGCTTTTTGCGCGCCCTCAAAAAGGCTCGGGTAAATTACCTTCTCAATGGCCGCATGCTTAACCAGATGTTCGGCAACGCGTTGCGCATTGTCCTGATGAACGCGGAACCGTAATGGCAATGTTTCCAGACCTTGGATCAACTGGAACGAATTGGTCGGAGAAATTGCCGCCCCGAGATCGCGAAGCATTACAACGCGGGCGCGAATGGCAAAGGCGATTGGTGCGCCGAGCGCTTCGGGAACAAGGCTGCCCCAAACCGCACCGTGATAGCTTGGGTCTGGTGTGTTGAAAAGTGGATGCCGGTCCGGATTCTTTGTCCAGTCGAAGGTGCCACTATCAATGATGATGCCGCCAATTGAGGTGCCGTGACCGCCAATATATTTGGTCAGCGAATGCACAACAACGCTGGCGCCATGATCAATTGGCCGGCAGGTAATCGGGGCGGTGGTATTGTCAACGATAAGCGGGATATTAAGGCTCTTGCCAATTTCGGCAACCTCAGCAATGGGAAAAACATTCAGTTTCGGATTGGGCAAAGTCTCGGCGAAATAAGCGCGGGTTTTTGCGTCGGTTAGGTCGCGGAAACTTTCTGGGTTATCCGCATCGGCAAAGCGCACCTCGATTCCAAGCTGTTTGAAGGTGTTGGCAAAAAGGTTCCATGTGCCACCATAAAGATGCGGCGATGAAACAATATTATCACCGGCACTGCACAGGTTTTGAATGCTGAGGGCAACGGCCGATGATCCAGATGCAACAGCCAGCGCAACCATACCCCCTTCAAGCGCGGCAACCCGTTCTTCTAATACCGCATTGGTCGGGTTCATGATTCGCGTGTAGATGTTGCCAAGCTCGCGAAGGCCAAATAAATTGCCGGCATGCTCGGTGCTGTCAAACTGTTAGCTGGTGGTCTGATAGATCGGTACAGCAACTGCATTAGTTGCGCTATCACGGCGATAGGTGCCGGCGTGAAGTACCAATGTTTCGGGATTCCGATAAGTTGCTGACATAGTTTCTGCCTCTTTTTGAATGAATTTAATGAAGTAAAAGATTTAGAAAAATTTGCCTCAATACGCGAAAAAAAATTAGAAAGTTAAAAAAAATTTCTAAAAATTAAAGTAATTTGTAAAAACGTCTATTTTTGATCCCGAATTGAGCAATTTATAGCGTTGTCCTGGTGAGCAAGCGGTCGGCGACAGTTAACGACTGGATACGGCAGCGTTATTTTTTTTGGGATATTGGTTATGTGATGGGTGGTTTTGCATCGCTTTTTTGCTGATCACGGTGCAGCGTCATGATATCAATATCGCCCTAACATTCACCGGGCGATGCGATCGCCGCGGTTTACCAGTCTCTGCCATACGGTTCTGACCATGGTAGCTTGTCAAAATTTTAATTTTTCAGATCTTATGGGGACATAAATGAAGACATACAAAATCGCGTCTATTCCGGGCGACGGCATTGGCGTTGAGGTGATTGATGCCGGGTTGAAGGTGCTTGATGCGCTTGCCGAGCGTGATGGCGGATTCAAACTGGATGTAACCAGCTTTGATTGGGGTAGTGACCGTTACAAGCGTGAAGGCACGCTCATGCCGGCTGACGGGGCAAATGAGCTGCGCGATTTTGATGCGATTTTCTTTGGTGCTGTTGGGGCGCCAGATATTCCTGATCATCTGACGCTTTGGGGTTTGCGGTTGAATATCTGCCAGCCGCTTGATCAATATGCCAATGTCCGTCCCACGCGCATACTTCCGGGAATCAAAAGCCCGCTTGCCGGGGTAACGGCAAAGGATCTTGACTGGGTTATTGTGCGGGAAAATTCTGAGGGTGAATATGCTGGCCAGGGCGGCCGGAGCCATCGCGGCCAGCCGCATGAAATTGCCACTGATCTGGCAGTGTTTACCCGGGTTGGTGTCGAACGTGTTATGCGCTTTGCATTCGAGCTGGCGCGATCACGGCCGCGGAAATTGCTGACCGTTGTGACGAAATCGAACGCCCAGCGTTATGGCATGGTGATGTGGGATGAAATCGCCGCCGAAGTTGCCGCAGAATTCCCTGATGTGACATGGGATAAAATTTTGGTTGATGCGATGACAGTCAGAATGACGATGAAGCCAGAAAGCCTTGATACGATTGTCGCGACCAACCTTCATGCCGATGTGCTCTCGGATCTGGCGGCGGCTTTATCTGGATCAATTGGTGTCGCGCCAACGGCCAATCTGAACCCTGAGCGCACCAGCCCTTCGATGTTTGAGCCGATTCATGGTTCGGCCTTTGATATTACTGGCAAGGGCATTGCCAATCCGGTGGGTACGTTCTGGAGCGCGTCAATGATGCTTGAGCATATTGGTGAGAGTAATGCTGCAGCACGTTTGATGGAAGCCATTGAGGTGATTACCGCCAATACTGATTTCCATACGCCGGATCTTGGCGGATCAGCAACCTCTGAGCAGGTGACCAATGCAATCATTGACGTGATTCGTGCACGGAACGATTAGTTCCATTAATAATTTGGCCCATTGAAAAAAGGTATTCCCATGAACCCAACAATCGAGCTGTTAAAATCGCATAGATCAATTCGCCAGTTTAAAGACAGGCCCATTGCACCTGATTTATTGACCGAGATTATTCTTGCCGGTCAGGCCGCTGCATCATCCAATTTTTTTCAAGCAGCGACAATCATCCGCGTTACCGACCAGGTCAAGCGGGTGCGTCTGGCAGAATTGGCCGGCAATCAAGCCTATGTCGAATCGGCGGCTGAATTTTTGGTTTTTTGCGCTGACATGAACCGCGCATCGCGCTGTTGCGATTGGCATGGTGTCGAGGCTAATACTGGCTTTACCGAACAATTTATCATCGCAACGGTGGATGTTGCACTTGTGGCCCAAAATATTGTAGTGGCGGCAGAATCAGCCGGTCTTGGCATTTGCTATATTGGGGCCTTGCGCAATGATCCAGCTGCGGTATCAGCGGTTTTGGATTTGCCGCATGACAGCTACGCGGTTTTTGGACTCTGTCTTGGCTGGCCCGATCAGAACCCGGAAGTCAAGCCTCGGCTGCCGCTTGATATTGTTTTTCGTGAAAATAGCTATGGCACCGCCAGCGATCTTGGCCAGCTAGCTGATTATGATGATGCGATCCGCCATTATTATCAGACCCGCACCGACAATAAGAAATCCCAAAGCTGGAGTGAACAAATGTCGGCTATGCTTAGTAAGGAATCGCGACCGCATATGCTGGCGTTCCTGCGCCGATCAGGATTCCTCGAAAAATAGCCGTCAACGGCTGCGTGAACAGCCCTGCGCCTGTGATCAAAATGCTTGCATCCGGTTGCTGATTAGGTCGTAATTTAGCATCAAGTGTTGCTTAGGGGTGGTCATGGAATTTCTGTTTGGACGCTATTCGCTGATGGTTTATGCGCTGCTCGGCGCATTAGTGGCGGGGCTGGTAAGCCTTGCGTATCCCGCTTTATTGGGCTTTGCGGCGGTGCTGGTCGTGCTGGCGGGGATCGGATTTTATGATTATATGCAGAAGAAACGTGCTGTTCTCGGTAATTATCCGCTGATTGGCCGGTTCCGATTTTTGCTTGAGTCAATCCGCCCGGAATTGCGCCAATATTTCTGGGAGTCCGATACCGATGAGCTGCCTTATTCGCGCAATCAGCGGGCGATGGCTTATCAGCGCGCAAAAAGCATTACCGCCGCCCGCCCCTTTGGTTCTGACAAAGATATGTATGCCGAAGATTTCAGCTGGCTTAATCATTCGCTTCAGCCTTCGGAAATTGACTCATCGGATTTTCGTATTCGGGTTGGTGAAGGCGATAAAGCCTATGATGCTTCGGTGCTAAATATTTCGGGAACTAGCTTTGGCGCATTGTCACCGCCAGCAATTCAGTCATTGTCGGCCGGGGCCAAGCTCGGCGGCTTTGCGCATAACACCGGCGAGGGGTCTTTGTCCAAATATCATCTTGCCGGTGGGGGTGATACGATCTGGCAAATTGGCACCGGCTATTTTGGCTGTCGAACCAATGACGGGCAGTTTGACCCCGAGGCGTTCCGCAAGCGCGCCTTGCTCGATCAGGTTAAAATGATTGAGATAAAGCTGAGCCAAGGGGCCAAACCCGGTCATGGTGGTATGTTAATGGCACCAAAGGTAACGCCTGAAATTGCTGAGACACGCGGGATTCCTGCCTATCAGGATGTGGTCTCGCCATCGCGTCATAGTGCTTTTTCAACGCCAAATGAATTGCTGGCCTTTGCCGCAAAGCTGCGTGATCTTTCTGGCGACAAGCCGGTTGGCATTAAATTGTGTGTTGGTCATCCTTGGGAAATGATTGCGATTGTTAAAGCCATGGTGGAAAGCGGTACCATGCTTGATTTTATCACGGTTGACGGGGCCGAAGGCGGCACTGGTGCGGCACCGGTTGAATTTACCGATCATATCGGCTCGCCCCTCCGCGATGCGCTGGTCTTTGTTGATAATTGCCTTCGTGGGGCAGGGCTTCGCGACCGTGTGAAGATTGCCGCCTCGGCAAAAATTATCAGCGCCTATGATATTGTCCGGCATTGTGCACTTGGCGCGGATTGGTGCAATATGGCGCGGCCTTTCATGTTTGCGCTTGGCTGTATTCAGGCGCGTGATTGTGCATCTGGCAGATGCCCAAGCGGTGTTGCCACGATGGATCCGAAACGCTATCGAGTGCTTGATGTGGGCATTCGTGCAAGGCGGGTGTTTAATTTTCATAAGAACAGTATCAATGCGGTTGCGGAAATGCTTGAGGCGGCAGGGCTTAACCACACCAACCAGCTTAACCGGCGGCATATTGTGCGCCGCTTGTCAGCGAGTAAAATCCTGCTTGCCGACCAGATTTATCCACGCGTCGAGGTGAATGCGCTGATCGATGGCAGACCGGTTGATGATCCACGTCTTTCATCTTACTGGCATCGGGTCAGCGGTGACAGCTTTCACCCGCAAAAACTGGCCGAGTAACCATTAATTACGGATATGGCGGTAGCTGGTTTTAGTGGCATAAAACTGGCGCCCCATCAAGGCCGGATCCGCGCCATAGGATCAGTGTTAAAATTAGACTTGATCTGGTGGTCATTTGATCCTGCGGCTGACCTATGCCAGAGGTTAATCAGGGTGTTTCACAGATGATCGATCCCTTCCATGGTTGCCCTGGAATGGTAAGAGTATTGCGATTAGATTATTTCGGCCAGATAATCAATGGGTACCTGTCAGGCTGAGATAAATCCAGATGATCATGGTGCTGATTGTATTCTGTGCCAAATGAATTTTTATCAAGTGAAACCACGTCCCGCCGCGGCGATGTCTTTGATCAATTTGCAAGGCTGCCAGATAGCATTGTCTTCTAAAGAAAGCGTCTCTAATCCAGCGAGGATTTCTGCCATGCCAATCTGGTTAGCATAATGCATGAGCCCGCCGCGCCATCGCGGAAAGCCATAGCCAAGAACACTAACCAGGTCAATATCGGCGGCGCTCTCTGCAATTGCTTCGTCAAGGATCGACGCTGCCTCGTTAATCATTGCCAGCAATAGCCGGTGGGTGATGTCATCATCGCTATAATGGCGCCGGGTTACGCCCGCAGTAGCCGCCGCCTCGGTGATTAAACTGTCTACCGCTGGATCAGCCTTTGCCTGCCCCACCGTATCATAGCTGTACCAGCCAAGACCGGATTTGCGGCCAAGCCGGCCAGCTTCAACCATTAGATCGGCGATTTTGACATAAAGCCTGTTTGGATCACGACTGGCATCTTGGCGGCGGCGGTTTGCATAGGCGTGATCCAGTCCAGATAAATCTTGGGTCTCATAGGGGCCCATTGCATAGCCAAAGCTGGTCATCGCGTGGTCAATCTGCGCTGGGGTTGCGCCAGTCAGCAGTAAAAGGTCAGCTGCCTCACGGTAACGTGCCAATATCCGGTTACCGATAAACCCGTCACAAACCCCGGCCACAACCGGGATTTTGCCAAGCCGTCTGGCTAGCGCGAAGCCAGCGGCAAGGGCGGTAGGTGCACTAGCTTCGCCCTTGACAATCTCAAGCAATTTCATGATGTGAGCGGGCACGAAAAAATGCAGCCCGATCAGCCGCGATGGATCGTCAAGCACACCGGCAATCTCGTCGATATCAAGATAGGATGTATTGCTTGCCAAAATCGCATTGGCTGGCATGACTGTCTGCAATTTTTGAAAAACCGTCTGCTTAAGCGCCATATCTTCAAACACCGCTTCGATGGCGATATCGGCGTTTCTGGCGCTGGCATAGTCAGTTGAAATTCTGTGACAGGCACGCATTTCAGTGGCGCGTTCAGGCGTGATTAGGCCTCGTTTCATGCCTGCTTCAATCAGGCTTTCAGCGCGTGCGATAGCGGCAGTGGCAGATGCGTCATTATTCTCTATTGTCACAGTTTCAACGCCGGCACTGATCAGGCTATGGGCAATACCCGCCCCCATTGTGCCGCCACCAACGACAACTACCTTATTAATAGTGGAACTATAAGAGGCTAGTTCAGCCGGTGCCTTTGCACCGCGCTCGGCAAAAAACAGATGCCGAAGTGCTCTAGCCTGTGCGGATTGACGAAGCGTAAGAAAGCAATCACGCTCGGCGGCCATGCCCTCGCCAAAGGATGCGTAGCTGGTGACCGCAACAAGCTCGGCAGCCTTTATCGGGGCGATCTGGCCGGCGGCGCGGTGGCTAAGGCCAGCATTTACCTTTGCCAATATGGCGTCATCCATCACGCTGTTTGGTAAATTGGAAACCGGCACTATGGTGTGCAAATCATCTGCGGTAATCGCGATTGCGGCGGCC
Organism: Candidatus Puniceispirillum sp.; assembly: GCA_016778895.1. Taxonomy (GTDB): domain Bacteria; phylum Pseudomonadota; class Alphaproteobacteria; order Puniceispirillales; family Puniceispirillaceae; genus UBA3439. Next base: position 21,092 of record JADHOR010000016.1, read on the forward strand.
TTTGGCGCGTTATCAATTCGGTTTATAAGCCCTAAGGTAAGCCCTTTATCCGCGGTGATGGGCTTGCCGCTGGTGATCATTTGCAGCGCCGCGGAAAAACCGATCAGACGTGGCAGGCGCTGGGTGCCGCCGGCGCCCGGAACAACGCCAAGCAATACTTCAGGAAGGCCAAGCTGTGCCTTTGGTCCAGCGATCCGGTAGCGGCAGGCTAGTGCCAGTTCCAACCCGCCACCTAGCGCGGCACCATTTATCACAGCAATCCATGGCACCTCGGAGACCTCAATCATCGCAAGAAGATCAGGCAAATGTGGTGCCACCGGTGGCGCATCAAATTCGCGCGCATCACCACCTGCGGCAAAGATTCTATCACTTCCCATTAGCACGACGCGGTCAATACCGGCTGCGGCCTTTTGCGCCATCAGTGCGTCATGCAGTCCCCTGCGCACAGCTAAATTGATTGCATTGACCGGCGGATTAGCAAGCTCGACAAAAAACACTTTATCATCCTGCCAGAATTTTACCGTCATGACTGTCCCTTTTGATTTGCAATGGTGCATCATTGTAATGATGGCCAATTATGGATGCCGCATATAAGTTGCCGCATATGAAAAACATTATCTTCAAGGAAACTGACGAAACCGGTGCCAGAATGCTTGCGAAGGTTGCTTACAATCATGCAAGATTATGATGCGGTAACAAAGGCCTGTTTCGCGTAAATTTGCATATTATATCAAAAAAACAGGCCATAACCCGCGCCGTTACGACAAATCAAATAGCCCGTCAAATAACAGTTAAATAGTAGGTATGATATGAGCGATCCGATCATTGTTGAAAAGGTTGATCATTGGGTCAAAATCACCCTGAACCGGCCAGAGCGATTAAATGCGCTTAATATCGAAATGCACCTTGCGTTTCGGTCTGCATTGGAAAATGTCGGTACGGCGCGCGCGGTTTTGATTACCGGCGCGGGGCGCGGCTTTTGCGCGGGTCAGGATCTTGGTGACCGCAATCCTGATACTGGCGATTGGCCGCCTGACCTTGGGCAGACATTAAATGACTATTTTAATCCGTTGGTACGGCTGATTAACGGATTGTCAGTGCCGGTGGTATGTGCGGTGAACGGTGTTGCGGCAGGTGCAGGGGCTAATCTGGCGCTGGCTTGCGATGTTGTTCTGGCGGCAAATAATGCCCGTTTTATTCAGGCCTTTTCTAAAATCGGTCTGGTGCCGGATGCCGGTGGTAGCTGGATCTTGCCGCGTCGGCTCGGCATGGCGCGTGCCATGGGACTGGCGCTAACTGGTGAGGTGTTATCTGGCTCACAAGCGGCAGAATGGGGGTTGATCTGGAAAAGTTATGATGAGGCTGAATTGATGTCCGCAGCATATGAACTTGTGACAAAATTTGCCGCCGGTCCGACCGCCGCCTATGCCGGGACCAAAAAATTGATGCAAGCTGCCGCTGGTAACTTGTTTGATGAGCATTTGGATGATGAGGCCATCGTGCAGCAGGCATGCGGCAGATCAGATGATTATGCTGAAGGGGTGCGCGCCTTTCTGGCCAAGCGTCCGGCAAAATTTATTGGCAGTTAGACGGCCTCGATAATCATCGAGACGCCCTGACCAACGCCAACACACATAGTGCAAAGCGCATAGCGTCCACCCCTACGCTTCAACTCATAAGCTGCCGTCAGTACAAGCCTTGCCCCGGACATGCCAAGCGGGTGGCCAATCGCAATCGCCCCGCCATTCGGGTTTACGTGCGGTGCATCATCAGCAATGCCAAGCTGGCGAAGACAGGCAAGTCCCTGCGCGGCAAAGGCCTCATTGATCTCGATCACATCCATATCTTCAATTGAAAGACCGGCTATAGCTAGCGCTTTTCTGGTGGCAGGTACCGGCCCAATTCCCATTACGCGTGGCGGTACCCCGGCGGCAGCAATCGCCACGATCCGCGCCATTGGCCGCAAACTATGCGTCTCGACTCCTTCGGCCGAGGCCAATAACAGTGCCGCTGCGCCGTCATTGACGCCCGATGCATTGCCTGCGGTCACGGTTGAGCCGTCACCATTTACCCCGGCAAGGCTGGCCAACCGATCAGCTTTGGTGTCGGGGCGGGGATGCTCGTCAGTATCGAATATCACCGGATCGCCGCGGCGTTGTGGAATTGGGACAGGAATGATTTCATCAGCGAATTTTTGTGCGGCGTGCGCGGCTGCCCAGCGTTGCTGCGAGCGCAGTGCAAACGCATCCTGATCAGCGCGGCTGATATGATAATCAGCGGCAACATGATCGGCAGTTTCGGGCATTGAGTCGACCCCATAAGCAGCCTTCATTGCCGGGTTCACAAACCGCCAACCAATCGTTGTGTCATAGATCTCAGCCTTGCGCGCAAAGGCGGTTGCAGATTTTGGCAGGATAAAGGGGGCTCTGCTCATGCTCTCAACGCCGCCCGCAATGGCCAGATGATAATCACCAGCCCGGATCCCCCGCGCTACATTTGCAACGGCGTCCATGCCCGATGCACAAAGGCGGTTAATCGTGCTTGCAGGCACCTCTACCGGCAGCCCGGCCAGCAGCAGCGCCATGCGCGCAACATTGCGGTTATCTTCACCAGCCTGATTAGCCGCACCAAAAACCACCTCGTCAATGGCGCCCTGATCAACGTGAGGGTGACGTGCGATTAATGCCTTGATAACATGCGCGGCCATATCATCCGGACGCATTGATGAGAGTGCGCCGCCAAAGCGGCCAATCGGGGTTCTAACAGCATCACAAATAAAGGCGTTCATGCAAAATCCTATCCAGCGCACTGGCTGTTTTCGTTAAACTCCGAGATAGCGCGCGGTCAATCCATCGGTTCCAAGCAAGGTTTCTGAATCCCCGTCCCAAACAACGCGCCCCTTGTCCAGAATATAATGGTGATCGGCCAGCCTGGCCATAGCCCTGACATTTTTGTCGATAATCAGGATTGACTGACCTTCGGCCTTTAGCGTCGCAAGACAATCCCAGATCTGATTGCGGATGATCGGGGCCAGCCCCTCGGTAGCTTCGTCAAGAATCAATAATTTTGGGTTGGTCATCAGTGCGCGCCCAATCGCCAGCATTTGCTGCTCGCCGCCTGATAGATGATTGCCCGCATGGTCACGTCGTTCAGCAAGTCTCGGAAATAATGCCAGTACACGGTCATAATGCCAGTGTGATGCGGAATCATCACGTGGTGGCTGATAAAAGGTCTGCAGATTTTCAGTGACGTTCAGATTAGAAAAAATCTGCCGTCCTTCCGGTACTAGCCCGATACCGGCGCGGGCAATCTGAAAGGGCAGCCGGTCTGGCCGGTCATCGCCAAATCGCTCAATACGCCCCGCGGTCAATGGCAACTGTCCCATGATCGTGCGGATGGTGGTGGTTTTGCCCATGCCGTTACGGCCCATCAGTGAGACAACCTTGCCAGCCGAAACTGCCAGCGATACACCGAACAGAACCTGTCCCACTCCATAGCCTGACTGGACATTGTGAAGATGCAGCATCGTCTAGTCCTCATCTCCGAGATAGGCCGTTTTTACCGCCTGATTGGTACTGATTTCATCGACGGTTCCGGCGGCAATTACACTGCCCTCGACCAAGACCGTAAGGCGGTCGGCAAGGCGAAACACCGCATCCATGTCATGCTCGATCAGTAAAATCGCCACATCGCCACGAAGCCCGTCAATGATTTCGGTCATGCGCTGGCCATCGTCTGGGCCGGCACCGGCCATTGGTTCATCCAGCAATAAAAGGCTGGGCGATGCGGCCATTGCCAACGCCAGTTCCAGCATCCGCCGTTCACCATGCGCAAGGTCACTAACCATCGTATCAGCACGGCTGGATAGCCCAACCCGATCAAGGATCGCAATGGCACCGTCAATCAATTGAGGGTTAGAAAAAGCTGGTTGTAAAAACCGAAAACTTTGGCCAAGGCGCGCATGCTCGGCAATGATGCCATTTTGCAAAACGGTGAAATCCATCAACACATTGCTGATCTGGAATGACCGGCCAATCCCGGCGCGGATACGCGCTGGCACCGAAAGGCCGGTTAGATCGCGCCCATTTAACAGCACCTGGCCGGAGTCGGGTTTTAATGCGCCGTAAATCTGCTGGATCAGAGTGGTTTTTCCAGCACCATTCGGGCCGATTAACGCATGGATTTCCCCGGGCATTACGGTTAATGACAGGTTATTTGTTGCGGTCAATGCACCGAATGATTTTGTGATGTCGCGAAGCTCTAGAACGGGATTTGTCATCATTTCACCGCTGTTTTGCCCAGCCCGAGGTGGGGCAGAATTTTGCTGTCGATCAGGCCGACCAATCCTCCGCGTCCAAATAGCACCACCATGATTAACAGCGGTCCGAACAACACCATCCAGTTCTCCGCATAGGCCGGTACCAGTGCGCCAAGCATCAATGGTAAAAATTCTTCAAGTAACAGAAAGACAATCGCCCCAAGCAACGGACCTGCTAACGTTCCAAGCCCGCCAAGAATTATGATGATCATCAACTCACCTGACCGTGTCCAATGCATGATGTCGGGTGATACATATTCCTGCCAACTGGCAAACAAACTGCCCGCTAGCCCGCAGATCACCGCTGAAATCACATAGCCGGTGATTTTAAAATGAAGTGGCACAAGCCCCATCGCCTCAACACGCGACTCATTGCTTTTGATGGCACGCAAGGTCACCCCAAAGCGGGATCGCACAATAAACATTAACAAAAGCGCGACAATTGCCAGCATCACCCAAATCAGAAAATATAGCCGCAAAGGTTCATAAAGATCGATCAGCAGAAATTCGGCGCGGTCAATGCTCATGCCGTCATCACCGCCAAATTGCTCAAGCGAGACGAACAGAAAAAACAGCATCTGCGCAAAGGCAAGCGTGATCATAATAAAATAGATGCCTGTTGTGCGCAGCGCCAGATAGCCGATCACCAATCCCAGACTGGCACATACCGCGACACTAAGCAGGATATGCGCCCAGCCATTCATTAGACCATAGTACTGACCAATGCCAACACAATAGGCGCCAATGCCGATGAAGGCCGCATGACCGAACGAGACCATGCCACCATAGCCAAGGACAAGATTAAGCCCCATTGCCGCCATGCCGAGAAGCATTATCCGCATCGCAACATCGTTCCAGAACGGCAGATCAACAAGCTGCGTTACGATTGGAAAAACTGCAAACCCGGCAATTAACAGCCATAGAAATTTATTGTCACTGATGCCGGCGTGAACTAGACCAAAAAACTTTAATAATCCGGTCATACAACTATCCCTTGGCTGGAAACAGGCCGGTTGGCCGGAAAATCAGCACGACTGCCATCAGAATATAGATCAGCATTGACGCGAGTGCAGGCCCGGCACCGTCGGCGGCTGCCTGTTCGACAAACAACCGCAAAATTGATGGCAGGAAGACCCGCCCAAGAGTGTCAACCAGCCCGATAATAATCGCCGCAACAAAGGCGCCGCGAACCGAACCAATGCCGCCAATGATGATCACCACCAGCGACAGAATCAGCAAAGGCTCACCCATACCCGACTGTACCGCGGTCAACGGCCCCAGCATCATGCCAGCCACACCGGCGAGGCATGCGCCAGTCGCAAAGATCAGCCGGAATAAAATTTTGATATTAACCCCTAGCGCGGCCGTCATTTCCGGATTGTTTGCCCCAGCGCGCACCATCGCACCAACGCGGGTTTTAGACACAAATAAATGGATCCCCAGCGCAATGATAAGGCCTACACCGATCACCCCAAGCCGGAAAGCCGGATAGGGTGTGTCAGGTAAAATCTCGACAAAGCCCGACAGCGACGGCGGCAAATCTGAATAAATTGCGGCCGGACCAAAGCCAATACGAATAGCCTCGTTAAAAAACAGGATAAGACCAAAGGTCGCCAAGACCTGTTCCATATGATCGCGTCGGTAAAGATGCCGGATGATTAATAATTCAAGAAGATAGCCACTTGCAAATGTAAGGGGGATCGCCAGACCCAGCCCTACAAAGAAATTGCCCGTCGCTTGGGTGATCGCCGCCGCCGCATAGGCGCCAATCATAACCTGCGCACCATGCGCCAGAAAGACGAAATCCATAATCCCCAGAATAAGGGTCAAACCGGCAGCAACCAGAAACAAGGTAACGCCGGCTTGCAGGCCGTTGAAAGTCTGTTCAAGAATAAGGGTAAGTGTCATAGGCCGTAACCTGTCGCGCTAGCCGCGCCGTTGTGCAGACTGTTTGTTCCCAGCCAGCAGAACAGAAACGGCCGCTGGCTGGTTTTTTAGGATTTAGAATTTACAATTTACTGCATATGAGTCGGCGTGATTATTAAAGACAGTGCCAATCACCTTGGTTGTGACAACGCCGTCAGCATCTTTCACTGTTTCACGCAGATAGATATTCTGGATTGGAAAATGATTTGTGTTCATTTTCAGATTGCCGCGGGTAGTTGGGATGTCGCCACTGGCCAGTGCGGCGCGCATTTTGGCGGTGTCCTTGCTACCAGATTTTGCAATTGCATAATCGATCGCCAAGATCGTGTCATAGGCCTGTGCCGCATAAAAAGACGGATAGCCGCCAAACTGGGCTTTGTAATCGGAAACAAATTTCTTATTGATCGGATTATCAAGATCGGGTGACCAAGTTTGTGTTCCAAGGATGCCAAGAGCCGAGTCTTTCAAGGCCGGTAATGATACCCCGTCAACGGTAAATACCTGATAGAGTTTGCTAACCCCATCCATGCCCGCCTGCTTCCACTGTTTGACAAAATTAATCCCCATACCGCCAGGCTGGAAAATCATCGTTGTTTCAGGCTTGGCGGCGCGCAATGCCGACAGTTCGGCCTGAAAATCAGACTGACCTAGCTTGGTGTATACTTCGCCAACCACGTTACCTTTGTAATAGCGTTTAAAGCCGGACAGCAGGTCCTTGCCGGCCTGATAGTTTGGCGCCATCAGATAAACAGATTTGATGCCAGCATCCTGCATATGTTTGCCCATGGCCTCTGGTGTCTGATCATTCTGCCATGACATGGAAAAGAAATTCTCGTGACATTGATCACCGGCAATCGGCGACGGGCCAGCGTTCGAGCTAATCAGCAAATTGCCTGCACGGGTTACCGGCTTGTGAATCGCCATCAACAGATTTGACCAGATAACGCCGGCGACAATGTCCACCCGGTCGCTTTTCAGCAAACGGTTAGCGAGCTGTTTAGCGATATCGGGTTTGCGCTGATCATCGGCATAGATGATTTCAGCATCCATGCCGCCAAGCTTGCCGCCCTTGTGCTGCATGGCCAGATTGACTGCATTCTGCATCTGCTTGCCAATAATGCCGGCACCGCCGGACAATGTGGTCATATAGCCAATCTTGACGCTTTCGGCCATTGCCGGCACTGCGGCCATTGCCGCCGTGAAAGCGCAAATCGTCATAAGTTTTTTCATCTTTATCTCCCTCGAAATGCAATCCGGCTTATCGCCGATTTATTCGTTCTTATCGTGGTATTGTCTGGCATGATCTGATTTTGTCGATACCATTTCGAAACATTTTGCCTCTGCCCCATCATTGCCAATTCCAAGCCGTGACGCAATGCGCTTTTCAGTATTCGCCATATTTTATGGTGCGGTGTCCGGTTGTTACTTTTAGCCGCCGATAACCCGTGTCACCAGCATCAAAAGCCCAATGGCACCAATAATATATGACGCCGGAACTGCGATCAGACGCCGGTACCACAGCGCGTTGCCCGCGGCGACACCAAATAGCAAAAAGGCAGGTAAAACAACGGCAAGCTGACCCAGCTCAACACCGATGTTAAAGCTAATCAGGCTGAGTATAAACCGGCTGTGGGCAAGGCCGATATCGCCAAGCACACTGGCAAAGCCAAGCCCATGAAGAAGTCCAAATCCGAAAATCACCGCCAATCGTCCACCGCCCAAACGGTTGCTACGCAAATTTTCAAAGGCGATATAAATGATGGACGCGGCGATTAATGGCTCGATAATTTCCGGCGACACCGTAATATAGCCGGTGCTAGCCAGCATCAATGTTGTCGTATGTGCCAGTGTAAACAGCGTGACCTGCCCCAGCAGTGGCCGCCAGCGCGCGGCATAGAAAAACAGCCCCAAAACGAACAGAATGTGATCAAGCCCCTTTGGCACAATATGAACAAAACCAATTTTAATATAATCAAGTGCGACGGTAAGAGCTGGTTGCGCCGTGGTACCACTGGTCAGGATTGGCGCGGTTATCGCCCCCGGTTCAAGATAACCGGTATAGAGGGTTTCCGGTGCTTTCTTCGGGTCTTGCTGGCGGACAACCAATGGACCAAGATTAGCAGCCCAGCCAAAGCGGACGCTTTTATCGGCGGGGTCAAGCATGGCTGATATAACCAGCTTGCTGCTTCGCGGCAGGCTGATAGCCGGATTATCCTCAACGGTGATTGTTTGAAGCTGAAAGTCGAGAGGCCGAAAATCACCGTCTGCTGCATATCCGGCAAGACCGGAAAGACTCTGTTTGAATTCGGGCCATCTTGCGGTGAATTCTGCGGCTAATTCTGCGGCGGGTAAGTGACGAAGCGCATCATATTTGGCGCCTTGCGGTGCTTCATCAGTGTCGCTCACCTGGCTGGCATCAAGGCCGGCAAGAAACAGCTCGACATTCAAATCAATATTAATGTGAAGGCGGCTGGATGCGCCAGTTTCGCCGTCACCGCCGGCCGCGTGCGATAGTGATAAATCGGCAACCGCTGGGCGGATTTCATGCGCCAGTGCCAGCATGCTGAACGGGCCGATCAATAAAAGGAAAAAGCACAAACCAAGACGGCATGATAAGGCTTTACAATTGGCAATTAATAGTCTGAAATCTTTACGAAACATGAATTGTTCAACTTTACGGTCTTTTGAGGATGTGATTATTATTTACGCTGTTATGAGGGTGAGTGTGGCGGCACGATGGATCGTCAAAATAACCTGTGAAGTGACTAAAATAGGGTTATTGTTTGCCGGGTTTCTGTTGGCTATACCGGCATTGCCACAGGCTCACGAATTCTGGATCGAGCCCTCGTCCTTCCAGCCCAAAACGAATCAAATTTTAACCGCAGATTTGTTGATTGGCACTGATTATTTAGGCTCATCGGGAATTTATGTTCCGGATCAGATCGAGGCATTCGCCTTTTTACGGCCGAAGGCAGCTGGTCCTGCAGGTAATCACTCGGATGATCAGATCGAACGGCAAGAGATTTCTGGCCGCTATGGTGATCGCCCGGCCGGAAAGTTCAATTCCGGTGCCGCGGGTCTGGGCATTATTTTGCATCAAACCGCGCCAATTCGCATGGTCTATTCATCAACCACAAAGTTTGATGATTTTGCCCGTGAAAAAGGCTTTGATCAGGCGTTTGAACAGCATCAGAGACTCGGTCTTGCGCTGGATAAGATTACCGAGCGCTATCAACGTTTCGCCAAAAGTCTGATTAATGTTGGTGAGCCTGTTACGGCTGGCGCTGGAATTGATCGCCACCTTGGTCTGGCGATCGAGCTTGTTGCCGAGAAAAATCCTTATCAATTGCCACCTTTAGAGACTATGCCAATCCGTCTTTATGCCAGCGGCAAGCCACTGGCCAATGCCCAGATTACTGTCTTTACCCGGCATAATCCGCGCGATGTTGAGGTAGCAAAATACCGAACTGATCAGGCAGGGCGAGCGCATTTTGCCGTTTTGGCTGGGCGTGATTACCTTGTTGATAGTGTGATTCTGCGACCGTTACCAGAAGCGGATGTGGGCGACGCGATGTGGGAATCGCTTTGGGCATCATTAACCTTCCAAATACCTGCGAAAAAATAGGCAGCCAAAAAATATGAAAATGTGCCAATAATCAAAGAGCCAAGAAACAATGAACCGAGAAACAGTGAGCCGGACAGGCTTGGCGGGTGCGAGGCAAAATAATTATTGGGACCAATATTATGAATAGTGATGCGAATATGATCGGCCGTAATCTGCGAATTGACGCAGACCGGCTATGGAACAGCCTGATGGAAATGGCAAAAATTGGCCCGGGTGTTGCGGGCGGTAATAATCGGCAGGCGCTTACCGATGATGACGCGGCGGCGCGGCGCCTGTTTCAGACATGGTGCGAGGCCGAGGGGCTGGCCCTTCAGACTGATCAGATGGGCAATATGTTTGCCCGCCGTGATGGCGTGGATAACAGCCTGCCGCCGGTCATGGTCGGCAGCCACCTTGATACCCAGCCAACTGGCGGAAAATATGATGGGCCGCTTGGCGTTCTGGCGGCGTTGGAGATTATCCGCAGCCTGAACGAGGCGGGACTGAAAACCCGCCACCCGATCGAGATTGTTAACTGGACGAATGAAGAAGGTTGCCGTTTTGCTCCGCCAATGATGGCATCGGGCGTTTTCGCCGGTGTGCATAGTCTGGAATGGGCTTATCAGCGTACCGATGCGACTGGCGCAAGTTTTGGTGATGAATTGAAGCGGATTGGCTGGGTCGGAGATGAACCGGTAGGCGGCCGGCCAGTTGCGGCCTTTTTTGAGCTTCATATCGAACAGGGGCCAATTTTAGAGGATTCGAACATTGATATTGGCGTCGTTACCCATGGGCAGGGGCTGAACTGGATTCGTATTACCCTGACTGGAAAGGAGGCGCATACCGGATCAACGCCGATGGCCTCACGGGTGAATGCCGGCCTTGGCATGGCGCAGATCACGTTAATGGCGCATCAGATTGCGATGAAGAACGCACCGCGCGCCGTCGGTGCGGTTGGGCATTGCGACATTTTCCCAAATTCAACCAATATCATCCCCGGCAAGGCCATATTTACCGTCGATTTTCGCAGCCCTGATCCTGAGGTGATTTCGGCGATGAATGCCGAGCTGCAAGCCGGTGCAAATGAAATTGCGGCGTCACTTGGACTTGGAATCGAGATTGAGCTTGCCGGTGCGTTTGATCCGGTGGCATTTGATCAGGCCTGTATTGACCGGGTGCGCGGTGCTGCAGACCGGCTTGGCTATAGTCGTATGGATTTAGTTTCAGGCGCTGGGCATGATGCCTTTTGGATGAGCAAGGTTGCGCCAACTGCGATGATTATGTGTCCTTGTGTTGGTGGGTTATCGCATAATGAAGCCGAAGAAATCAGTCAGGACTGGGCAGCAGCAAGTGCCAATGTCCTGTTTCATGCTGTTGTCGAAACCGCCGGCTTGATCAGTGATGGCTAGCGGCTGACCCATCAAAACGCCGGGGTGAAAAACTGCAGTTAAGGGGCCTAAGTCAAGAGGTTAAATACATGAAAGATCGGTTAAATTCAGCCCCCGTTATTGGCATCGTTGGCCTTGGCAATGCGGGTGGTGCGATCGCTGCCGCCTTCGCCGCATTTGCACCGGTTCATGGCTATGACCAGAATGCCGAACGGCGTGACCGGGCAGCGGTAAATGGCATCATTACCCATGATGATCTTGGCGGCGTTGCGATGGCGGCGGATGTCATTATCCTGTCATTACCTCATCCAGATATCTCGTTCGCGGTAACGAACCAGCTGCTTGCCGCGGCGCGCCAACCACAATTGATTATCGAGACCAGTACGGTCACCCCGCAAAGCGCGATTGATTGTGCCGCAATGAGCGCGCGGCATAATGTCTGTTTTGTTGATGCTGCCATCGCTGGCGGTGTTGCCAGCATGGCAAGCGGTCAGATGACCTTCTTTATGGGCGGTGATGATGCCGCCAAAGCCATTGCAAAGCCGATCCTCGAGCCGGTAGCGGCGGATATTTACGATCTTGGTAAAACTGGCGCGGGCATGGGCATCAAGGTGGTTAATAATGCAGTCATGCACGCGCTTATGGTGGTGCTGATCGAGGCTTTTTCAATGTCAAAGAAACTGGAGGTTTCTAGCGATATATTCATCTCGATCCTTAACCGCGAGGAGGGGATGTTGCGCCCGTTGCTTCACCGGGTGCGAGAACGAATGAAATATGGTGATTTTGACGGTGGCATGTCGGTAACGAATGCGCGCAAGGATTCGTGCCTTGCGCTGGAAACTGCACAGCAGCTTGGCGTGCCGCTTTTTGCTATTTCGGCGTCGCACACGCCTTATGAAATCGCTGCGGCAAACGGGCTTGGCGAGGCTGATTATGCAGCGCTGTCCCGTTTGTGGGAGGAGTGGGCAAAGATCATTTTCAAAGACGCCAACAAGCCCTAGCCCGGCCGATGTGACAATTGTTACAGCCAGTCCGGTTGCATCGCCAATACCGGCGCGTCACCATCGGCGATGGTTCGGGCAAGTGCAAAGAGCTTTGGCAGGTGATGGGTGATATAGATTTGCATCGTGGTGATCTTGGTTGTCATAAAATCATCATTGCCAACCATCCCGGTTTCTCCAGCGGCGATCGCATCGGCGGCACTGGCGCCGGCGCGTGCCATCAGCCAGCCACCACATAATGTGCCGAGCAGCATCAGATAATTGGTGGCCGCAGCGGCCGGCCGGCGCGGGCTATTGGCGCTGGCGATAATTTGGGCAACGGTTTTCCGCGCCGTATCATTCGCCGCAAGAACAGCTTTTGCCGCCGAGACAATTGCATTGTTCTGATGATGTTCAAGAGCGCTCATGTCGCGGTTGATTTCGTCAAACAGCGCGGTAACTGCGGTACCGTTATCGCGGATTGTTTTGCGGAAAACCAGATCATTTGCCTGAATTGCAGTGGTGCCTTCATAGATCGGTAGAATACGGGCATCGCGATAATGCTGCGCTGCACCAGTTTCCTCTATAAAACCCATGCCACCATGAATTTGCAGCGCATCTGAGGTGATTTGCTGGGCACGTTCGGTCATCCAGCCCTTGATCACCGGAATTAACAGGCCAGCTCTAGCATCCAGTTCGTGCTTGTCACCGGCATGGGCATAGCGCGCCTTATCCATCGCGGCAGCACCAACCATCATCAGTGCGCGCATGGCCTCAATTTCAGATTTCATGCCACCAAGCAGGCGTAGAATATCCGGGTGATGCACAATAGCATCGCCTTTTTTGCGATCAAACGGCACGCCCTGAACACGGTCACGCGCATAGGCTCTGGCCTGCTGATACGCGCGCTCGGAAATCGCCAGCCCCTGCAGCCCAACCGCAATCCGCGCATGGTTCATCATGCCGAACATTATGTCGATGCCCTGATTTTCCTCGCCAACAAGATAACCAACAGCACCGCCTGCCTCACCATATTGCATTACGGCGGTTGGCGAGCCCTTGATGCCCAGCTTTTTCTCAATGGACAGACAGCGCAGATCATTTGGCTTGGTGAAATTACCCGCTGCATCTGGCAAAAATTTTGGCACGATAAAGACCGAAATACCCTTGATGCCATCGGGCGCATCCGATGTGCGCGCCAACACCAGATGGACGATATTTTCAGCCATATCATGTTCGCCGTAGGTGATGTAGATTTTTTGGCCGCTAATCAGATAATGATCGCCGTTTGGTATGGCGCGGCTTTTAATGCCGGCAAGGTCGGTACCGGCTTGCGGCTCGGTCAAATTCATTGTGCCGGTCCAGCGCCCATCGACCATTGGCGGGATATAGGTTTGCTGTAATTGGGGGCTGGCCGATTTCTGCAAAGCATAGATCTGACCTTGGGTTAAAAGATGGCACAGGGCAAATGCCATATTTGCCGATTGCCATAGCTCATTCACCGCAGTGGTCAGCGTCATTGGCAAGTTTTGTCCACCAAAATCAGCCGCGGCTTCCATTGCGGTCCAGCCGCCCCGCCCCATCGCCGCGTAAGCATCACGAAACCCGTCGGGCGTTATGACCTGCCCATCCTCCAGCCGTTTGGCACCGCTAATATCGCCGCTATGGTTCAATGGTGCAAGTACATCGCCGGCCAGCCTGCCGGCTTCTTCAAGAACTGCGTCAGCCAGTTCCTGATTTACCTCATTATTGCCGATTTCGTTCATCAGCGCATCAAATTCAATGATCCGCTCAAACAAAAACTGATAATCTTCCAGGGGCGCTTTATACATAATGCTGGCTCCGTTATCTTCGGCTTTGGTCTGGTACTGTTAGTGGTGCCGCCACTGGATTAGGGGTTGGCGTCAATGATGACGCTTATGCCCTGACCGCCACCGATACACATGGTTGCCATACCGTAACGGCCATTGATCCGGTGAAGCTCATGCACCAGCTTGGTCATGATAATTGCGCCGGTAGCACCAACCGGATGGCCCAGCGCAATCGCCCCGCCATTCGGATTGACCCGCGCCGGATCAAACCCCAGCTCACGCGACACGGCACAGGCCTGTGCAGCAAAAGCCTCATTGCTTTCAATAAGGTCAAGATCATCAATCGTTAGTCCGGCGCGTTGTAGCGCCATCTTGCTTGCCGGTACCGGCCCCATACCCATGATGCGTGGTGGCACGCCGCCAAATCCATAGGCGACAATCCGTGCCAGTGCAGCCGCCTTGTGCAGCTTTAGCGCACCACCGCTGGCCAGAACCAACGACGCTGTGCCGTCATTAATCCCTGAGGAATTACCAGCGGTCACCAGCCCGTCCTTGGCAAAGGCAGGACGCAATCCCGCAAGACTCTCATTGGTGGTGTCACCGCGAATATATTCATCACGCTCAAAGATAATGGTCTTGCGCCGCTGGGTCAGCTCCAGCGGGGTGATCTGGTCAGTAAAATATCCAGCAGCATCAGCCGCCGCCGCCCGGGCTTGTGATTGCGCGGCAAACGCATCCATATCTTCGCGGCTAATGTTAAAATCGGTGGCGATATTCTCGGCGGTAATGCCCATGTGGCCCAGCCCGAACGGGTCGTGCAACGCGCCATTCATCATATCGATTACCGCCGCATCACCCATCCGCGCACCCCAGCGCTGAGCTGGTAGGATATAGGCACCACGGCTCATCACCTCAACCCCGCCAGCAAGTGCCGTGTCACAATCGCCAAGCTGGATTAGTTGGGCGGCACTAACAATGGCCTGAAGGCCGCTACCGCACAGGCGGTTCACCTGAAAGGCGGGCGCAGTTTCATCAAGACCGGCGCCAATGGAAATACAGCGCGGTGAGTACATATCGCGCGGCTCGGTGTGGATAACATGACCATAGACAGCGTGCTGAATGGCGTCTGCCGGAACGCCTGATTTGGCAATGGCTTCTTTTGCCACCGGAACCGCAAGCTCGATAGGCGAGGTGTCTTTCAGGGTGCCACCATAGCTGCCAATGGCTGATCTCTGTGCCGCCAGAATAAAAATGTCCTTCATCGTAATCCTCGATCCATCTCATAAATCATCATGCGTAATCAGCATGATTTACCTTCAAAATTGCCAGGCATCTAACGGTGATCCCTCTTAATGACTTGGCCCAATTATTTAAAGCTTGGCCCAATTTAGCGGGCCACCGCGAAAACCGGGAAAGCCAATGCCGAATAGCATGCCTGCATCGGCACTGTCGGGCGAGTCTACCACGCCCTCATCAACCGCTTTCTGGCATTCGTCAATCATCGGTGCCAGCATTGATTTCGCAATCGCGTCCATTGAGGCTGCGTCTGCGGGCTGACGTGGCCGGATCGGCCGGTTGCCATCCCAATTGTAAAACCCGCTGCCTGATTTCCGCCCAATGGTGCCGGCGGCGCATTTTCCTGCCAGCAAATCCTTGACCGCCGGGGCAATGCCCAGCACAACGCCGACATCAAGACAGACATCAAGGCCAATCTGGTCAGCAAGTTCTACCGGCCCCATAGGCATACCAAAATCAACCAGTGACTCGTCTATCAGATCTGCCGACTGGCCCGCCGCCACCGCTGCAATCGCCTTGAATATATAAGGCAGCAGGGCACGATTGACCAGAAAGCCGGGTACCGACTTACAGCGGATCGGCATTTTGCCAATTCTGCCAGCAAATTGCATCCCGCGATTGACCATTTCCTGATCGGAAAATTTTGACCAGATCACTTCGACCAGCGGCAACACCGGAACCGGGTTAAAGAAATGCAACCCGATCAAGCGCTCGGGTGATTTCAATGTGTTGGCGATGTCTTCTAACGGGATAGCTGATGTATTGGTAGCGAGGATTGCGCCCGGTTTGCTGGCCGCCTCCAGTGCCTGAAATACTGCCTGCTTTACTGCCAGTTTTTCAGCAACTGCCTCAATGATCAGATCGGCGTCGGCAACGCCATGGCCTTGTTGGTCGGCGTGCAAACGGCCAAGTGCAGCCGCGATCTTATCGGGAGATTTAAGTCTACGTTCAAATAGTTTTGTGGCGCGGTCAATCGCAGAGTCAATTGCCGCTGCATTCATGTCGGTTAAGCTGACTTCAAGGCCTGACATGGCGCCAACCGCAGCAATATCACCACCCATCACACCTGCACCAACGACATGAAGTCGCTCAATGCCACTTTCACCGCGTGCCGATTTCCGCACAGCATCGGTCAGATAATAAACGCGGCGCAGATTTTTAGACGCCGCGCCAACCATTAATTGCGGAAAGATACCAATCTCGCCGGCTGACATAGCAGCAGCATCATGGCCATAGGTCTCGACATGGTCAATGATAGCAAAGGGCGCCGGCGTATGATCAGCGCGAGCGCGTCTCAGATAGATTTCGCGTGCCTCTTTAATGGCATCGGTGTCAGCCATGGTATCACGCTGGATATGCGCGGGTTTAACGCGACGGCAGCCAAGCATCCATCGGCGCATCGCAGCAGCAAGATCATCAGCGCTGTCAACCATTTCATCGGCAAGGCCGCTGTTGAGGGCATCCTTGCTGCCAACGGGCCGGCCGGTAAGCATCATATCCAAGACTGATTTGGTGCCAACCCGTCGATAGGCGCGGCCAGTGCCACCATAGCCCGGCATAATGCCGAGATTAATTTCAGGAAATCCAAGTTTAGTTTTTGGTGATGCGGTAACAAATAGACGATCAAACGCAAGCGAGATTTCCAGCCCGCCCCCTAATGCAATGCCGTCAATGCCAACACAGCTCGGCACACCCAGACCTGCAATCCGGTTAAATAGCCCATGCACCATCTCCATATGGTCGGCAACATCCTCGGCGGTCTTCAAGGTTTCAAATTCATTGATATCGGCGCCATAGACGAAGCCGCCCGGTTTTCCCGAAAGCAAGGCGACGCCATTAATGCTATCATTCTCCTCTAACCAGTCCACCAGCACTGCGAGCTCGCCTACAGCTGCATGGGTCAAGACATTCACTGATTTTTCACGAAGTTGGATAAACAACCAAGCGATACCATGAACATCGAGGTTTGCCGACCAGTGCAAAAGGTTGTTTGGGCTATTAGGGCGTGGCATGAAT
>JADHOR010000042.1 GCA_016778895.1 Candidatus Puniceispirillum sp.
ACCATGTCGATAAAACGCGGCTCCAGACCAATTGACGGCTCATCAACCAGAAGAACCTGCGGCTGCATGACCAGCGCACGCGAAATCTCGAGCAAACGACGCTCACCACCCGAGAGAACCCCAGCAGGCTTGTCACGCCGATCAGCAAGACGGCTATATTTATCAAAAACCATCTCGGCCGCAGCTTTCGCCTCAGCGGGACGGTTTTTCAAAAAGCCACCCATCAGCAAGTTTTCCTCAACGGTCATTTGCGGGAAGACAGACTTATCCTGAAGGATGTAGGCAATACCTGCCTCGGCAAGTTTCTGCGAAGGGGTTAAGGCTGTCACGTCTTTTCCATCGATAACAATCGAGCCAGAGAAGATGTTGGTAAAGCCAAAGATCGAGTGCAGTACAGTGGACTTGCCCGCACCATTTGGTCCGATTAGGCACAATGACTGACCACGCCCAATGGACAGACTGAATTCATGCAAAATTTCCATTTTGCCATAACCAGCCCGCAGGTTATTGATGGTCAGGTAGTTCTCATTGTTCGCCAGCTTTTGCAGCTCCTTGACGGTTGGCGCGTTAGCCGCAATCGACGCGGCTTCACGGGCAACCTGATCAACCGACATCACCACATCAACCGAACCACCGCCATAGCCCCTGACATTCTTCTTGGTGTTTTTTACTGCCTTTGCCGAAGCTTTTTTAGCGGCAGCTGTTTTTACAGGTGCTTTTTTCAACGCTGCTGATTTTGCCGCGGTTTTTTTAACTACAACTTTCTTGGCTACAGCTTTTTTAGCAGGAGTCTTTTTCACAGCAGGCTTACTGGCGGCCTTCTTTGGCGAATTTGCCTTGGCGACTGGCTTTTTTGCTGATGCCTTTTTTGTGGCCGAGGCTTTTGCAGCAGTCTTTTTCACAGGTTCTTTGGCCATTAGTGCCCTCCAAGATACGCATCAATAACGCGGGGATCATTCTGCAAATCTTCTGGTTTGCCATGTGCCAGCATCTTGCCGTTCGACAAACAATAAATTTGCGATGCAAGGTTCATGATCACCCGCATGTTATGTTCGATCACACACAATGTTATACCAAGCTCTTCATTTGCCCGCCTCAACCTGTCAATCAATCCATTGATCAATGTTGGGTTAATCCCGGCCGTAGGCTCATCAAGGAGCAGAACTTTTGGCTCATTCATCAATGCCATCGCAAATTCCAAAAGTTTTTGTTGTCCAAAGGACAGATCGCCAGAGATTAAGTTTCGTTTGGAGTAGAGGCCAACAAATTCAAGCAAATGTTTGGCACGGTCACGTATTTCACCACTGCGACTGGCAAACATTGAATTTTTTGAGCCTTCCCTGTGCGATACTGAAATCTGCATGTTGTCAACACAATCCATCTTCTTATAGATTCGGGTTTGCTGAAAGGTACGCAACATCCCAAGACGCGCAATATCACCAACCCTCAGCTGAGATATCTCAGTATTCTCAAATTTGATCGAACCGCTATCTATCGGATGGTAGCCAACAATTGAGTTGAAAAGTGTTGTTTTTCCGCAGCCGTTGGGGCCAATAATGCCAGTAATTGAGCCACGCTCGACTGTCATCGAGATATCGATGTTAGCTTTAACGCCCCCGTAGGATTTGGAGACGTTTTCAACTGCAATAATAGGGTCAGCCATTTATGCCCCCTCTTTCACTTGTGTGTTTGACCGGTCTACAACGATACCAAACTTTTCCGGGTATTTCGTCTGCAGCCAGCCCATGATGCCTTCTTGAAAGTAAACAATGTTCACAATCAAAATGAGCCCGAGGACAACCCACTGTAGCCCCAATAGGTATGTCCAAGTAGCTTCTTTCACAACATGGAAAAGGATTGCCCCAAGCACGGGACCCCAAAGTGTACCCTTTCCGCCGAGGAGAGACATCGCCACCATAAAAATACCAAATGTCGCAACTGGGAACGCCACCTCCAGCGGCTCAATATAACCGACCATGTTGCCAAAAACGGCTCCCGAACAACCCATGAAAAACGCTGCAATAGCCCACCCTACCTGCTTGTATCTCAAAGTAGGGATACCCATTGCTTCAGCCTTGTCCTCATCATCGCGGATGGCATTAGCGGCAAGACCAAATTGCGTTTTAAACAACCATTTGATTACGAAATGTGCAATAACGGCGAGCACAAAGCACAGAATGTAGAAGAACAAAGATCTGTATTCGATGGGGAGAGGAAGAAATGGCATCGCAATTCCAGCACCAGCACCGATTACTTCAATGGTACCCGCTATCTCACGAGCAGCAACTGCAACCCCGAGTGTACCAATCGCGAAGTAGGGCCCCCGCAGGCCAAAGACAGCCAATCCTAATAACAGGGCCAAACCAGAGCATGCTACGCCAGCCATTACTATGCCCATAGATAAACCTGTGTAGTACTCGGCTTCTGTAAATACTGGCTTAATCGCTCCATAAGATGCGGTAAACTCCCCTAGGTCGTAAAACATCGAGACCTGAATCGCCGCCGAAACATACATGCCAACACCGAAGAAAGTAATGTTACCGAGCGAATTATAGCCCATTTGACCGCCAGTAATGTCCCACGTAGTCGCCATTAGCACCATGATCCAAAGGACAGCCATTTGCATGACATAATCCGGGAAAGCTATTGGACCGAGGATACCAAAAACGGCTAATCCCACATAAATCAACTTTTCATTCATTTTACCGAACCACCTGTCTTTGGCGACGCAATTGGATCTGACGCCATGATAGAACACCAATTAGTACAAATACCGCAGCAGCGACTTGCCACTCAGCACCGGCAATAATGCCAGCGTATTGCTCAACCCATCCCAGTACAAAGCTCATGCCAATCACTCCCGGCAGGTTTCCGAGGCCGGCAGCTGTGACAATAGCGAATGTTCGGAGCGAATAGACAATCCCATAAAACGGCTGGAGAACCCAAATCATCGAAACAAGCACTCCGGCTATACCACAGATCGCAGAATTCAAGGCAAAGGTAAGCATGTAGATCTTATCAGTGTCGATGCCTAAGACCCGCGCGGCACGCGCATCTTGAGCTGTTGCCCTGATCGCCTGACCCGTCCGAGATTTAGTCATGAAAATCACAATGCCTGTGGCAAAAACGCCTGCAAGAGCAAGCGATACAATTTTAATTGTCGGCACAGTCACAAAGTCATCAAACATTGTCATTATGTGCATGTGGGAGTCGACAGTCTGAACTTCCGGTCCATATACTAGGTTCATTACCTGCTGCATGAACAGCGACAAGCCAAATGTCGCAAGTAACGAAACAAACATGTCGTTTTCAATCACGCGCCGGATAACCAATTTGTAAACCAACACACCGTAAAAAAACATCACGACGGAGATAAAAGGCAAAGCGATAACTGGGTGGACACCAAAGTTGTTCGCTGAGAAAGCCAAATACCCGCCCATTATAACGAAATCGCCTTGAGCCAAGTTTTTGACATTCATCACGCCCCAAACTAGAGCCAAACCGTATGCAGCGAGCGCAAATACTGCTCCAATGAAGATTCCGTCCAAAATCATTTGGACATTCATCACTGGCGCATATACGAAAAGGAGTTGCAAATTATCAAGCATGATTTGCCCTCTGATATGAAAAAAGAAAAGAAAAGAGCTGAATTTTCTGGCTCAGGAGGGTTAACACAAGCAGACAATCAAAGGAAGCCCTTAAAATAAGGGCTTCCAAAGTATTTGGTGTGATTGACTGCTAGTGGGTGACTCTTAGTATGCGACCTTACGGGGCATATCGAAGTCTTTGAACGTAACCACATTCTTATAGTTACCATCCGCATCAATCTGACGATAGAACATCGGCTTTGCGATGTTATTACCAGCTTCTGAGAACTTGATGGGGCCATAGAACGTATTCATGTCCGTTGCTGCCAAAGCATCGCGAACCTTATCACGATCAAAGCTGTTAGCACGCTCGAAGGCGTCTTTGAACACGAGGACAGCAGCAGAAGCCTGAGCTGTCTGATAAGGAATGCCTGTATTGTACTCAGGGTAGGCCGCCTTGAAGTCTTTGTCATACGTTGGAGCATCCCCAAAAATTGGTTCGCTGTTCGGCAAATTTGTCAACCACTGTGTTGGGCAAAGTAGGCCGTTTGCAGACTTTGGAAACTTCACATGAACCTTTGCAGCTTCGCAATGAGTAATCGCGATGACTGGGGCTTGGATTTTCATTTCCTCAATTTGACGAGCAGCAGTAGCCGCACCCTTGGAGTGACCTGAAACCAGGAGAATATCTGGCTTGAGGGCCTTGAACTTAGTCAAGGTTGCTGACATGTCTGACAAATCTGCAGGTAGCTTGTCGTCGATCACAATTTTCATATTGTACTTTTTGGCAACATCAAGAACACCGGCGCGAACATCAAGTGAGAAGCCATCGTTTTCAAACGCCATTCCAATCCGCAGGTCCGATGGGGCTTTCCAACCAGCTTTTGCACGCTGAGCAACAAGGTCAAGAACCGGAGCCAGATAATACTCAGATGTGGACAACACAGCGAACATGTATTTGTAACCTTGGGTGAACAGTGAGCGTGATGCTCCCTCTGCCTCAACCATCGGCACTTTATATTTTTCTGTCACTGGAGCTACAGCTTTCGTCATAGTTGTGCTGTATGGCCCAAGCATAAACTCTACTCCATCCTGCTTGACCAACCGCTCAGTCAGCTGCGAGGCACGAGACGGCGTCGACTCGTCGTCATAATAGACAACTTTGAGCTTGTAGCTTTTTCCACCAACTTTGACGCCACCGGTATCATTAATCCGCTTCACTGCAAAATCATAACCCTTTTGGGTGTGAAAACCATTAGTTGAATATTTACCTGTGAGCGAGAGTGAAGACCCAATGGTGATGGTGTCGCCCTCAACTTTTGCCATTGCACCGCCAGCAAAGCCTGCGACACTAACAGCAAGGGCTGCGCCCAGGGCCACCGAATACTTATTATACATTCCTAATTCCTCCCAGAATTGAACATTTAGTACCGACGTACGCTTGGTCAAGCTGATCAAGCCGCCGAAGTAGTTCTCATCATTTAAAGGAAAAAAAATCACTCGCGCAACCCAAACTTACCTGCGAACCAAAATAAATTTCGAATTGGTCAATAATCAAATTCCAACTTGGCAATAAGCATGGACGCTCAGCAAAAATTGTTCTGAGATTGCGGTTTTGTAGCATCGGTGAGGCGGGTGCGGCGACGGGCTTATTAGCAAAAACGGTGCTGACCGCATAACTCACGCCGCCCCACCGCCTGGCGACCTATCTTGAAGCGACTTAGCGGGGGACGTCACCTTTCAGGGTAATCCGGTGCAGCAGCCGGCGGTAACCATGATAGTCGTTCAACGGGTAATGCTGGACGCAACGATTATCCCAAAAGGCCACATCGCCAACCTGCCATTTCAACCTGCACTGGAATTCCGGCAAAATTTGATGGGTGAAAAGGTAATCCAACAACCCGCGACTTTCTTCCTCACTCCAACCATCAAAGGCGACAGTATGCGCCGGGTTGATGAACAGCGCCTTGCGACCAGTTTCCGGATGGGTGCGCACCACCGGATGAATGCCAACCAATGCATCGGGATCTACACCGCTTCCCGAATCCTTGATACGCTCGCTGCGGGTTGACGTTACCCGTTTTTTGCCCGCCGCATTGACCGCCCGTAAACCGTCCAGCATCGCGCGAAGCGAATCTGATAATTGATTATAGGCATCATATTGGCTGGCAAACAGGGTATCACCGCCCAGTGGCGGCAACTCCTTGGCATATAGCAAAGTCGCCATTGGCGGGCATTTCTGATAGGTCGTATCGGAATGCCAGATGCCACCAAAATTGACCTTTTCATCTTCCTTTTTCAACACCTCGGTGATCATTGGAAAACCCTCAAGTCCGGTCAAGAACGGATAGATATCCGGCTCGCCAATGGTCGTAGCAAACGCAAGCTGCTGCGCCGGCGTTATATCCTGACCACGAATTACAATCATCTGATGTTCGAGCCATACCGCACGAAGCTCGTCAATCAAGCCTGTATCGATTGATGTACTTAGATCAACGCCCGTGACTTCGGCGCCCATAGCCGGTGCTAACGCTGTTACCTTCATAAAAAAAACCTCGCCCCCAAATAACCCGACAATGCCAAGGCGCAGTTCCCGCCCTCTGCCGGGATCTTGCAATTATCTTAGTATTGACTAAATCGGCCAAACACCGCATGGCCTTTCAGCTTGCATGAAAAAAATATCTTGGCCTAGATTTGGAAAAAAGCAAGCCTGTTTGGCTGGATCTAAATTTGGCTATAACTGGTACCAAAGTCGGCTTGGCTTCACCGAAAAATGATAGTACAAACATGAGCCTAGAGTTTACGGTTCGCATCAGGCACGCCTTACAATCCCATAATCGTCTCGCGCGAGCTAAGATAACTTACGACCAAGATTTTAACCGTAACTTAATGTAACGACAGGGTGAAAACTCATGAAGATGACAACCGAAGAAGCGTTTGTAAAAGTCCTGCAAATGCATGGCATTGAACATGCTTTTGGCATTATCGGCTCTGCAATGATGCCGATTTCCGATCTCTTTCCGCAGGCCGGTATTACCTTCTGGGACGCAGCGCATGAATGTAACGCAGGCATGATGGCGGACGGCTTTACTCGCGCCACCGGCAAAATGTCGATGATGGTTGCGCAGAACGGCCCTGGCATCACCAATTTTGTAACCCCGGTTAAAACCGCCTATTGGAACCATACGCCATTGCT
Source organism: Candidatus Puniceispirillum sp. (assembly GCA_016778895.1). GTDB lineage: Bacteria > Pseudomonadota > Alphaproteobacteria > Puniceispirillales > Puniceispirillaceae > UBA3439. The sequence continues at coordinate 6,784 of JADHOR010000042.1, forward strand.
GTTGGTCACCCCACAAGCGGCAAATAAAACGCTTGGTCAGGGCGGCTTTCAGGAAGTCGAGCAGATGGCCTTGTTTAAGGACATGGTTGCCTATCAAGAAGAAGTACGCGACCCATCGCGCGTTGCCGAGACCCTTAACCGTGTCATCCTGCAGGCAAAGCGCGCATCAGCACCAGCTCAGATTAATATCCCGCGTGACTTCTGGACACAGGTTATTGATATTGAACTGCCAGCCATCGTTGAGTTTGAGCGGCCATCAGGCGGCGAAGATGCAATCAATCAAGCCGCCGAGATGCTTTCAAACGCCAAATTCCCAGTATTGCTGAACGGTGCGGGCGTTGTGATCGGCGGCGCGATCGAGGCGTCAATGAAACTGGCTGAGCGTCTTGATGCACCGGTTTGCTGTGGGTACCAGCACAATGATGCCTTCCCGGGGTCGCATCCGCTATTTGCTGGCCCGCTTGGCTATAATGGATCAAAGGCCGGAATGGAATTGATTGCCAAGGCCGATGTTGTACTGGCACTAGGAACACGGCTGAACCCTTTCTCAACCCTGCCCGGTTACGGCATTGATTACTGGCCAAAAGATGCCAAGATTATTCAGGTTGATATCAACCCCGATCGTATTGGCCTCACCAAGAAAGTTACTGTCGGCATTGTTGGCGATGCGAAGAAAGTCGCGACAAGCATTCTGGGCAAGTTGTCAAGTACCGCTGGTGAAATTGACCGCAACAGCCGTAAAGAACTGATTGCCAAAACGAAATCAGCATGGGCGCAGGAACTCACATCCCTTGACCATGAGGATGATGATCCGGGGACAACTTGGAACGAGCGTGCACGCGGCCGTGAGCCCCAGAAAATGTCACCACGCATGGCATGGCGCGCCATTCAGTCAGCCTTGCCAAAAAATGCGATCATTTCATCGGACATTGGTAATAACTGCGCAATCGGTAACGCCTATCCGACCTTTGAGGAAGGCCGTAAATATCTTGCGCCTGGTCTGTTTGGGCCGTGTGGCTATGGTCTGCCATCAATCATGGGGGCGAAAATTGGGCGACGCGATGTGCCGGTCGTCGGGTTTGCTGGCGATGGTGCCTTTGGTATCTCAATGAATGAAATGTCAGCGATTGGCCGCGAGGAATGGCCGGCCATCACCATGGTTATTTTCCGCAATTACCAGTGGGGTGCCGAAAAGCGCAACACAACCCTGTGGTTTGAGGATAATTTTGTTGGCACCGAGCTCGACCAGCAGGTCTCCTATGCTGGCATCGCGAAAGCGTGCGGCGTTGAGGGTGTTGCGGTATCAACGATGGACGAGCTTCGTGACGCACTGGCTAAGGCGGTTGATGCACAGATGAATGATGGCGTAACCACATTTATCGAAGTTATGCTGAACCAAGAGCTGGGCGAGCCGTTCCGGCGCGACGCGATGAAAAAGCCAGTGGCCGTTGCCGGCATTAACCGAAGCGATATGCGGCCACAGCAAGGCGCATGACATTGCGGGCGGTATACCGCTCGCTAAATGTAATCGCGGCAAAGAAACGAAACAAAAAGGGGCTGTCAATGGCAGCCCCTTTATCAAATGCACAAATTGTCTAATCTGAATTCAAATCTGGTTTAAACAGTTAGGATCGTGCAGCCGGTTGTCGCACGGCCAGTTAACGCATCATGCGCTTTGGCCACATCTTCCAAAGCAAAACGCTGGTTGATCGCGACATTAATTGTACCATCAGTCACCACCTTGAATAGTTTTGCTGATGCCGTATCAAGCCATGAACGGTCACCAACAAAATGGAATAATGTTGGGCGGCTGAGATAATATGATCCCTTGGCAAGATCACCTATCTTGAAATCGGCATAGGCTCCAGATGATTGACCAAACGCGATGATTGTACCACGTCGCCTGGTTGATGTGATGCTGCGAGCCATCGTGTCATTCCCGACCGAGTCATAAGCCACATCCACACCCACCCCGTTTGTCAGGCGCATCACTTCCGCCTCAAAATCGGTAGTCGTGTAATCAATCACATGATCAAAGCCGTTTGCCTTTGCCAGCGCGCATTTTTCCGCACCGCCAGCCGTGCCAATTGTGGTTGCCCCAATCGCCTTTAGCCACTGACCTGCAATCAGGCCAACGCCGCCAGCCGCCGCATGAAACAATACGGTATCATGAGGTTTAACGACAAAGCTGTCATGGATCAGATAAGCAACAGTAAGGCCCTTTAGCATGATTGATGCTGCGAGGTCGCTTGGCACATTATCCGGCAGCTTGACAACATAGGCAGCATCAATAAGCCGGTGCGTTGCATAGGCGCCATTCGCCAG
>JADHOR010000043.1 GCA_016778895.1 Candidatus Puniceispirillum sp.
ATTCTAACAATTCTAGAACATGCTAAAAAAAACAATATTATTCCAGCAATACATAATATGTCACCAGCTTATGCTCAGAAAATGATAAACTTAGGTTTTAAATTAGTTACTATTGGGGCTGATCAAAGATATATGTCAGCTGGAGCCAAAGCTGCTTTAGACGAAATTAAACAAGCTTCCACAAAAGAAGAATCGAAAACTTATTAGTCTAGATCTATGAGCTATTATGTTTATATGCTCAAATCTATAGAAAAAAAAACTGTCACTTATGTTGGTTATACTTCTGACATAAAAAAAAGAATTCAATTACACAATTTAGGAAAGGGTGCTAAATTTACGCGAGGTCGTAAATGGAAGTTAATTTATAGGGAAAAATTTAATTCAAAAAAAGAAGCAATTTTAAGAGAATATTATATAAAGAAAAATAGAACGCTACGAAATAAAATTAAAAATAATAACTAATGAAACTAATAAAAACAAAAATTCCTGGCCCATTAATTATTAAAACAAAAATTTATAACGATAAACGTGGCTTCTTAAAGGAAACATTTAGAAATAATTTATTTAAAAATATTAAATTTCCATTTGATATTATGTCATCTTCAAAAAAAAAAGTTTTAAGAGGTTTGCATATTCAAACACATAAATCTCAAGCAAAAATAATTACTGTAACTCATGGAAAAATATTTGATGTGGCTGTTGATTTAAGAAAAAATTCAAAAACATTTGGTAAATATGTTTCTTTGATTATATCTGAAAATTCAGATTTTTCTTTTTATGTGCCAAAGGGATTTGCACATGGATTTCTATGTCTATCAAAAAAATGTACAGTAAATTATAAATGTTCAGAATATAGACAATCAAAATATGAAAAAACTCTTTCCTGGAATGACCCAAAAATAAATATAAAATGGCCAATTCTGAATCCTATATTGTCAGAAAAAGATAAAGAAGGACTAAATTTACACTATTTTAAAAAATATTAATGAAAATTTCAATTTTATTGCCTTATAAAGAAAATTTCTCTCCTGAATATCCGGGTGCTGTATCAATCTTCCTAAATTCTGTAATTAAAAAAAGTTTATATAAAAAAAATATTACTGTTTATGGCTCGACAGAATATAAAAAAAGATACAAGGGTATTATTTATAAAAATATTAATATTTCAAATAAAATTTTAGGTTTAGGTAGCCAGACAAGTAAATATATTAATGAGTTTATAAAACTAGAGAATAAATCAAAATCAAATATTATTGAAATTCACAATAGACCTTTATATGTGAAATTATTACCGAAAAATAATACAAAAAAAATTTTATATTTTCATAATGACCCATTAAGCATGAACGGTTCAAAGTCTATTTATGAAAGATATGAATTGCTTAAAATTTGTTCTGTAATCGTCTTTAACAGTGAATGGTCCAAAAATAGATTTTTAACTTCCTTAGATGAAATTTTTGTAAAATCTCAAAAATTAATTGTTATTCATCAGAGCACTAATAAAAAAAATATTAATTTTAAAAAAAAAGAAAATACAATAATATTTGTAGGTAAATTAAATCACGCAAAAGGTTACGATATTTTTGGAAATTCTATAATAAAGATATTAAATAAACACAAGCACTGGAAAGCCATAGTAATTGGAGATGAAGAAAGAGAAAAAATTATTTTTAACCACCCAAAACTTAATATTTTAGGTTTTCAAAATCACAATAAAGTTATTCAATATTTTAAAAAAGCAAGTATATCAGTTGTTTGCTCAAGATGGGAGGAACCTTTCGGAAGAACCAGCCTTGAATCAGCAAGCTGTGGTTGTGCGGTTATAATTACTAATAGAGGTGGTTTACCTGAAACGATTACTAATGGGATAATACTAAATGATCTAAGTGCAGAAAGTGTTTATAATGCTATTGAAAAACTTATAAAAAATAAAAAATATAGAGAAAATTTACAAAAACTATCTTATCAAAATTTTTCTCTGACAAATTCAAATGCTTCAATATTAATTGATAATTACAGAAAAAAGCTAATTGAAGAAAAAAAAATACAATTAATAACAAAGAAGAGATTAAAAATACTTCATGTAACTAATTTTAACGAACGACATAATGGTAGGCTTTTTTATAACACGGGAAAAAGAATTAATAATGGTCTAATAAGACTAAAACATAGTGTACTTGAATTTAGTGACAGAGACATTGTAAGTTATTATCGAAACATAACTGATCTAGACGGTTCAAAAAAACTGAATAAGAAATTTATTGAAGTTATTAGTAATTATGTCCCAGATATTATTATTTTTGGTCATGCTGATCTAATTAACAGAGATACAATAAAATTTATAAGAGAAACTTATCCTGAGATAAAAATGTGTCAATGGTTTTTAGACAGAATGGATACAGAATGGGTTAAAAATTTATCACGTTTTAAAAATAAATATGATCTAATGGATGCAAATTTTTGTACATCAAATCCAAAAACTCTTAAGTTAAAAATAAAAAAACCAATTTACTATTTACCTAACCCAGTAGATGATTCTTTTGAAAAACTAAAAAATTATGAAAATAAATTTTTAAGCAAAGATGTTTTTTTTGCTATGAGCCATGGTGTACATAGAGGAGTATTAAAAAAGGGAAAATATGACAACAGGGAAAACTTTATCAATAAACTTCAAAAACTTACTCCAAATATCAAATATGATTTATATGGAATGAGAGAAAATCAACCCATATGGGCAGATAATTTTATAAACAAAATCTCACAATCAAAAATGGGATTAAATTTAAGTCAAGGTAAACCAATTAAGTATTATAGTAGCGATCGATTAGCCCAATTAATGGGAAATGGTTTATTGGTTTTTGTAGATGAAAAAACAAGGTTAAATGATTTTTTTTCTAACAAAGAAATTATTACTTATAAAAATATAAATGATTTAGCAAAAAAAATAATTAGATATTCAATAAATGACAAATTAAGAAGATCAATTGCTAAAAGGGGAAGAAATAAATATTTTAAATATTTTAATTCAACAGTTATTGCAGAATATATATTGAATAAATCATTTGGTATAAGAAATAAAAAATACTTTTGGGAAAATTAAAATCATAAAATGTCATTAAAATATCTCTTTAAAAAGTATAAATCAGATAAATATTTTCATAATTATCATAACGTCTATGAACATTTTTTACATAAATTAAAAAAAAAAAAATTAAAAATTTTAGAAATAGGCGTATCAGATGGGTCATCAATCAAAGCCTGGTCAGAATACTTTAAAAGTTCATTAATAATTGGAATAGATATAAAAAAAATAGATATAAAAAAAAGAAAACTAAAAAAAAAAAATATCCATGTTCTCGAAGGATCTCAGTCCGATCCTAAATTTATTAATTCGCTAATTAATAAATATAAAAAATTTGATATTATAATTGATGATGGTAGTCACTTTCCTAAGGATGTTATTAAATCTTTTAAACTGCTCTTTCATTCTTTAGATAAAAATGGTTTATATTTTATTGAAGATACTCAAACCTCATATAACCACTACTTTGGAGGAAACCCATTTGATTTAAAATTTGCGAACACACATGTAAATTTTTTCAAACAATTAACTGATACACTTAATTATAATGAAATAGCTAATCCGTTCTATAAAAAATCTGGATATGATGGATTAATAAAAGCTATTTCTTTTTACAACAATATTGTGGTTATTAAAAAAGGTTCAAACATACAAAAAAGTAACATCGTATTAAATAATTCTTATGAAAATAAAAGATATACAACCAAAATTAAAAGGAGTGGAGGTGAGGGCAAGATTAAATTTTTTATTAAATATATGATAATATTCAAACTCTTCACGTATACTTTTTTTTTAATAAATTTTTTTAAAAAAATAATATTATTTAGATATTAAATGTTCTCAATAATTATACCTTCATTAAATAATTATGATTATCTAAAAATTTGTATCGAAAGTTTACTTAAAAATTCAAAATTCAATAATCAAATAATAGTGCATATAAATGTTGGTAGTGACAAAACAAAAGATTTTTTAATTTATCATAATATAGATTTTACATATACTAAAAATAATTGTGGTTTATGCAAAGGTGTAAATTTAGCTGCAAAAAAATCTCAGCATGAATATATAATCTATTCTCATGATGATTTTTATTTTTGTCCGAATTGGGATGAACCAATCGTAAATGAAATTAATAAAATTGGTCATAAAAAATTTTATTTATCTAGCACACTAATAAATGCACATGGTGTTGATGAGTTAGATTGTGGTTTAGATTATTCTAACTTTGATGAAAAAAAATTACTAGAGATATATTCAAAATTTAATTTTCCATCATTTCAAGGTTCGACATGGGCTCCCCATGTTGTACATAAAGACCTATGGAATAAAGTTAATGGTTTTAGTGAAGAATTTTTTCCTGGTGCTGGATCTGATCCTGATTTTAACTTTAAATTGTGGATGGAAGAAGTAAGAATATTTAAAACAGTAAGTGATTCTAAAGTTTATCATTTTGAATCTAAGACCCTTAGAGATAAAAATAAATTTATTTTTTTTGATAATAAAGATTTAGGAAGTAAAAGTTCTAAAATATTCTTAAAAAAGTGGGGTGTTTCAATAAAATTTTTTAAGAAATATTATTTAAACTCTAATACAGTATTCCTAAAGGAATTAACTGATCCAAAAATTAATATAAATTATTTATTTGACTTCTTAATTTGTAAATTAAAACTTATTTATCTAAAATTATTTAAATAAAAGTAAAATGAAAAATTTAAATAAATATGAAGTTATTATTCAAGCTGGTGGAAGAGGTTCCAGGTTAAGACATTATACTTGGAATAAACCTAAATGTTTAGTTTCCTACGAGGGAAAACCAGTAATTTATAATTTATTTGAATTATTTAAAAATTCAAATTTTCATATTATTGCAGATTATCAGATTGATAAAATAAAAAAATATTTTTTAATAAGCCCTCCAAAAATTAATTATAAGTTATACAAAACAAAACAAACCGGAACATGCAGTGGAATTAAAAATGTTCTTAAAAACATTGGCCCTAATAAAAGCATTTTATTAATCTGGTCAGACTTAATTATAAAAAAATTACCTGAATTTAAAAAAAGCCCTTCTATTATAACTACGTCATCTTTTATTTGTAGATGGTCGGTTTATAATAATAAAATAGTTGAAAAAAGTTCAATTAAAGAAGGTATTCCTGGAATTTTTTATTTTAAAAATAAAAAATGTTTAAACAAAATACCTAAATCTGGTGAATTTGTTAGATGGTGCTCAAATAATCTTAAAACTTTTACTCCTGTAAAAAATAATTTTTTAAAAGAATTAGGTGATTTTTCTACAATAGAAAAATCCTATAATAAAATAGGTTATGGTAGATATTTTAATAAAATAAAGATAGGAAATAATTTTGTAATTAAAAAATCAATTGATAGAAATTACGATCATCTAATCAAAAAAGAACTAAATTGGTACTCGGAAATTAATAAATTAGGATATACAGATATTCCTAAAATTCATTCTACCAAACCATTTAGAATGGAGAAGATAAATGGAAAACATTTGTTTGAACTACCAGGCGTTAATAATAAAAAATTTAGCAAATCTATTGAGAATATCTTATTAAGTTTAGAAAATTTGCATTCTAAAAAAGAAGTTCAATCAAGTATATTAGATATTAAAGAAGTTTATATTTCTAAAACACTTAAAAGATTAAATTCTGTTTCAAAAATTATACCAAATTTTTCAACTGTAGATACATTTACTATTAATGGAAAAAAATGCAAAAATTATCTATTTAAAAACAATAAAGATATTTTTAATATAATCATAAAACAATTATATAATGACAAATTTAATTCTATTCACGGCGACCCAACATTCTCTAACGTGCTAATTAAAAAAAATCTTAAACCAATTTTTTTTGATCCAAGAGGTTATTTTGCTAATAATGTAAACATTACTGGAGATAAATATTATGATTTTTCAAAGGTATATTATTCATTAGTAGGAAATTATGATTTCTTTAATAGAAGAAATTTTAAACTCTATATAGACAATTACAGCATAGAAATAATAATGGACAATCCTTATCCTAAAGTAGGTGAGAATATTTTCAAAGCTCACTTTAGTAACACTAACATAAAAAAAATTGAAATTATTCATGCACTGATTTGGCTATCTTTAAGTGGTTATGTTAAAGATGACATAGACTCTATCCTAGCTAGCTTTTACTCCGGAATTTATTGGATGAATCAAGCATTAGACAAATGAAAAAAATTAAATTATCAAAAAATTTGACACATACTTGGTTTATAGATCTTGATGGAACTATCCTAAAACATAATGCTTATAAGACTGAAAAAAAAGATATTTTGCTTAGTGGTGTAAAAAAATTTTTTAAAAAAATACCTAAAAAAGATAAAATTATTCTTGTTACAAGTAGAAAAAAAAATTATCTTAAAATGACATTAAGTTTTCTAAAAAAAAATAAAATTAGATTTAATCAAATCATACATAACTTACCTTATGGAGAACGAATATTAATAAATGATATAAAACCAAAAAAAAATTTAAAAACAGCGATAAGTATAAATGTTAAAAGAAACTCTGGTCTTATAAATTATAAGATTTAATGTGAAAAAAAAATTATTATTATTAGAAACAGAAATGAAAAGTCCAAGAGGTCATTATTTGGATAATTTAATCGAATCTTTTTACTTTTTTGAAAATGATTTTAGTATTTACTGCTTGCTAAATGAAGTTTTTGATCCGCAAGGTACATTTATACCTAAAGAGCTTAAAATAAATAAAATATTAAATAGAAATAATTTTGAAAAAAAAGAAAAAAAATTTTTACATTATTTATTTGAAATAATTTTTTTTTTTAAAAGATTGATATCTTCCTTAATTTTAATACCGTATTTTATTATTAATAAAAATATCTTAAATTATTTAAAAGCACTTTTATCTAACAATTTAATTCTACCTAGATATTTTATTGAGTTGTTTTTCTTTTTAAAAAAGAATGAGTTTACGTCATATGATCATATCTTGTTTCAGACAACTAGAAACAAACATATGTCTTTGGCAAATTTTTTAACAAGACTTGAAAAAAATATACCTAAAATTCACTTAAGAATTCTATATACACCCTCAAGTAAGAAATTACGTGGTTTTTTTTATTTTTTAAATAAAATTAAATTATTTTTAATTAATAAAAAAATTTTTTTATATGTTTTAACTAAACAAAACTTTGAAATTCTATCTAATCATTTAAATATTAAGAATGGAATTTTTTTATCAAATATTCCTTGGGTTTTTTTTGAAAGAAAAAATAAAAAAAGTTTTAAAACTGTTGGTTATATGGGCGATGCTAGAGTGAGCAGGGGTTTTAATAAATTACCTTCCCTGATAGATAAGTTATCTAAAACATCAAAAGATTTCAAATTTATAATTCAATATTCAAAAGTTGATATTGCTGTTAAAGAAACTAGCGATAAGCTTTTCGAAATGGCAAAATCTAATCCAAACATCAAAATTTATTTGAAGTACATGGATTATAAAGAGTTTAGAGATACTCTTCAAAATATAGATATTATGCCAATTCTACATGATGCTGAAGAAATAAACCTAGGAAATCCCTCAACAATATATTCAAGTATAACTCACCAAATACCTATGACAATACCTTCTAATTTAAAATATATGAAAGATGTCCTTGTTCATAAATCTTTTGAAGAAGCCGATGCAATAGACAATATTGTAGATAAAATTGTTAAAATTAAAAATAATTATGAAGAATACCTATCTTCAGCCAAAAAAAACTCTTCTATTTTACTTAATATTTTTAATGATGATCCACTAAAGAAAAATATTAATTAATTTTTTTAAAGATTATTGAAATTTTATTCTTTTGAGATTTTATTAAGTGCGTTATTTTTAAATAAATCAGCTTCTTTGATATATCTTCTAACCATATCAACTGATTTATGGCCAGTCATAGCCATTATGTTTCTTTCATTTGCACCAGACTCTGCGGTACTAGTTGCAAAACCTGATCGTAAGCTATGACCTGCATATCTTTTATTATCTAGACCAGCTATTGAAGCATATTTTTTAATTATTAAAGCTACATTCTTATCTGAAATTGGAAAAACTAAGTTGTTCTGATTTTTATGCATCCAATTTTTAAGATGATCTACAGGACAGTATTCTATGTATTTAAAGTAGGGTATTGCTTTTGTCATTCCTTCTCCAGATTGATCTGATTTAGATTTTTTTACAAATATTTTTACTCCTTCTTTTACGAATTCAACGTCTTCTCTTGAGATACTAACTAACTCTGATCGTCTAAATCCACCAGAGAATCCTACTAAAATTAAAGCTTTATCCCTTAATTTTTTTTCGTTAGAAATAGTAGATTCACTAATTACTTTAATTATTTCTTTTAAATCATTAAATAATAATGGTTTTTTTGATTTTTGGTAAACTCCTATTTGCCTTTTTATTCCAATTAAATTCTCAACAATTATTGGGTGTTTAGTATCTAGATAGTATCCTTTATATTTATGCATTACATTTATTGATGCTAAACGCCTTTTTAGAGTGCTGTATTTTGAATTTTTTGACATATTTGTAAGGTATAAGGAAACTATTTTTGGCTCTGATGGCATGCTTTTAAGCCCGTGCTTTGAACAAAATAAAGTAAAATCTTTAAAATCAGATTTATAGGCTCGAATAGTGTTTTTAGCTTTAGACAGCTTTAGATTATCTAAAGTTTCAATTTCAAGTTTTTTGATTTCTGTTGTCAATTCGCTCATTATTTCCGATAACCATTAATTATCGGAACATAATATTATAGTGAAATTGTTATGTCAATAGCTTAAATTCAAACTTTATGGATATAATATTTGAGAT